>PMYB01000059.1:23642-34574 GCA_003170915.1 Bryobacterales bacterium | reverse complement strand
GAATCGGGGATGAGAATCTTCTTGCGGGGATTGCCGCGTTTCTCGAGCAGGGCGCGAATTAGCAGGATGCCGGTCAGCTCGCCGTGGGCGCCGGCGGCGGGTTGGAGCGTGACGGCGTCCATGCCGGAGATCTCAGCCAGGGCGGCTTCCAGGCGCGCCATCACTTCCATGGAGCCTTGCGCCAGGGCTTCCGGCTGGTAGGGATGCGCCCAGGCGAGGCCTTCGATGCGCGCCACCAGCTCGTTGATGCGCGGGTTGTACTTCATGGTGCNNAGCGGATACATGCCGTGGTCGATGGCGTAGTTCCACGTGGAGAGGCGCGTGAAGTGGCGGATGGCCTCCACTTCACTGACCTCGGGGAAACCGGGGATCTCCGCGCGAACGCTTTCCGCGCCCAAGGCTTCGCTGGGGTCTAGGGGCGGGACATCCAGATCGGGAAGCTGGTAGGCTATCTTGCCGGGAGAGCTGCGCTCGAACAGGAGGGCCTCGTTCTGCGAGAGGTGGGGGCGGACTTTGGTGATCATGCCGGGACCTCGCCAGGCAAGAGCGTCGGCATGAGTGCCGACGCGGCAGGCATGAGTGCCTGCGCTACGAGGGTGTCCATGTCGGCGCGGTGGGACATTTCGGTGGCGCAGAGCAGCATGGAATCGGCCAGCTCGGGGTAGAAACGTCCGAGCGGGAGACCGCCGATGATCTTTTTTTTCAAGAGCGCTTTGTTGATTTTGTCGGGCTTATCGACGCGGACTACGAATTCATTGAAGAATTTCCCGGAGAAGCGCGGCTTCAACCGGCCGGCCAGGTAGTGCGCCTTGGCGAGGTTCTGTTGGGCTAACTCGCGCAGGCCCTGCTTGCCGTAGACCGTCATGAAGACCGTGGCCATCAGCGCAATGAGAGCCTGGTTGGTGCAGATGTTGGAGGTGGCCTTCTCGCGGCGGATGTGCTGCTCGCGCGTGGAAAGCGTCAGGCAGAAGGCACGGTTGCCGCGCGAATCGGTGGTCTGGCCGACCAAACGGCCGGGCATCTGTCGGATGAACTTTTCCCTGGTGGCGATGATGCCCGCGAAGGGGCCGCCGTAGCTGGGCGAAATCGCGAAGGATTGCAGCTCGCCGGCCACGATGTCGGCATCCGCGGGCGGCTCCAGCAATCCCAGCGAGACGGCCTCGGTGAACACCACGATCAGCAGAGCGCCGCGCCGGTGCGCGATCTCGGCCGCGGCTTTCACCTGGTCCACGATTCCGAAAAAATTCGGCGACTGCACCACCACCGCGGCGGTGAGATCGTCGATCTTGCGGTCCAGGTCTTCGAGGTCGATGGTTCCGGCCTCGGGCAGGTAGCCGAATTCCTCGACCGGCATTCCCTGGTGCCGGGCATAGGTGCGGAGCACTTCGCGGTACTCGGGGTGCACTGCGCGGGCGATCAGCACCCGCTTCCTGCCCGTGGAGCGCGCGGCCATCATGGCCGCTTCGGGAACGGCGGTGGAGCCGTCGTACATGGAGGCGTTGGCCACGTCCATGCCGGTGAGCTGGCAGATCATGGTTTGGAATTCGAAGATGGCGGTGAGCGTGCCCTGCGAGATTTCCGCCTGGTAGGGCGTGTACGAAGTCAGGAACTCGCCGCGCGACACCACGGCATCCACCAGCACCGGGCGGAAATGGTGGTAGACACCCGCGCCCAGGAACGATGCGTACCCGTTGGCGTTCTCGGCAGCGCGCCGGCGGAAGTAGTCCACGATTTCGTATTCGGAGATGCCCGCCGCGAGATCCAGCGGGCGCTTGAGGCGCACGGCCTCGGGCAGATGGGAGAACAGCTCTTCGGGGGACGTCATGCCGCAGGCCTCGAGCATCTGGCGGCGTTCGGAATCGGACTTGGGAAGATAGCGCAACTACTTTTCGGCTCCTATGTAAGTTTGATAGTCGGCGGCGGACATCAGGTTCTGGATCTCGGCGGGCGCGCTCAGATGGATCTTCACCAGCCACGCCGCGCCGTGCGGATCCTGGTTGAGTTTCTCGGGAGCGTCGGNNACGGACTCGACGGAGCCGAGCGACTTGCCCAGCTCGACGCGCACCCCCACCTTGGGCAGGTCCACGTATACGATGTCGCCGAGTGCCTGTTGCGCATGATCGGTGATTCCGATCGTGCCGGTGTCCCCTTCCACGAGGACCCATTCGTGTTCCTTGGTATATCGGAAGTTGTCTGGATACATTTTTATTTTGCTCGTTTGTAGAACGGAGTTGGCACCGTCACCGCATCCACCGGCTGGTTGCGGATCATGATCTGAATGGCTTTGCCCGGCTGCGCCCGATCGGCGGGCAGGTAGCAAAACCCGATGTTCCGGTTCAAGGTTGGCGAGGGCGAGCCGCTGGTGACCCAGCCCGCCGGCGAGCCATTAAGAAGCACTTCGTAGCCATCGCGGCCGATGCCGCGCCCAAGCATCTCAAAGCCCACCAGTTTGCGTTTGACGCCGTTTTCTTTTTGCCGCAGCAGCGCCTCGCGGCCCACGAACTCGCCCTTATCGAACTTGACGATCCACTCGAGGCCCGCTTCGAGAGGAGAGATGGAGGCGTCGATTTCGTGCCCGTAGAGCGCCATCCCGGCCTCGAGGCGCAGCGTGTTCCGCGCGCCCAGGCCGCACGGCTTGATGCCGAATTCGGCGCCGGCCTGCAAGACTTCGTTCCAGATGCGCGCGGCATGGGCGTGGGCCGCGTAGATCTCGAAGCCGTCCTCGCCGGTGTAGCCGGTGCGCGCGATGCGGGCGGGCGCGGCGCACACCTCGCCATCGGTGAACCAATAGTAGCGGATGGCGGCGAGGTCCACGGAGGTCAGTTTCTGCACGGTGTCTCGCGCTTTGGGACCCTGGATGGCAAGCTGGGCGTAACGGCCGCTCGAGAAATCCACGCGCGCGTCAAAGCGGTTGAGCGAGCGGATGTGCTCGAAATCCTTCTCCTGGTTGGAGGCGTTGACGCACAGGAAGTAATGGTCCTCGGCGACCTTGTGGACCAGGATATCGTCCACGAATCCGCCGTGCTGGTAGAGCAGGCCGGAGTAGTGGGCCTGGCCGATTTTGAGCTTGTGGACGGCGTTGGTGGTGACGAAATCGGCGAGTTTGGCGGCCTCCGGCCCGTGGATTTCGATCTCGCCCATGTGGCTGACATCGAAGATTCCGACGGCGCGACGCACGGCGTGGTGCTCATCGATGATCCCGGTGTATTGGACGGGCATGTCCCACCCGCCGAAATCCACCATCCTGGCGCCCAGGGCGCGATGAATGGAATTGAGCGGAGTGGTTTTGAGCGCGGGCGCGGCGGACATGAAAACTCAGGCTAGCAGCAGCGAAAAGCGGGTGTCAAACGGGGGCCGGGGGCCAGGGGCCGGGGGCCGAGCTACTGCACCGACACCGTGATGCCGGTCTGGCTGATATTGCCCCCGATGGACACTTGAATCGAGAGCGGGCCGGACGGCGCACTGGCGGGGATCTGCACGTTGATTTGCATCACCCCCGCAACCATGCCCGGCGCTTCCCCGGCGTACATATAGAGAGCCTGCTGGCCGTTGATCCATACCTGAATCGGCTGCACCGGCGCCGGCGTCACCTGCGGAGGCGGTAAGGTCACGGTGGTAATCGCGCCCGTGACTCCTTGCGGGCTGGTCTGGCCCTCGCCCGTCATATACACCTGTACGATGCTGGCCTTGGCCGCCGGATGGGCCGGTCCGTTGAGACTGTTGTCCTGGTTCAGAATCGCCCCCGGCCCGCTTCCCGACGCGTTCTGCGCAAATACGCCCGGGGCCGCGGTACCCAAGCTCAATTGGTACGCGTTGGAAGTATGTCCCGCGCAATCGATCCACACCGAGGGGTTCGAAATGGGCGCTGTCTCGTATGGCACCACCGCCGACACCTGCGTGCTGCCGGCGTAGATCATGGGAGCGGGGATGCCATTAAACAGCACCTGCACGCCGCCGATGGTGGTCGCCAGTTTGCCGGTACTCGGGTCGGTGGTTGCGTATGCGGCGTTGGCCGGTCCGATGCCCGCGCCAAAGATGGTGACGAGCTCACCCGCAGAAACCGCCCCGGTGATGTAGCTCGCCGCGTTCGTAACGCTCTTGATGGGAGCGAGCGGCGCCAACGCCGCGGCTGGCTGCGTGATGGTGACCGGGACGCCCGCAACCAAAACGGTGGCGCTGACGGGCGCGCCGGAACTAGGGGAGACCAGGAAAGTAACAGTGGCGGAAGCGGGACCGGAGGATGCGCTCGAAACCGTGATCCAACCGGGCAAGCCGGAAACTGTCCAGGGACAGGATGCGGCGGCTTGGATGTTGACGGTCGTATTGGCGCCCGAGGCTGGCGCCTGCAACGTGGTGGGTGAGACCAAGTACCTGCAAGGAGATCCACCTGGCGTCAGAATCAGGATGCGGCTGCCCGCATAGTCGGCGATGTAGACGTTGCCAGCAGAGTCCACGGCGATGGCGATAGGATAATTCAACTCGGCGCTGACAGCCGGGATGTTGTCGCCGCTGAAGCCTGGCGTCCCGTTTCCGGCCACGGTGGTGATTACCCCGTTCGAGACCTTGCGGATGCGGTCGTTATAGCCGTCGACGATGTAGAGGTTGCCGGCGGAGTCCATGGCGATGGCGTTGGGATAGCTCAACTGGGCGCTGGTGGTCGGGCCGTCGTCGCCACTGAAACCTCGCGTGCCGTTTCCCGCCACGGTGGTGATCACGCCGTTTGAGACCTTGCGAATACGGTTGTTAAAACTGTCGACGATGTAGAGGTCGCCAGCAGAGTCCACGGCGAGGCCGCCGATTCCGTACAACTGGGCGCTGGTAGCCGGGATGTTGTCGCCGTTGAAGCCTTGCGTGCCGTTTCCCGCCACGGTGGTGATCACCCCGTTCGAGACCTTGCGGACGCGGTTGTTGCCAACGTCGGCGATGTACAGGTTGCCAGCGGAGTCCACAGCGAGCCCTCCGGGATACCACAACTGGGCGCTGGCGGCCGGGCCGTTGTCGCCACTGAAGCCGCCCCATGTACCATTTCCCGCCACGGTGGTGATCAGCCCGTTCGAGATCTTGCGGACCCGGCCGCTACCAGAATCCGCGACGTAAAGGTTGCCGGCAGCGTCCACAGCGACACCTTCGGGATAGGTCAACTGGGCGCTGGTGGCCGGAATGTTGTCGGCGAGGGACCAGCCGGCCCCCGCCACGGTGGTGATCACTCCGTGCGAGACTCTTTGGATGAGGTTGCCGTCGGACATGTAAAGGTTACCGGCGGAGTCCACGGCGAGGCCAGCGGCGGCCAACTGAGCGCTGGCGGCCGGGACATTGTCCTGGAGGGACGAGCCGCCCCCCGCCACGGTGGTGATCACGCCGGTCGAGACCTTGCGGATGCGGTAGCTATCGCCGTCGGCGATGTAGAGGTTGCCGGCAGAGTCCAGGGCGACGCCCATGGGGCTCAAGTAGGCGCTGGTGGCCGGGCCGTTGTCGCCACCGAAGCCTAGCGTCCCGTTTCCCGCCACGGTGGTGATCGCCCCGTTCGAGACCTCGCGGACGCGGAAGTTATTCAGGTCGGCGATGTAGAGGTTGCCAGCGGAATCCACGGCGACGCCGTACGGGGCGAACAACTGGGCGCTGGTGGCCGGGCCGTTGTCGCCGCTGAAACCTTGCATCCCGGTTCCCGCCACGGTGGTGATCACGCCGTTGGTAACCTCGCGGATGCGGTTGTTGCCGGTGTCCGCGATGTAAAGGTTGCCGGCGGAGTCCACGGCGATGCCGGTGGGGCTGAACAACGAGGCGCTGGTGGCCGGACCGTTGTCACCGCCGAAGGCGCAACATACACCGTTTCCCGCCACGGTCGAGATCACACCGTTCGAAACCTTGCGGATGCGGTAGTGGTCGAGGATGTAGAGGTTACCAGCAGAGTCCACGGCGACGGCGTCGGGATGATACAACTGGGCGCTGGTGGCCGGGACATTGTCGGCGAGGGACGAGCCCCCCCCCGCCACGGTCGAGATCACTCCGCCAGAGACCTTGCGGATGCGGTAGTTGTAGCCGTCGGCGATGTAGAGGTTGCCAGCAGAGTCCACGGCGACGCCCATGGGGTCGTACAACTGAGCGCTGGTGGCCGGGCCGTTGTCGCCGCTGAAGCCGCAACACTCACCGTTTCCCGCCACTAGGGTCAAGACACCCGTTGTGGCATCCAATCGCAGGACGATGCCCTGATCGACGAAGAACAGGTTGCCCGCCGGATCAGCCGCAATACCTGCAACTCCGGCCAGGCTGGCGGACGTTCCTGGAATGTTGAGCAGCGGCAGCTCGCTGCCGGCGAATGTCGAAATGGTGTAGGTCTGACCCCATGCGGAACAGCATAGGATCGTGGTGAGAAGAACAACAAATCGTAGACGCATCATTGCACCGACACCGTGATGCCGTTCTGGCTCATGTTTCCGCCGACTGACACCTGAATCGCCAGCGCGCCCGACGGTGCATTGGCCGGGATCTGCACGTTGAACTGCATCACCCCCGCTACCATTCCCGGCGCTTCCCCGGCGTAGGTCCAGAGAGCCTGCTGGCCGCCGATGGATACCTGGATGAACTGTAGCGGCGCCGGCGTCACCTGCGGAGGCGGCAAGGTCGCGGTGGTAATGGCGCCTGTGATTCCCGGCGGGCTGGTCTGCCCTTCGCCCGTCATGAACACCTGTACGATGCTGCCCCTGGCCGCGCCATGGCCCGGCCCGTTGAGACTATTGTCCTGGTTCAGAATCGCCCCCGGCCCGCTGCCCGACGCGTTCTGTGCGAACAGGCCCGGAGCCGTCGTCGCCAAAGTCACTTGGTCCGCGTTGGAAGTCTCGCCCGCGTACTCGATCCGCACCGATGGGTTGGCAAAGGACGCTATCTCATACGGCGCCACGGCCGAAACCTGTGTGCTGCTGGCGTAGATCACCGGAGCAGGGACGCCGCTGAACAGCACCTGCACGCCGCCGATGTTGGTGAACAGCTTGCCGGTGACCGGGTCCACGATGGCGCCTGCCGGCGTGGCCGGTCCGATGCCCGTGCCGAAAATAGTGACCAGCTCGCCTGGTGAAATCGGCCCGTCGGCATAGCTAGCCGCGTTCACCACTCTCACGATCGTGGGCGTCTGAGGTGTCGCCGCGGCTGGTGTCAGAACACGGATGCGGTTGTTGTCGCGGTCGGCGACGTACACGTTGCCGGCCGCGTCCACTGCGACACCATAGGGACGGCTCAACTGGGCGCTGGCGCCTGGCCCGTTATCGCCGCTGAAGCCATACGTCCCATTTCCCGCGATGGTGGTGATAACCCCGTTCGACACCTTGCGGACGCGGCCGTTAAGCGTGTCGGCGATGTACAGGTTGCCGGCGGAATCCACGGCGACCCCGTAGGGATCGTACAATTCGGCGCTGGTGGCCGGGCCGTTGTCGCCGCTGAAGCCATATCCCCCGTTTCCCGCCACGGTGGTGATGATCCCGTTCGAGACCTTGCGGATGCGGCTGTTACCAGTGTCGGCGATGTACAGGTTGCCGGCGGAGTCCACGGCTACCGCGGAGGGGCTGAACAGCGAGGCGCTGGTGGCCGGGCTGTTGTCGCCGCTGCTGGGACCATGCGTCCCAGTGCCCGCCACGGTAGTGATGACCCCGTTCGAGACCTTGCGGACGAGCTGATTGTAAGTGTCTGCGATGTAAAGGCTGCCGGCAGCGTCCACGGCTACCCCGGATGGGCCATACAACCAGGCGATGGTGGGCGGGCCGACCCAGGCTGATCCGCCCCCCACTGCGGTGGTGATCACTCCGTTCGCGACCTTGCGGATACTGGCGCCATCGCGGTCGGCAATGTAGAGGTTGCCGGCGGAGTCCGCAGCGACGCCTGTGGGATAGGTCAACTGTGCTTTGGTGGCTGGGCCGTTGTCGCTGCTGGGGCCCTGCAATTGTGTCCCGGTTCCCGCAACGGTGGTGACCACGCCGTTCGCGACTTTGCGGACGGAAAAGTTCTGAGTGTCGGCGACGTAAAGATTGCCGGCGGAATCCACGGCGACGCCTTGCGGCCAGAACAACTGGGCGCGGACGGCCGGGCCGCCGTCGCCGCCCAAGCTGGACCATCCATTGCCGGCGACGGTGGCGATCACCCCGTTCGACACCTTGCGGATGCGGTAGTTTCCCGAGTCGGCGATGTAAAGGCTGCCGGCAGCGTCCATGGCGACTCCCCAGGGCCAGTACAACTGGGCGCTGGTGGCCGGGGCATTGTCGCCGCTGAAGCCTGACGTTCCGTTTCCGGCCACCTTGGCGATCACCCCGTTGGCGATCTTGCGGATACAGTTGTTTCCGGAGTCGGCGATGTAGAGGTTGCCGGCCGAGTCCACGGCAACGCCTTGGGGACCGTTCAACTGGGCGCTGGCGGCCGGGCCGTTGTCGCCGCTGAAGCCTTGCGTCCCGTTTCCCGCCACGGTGGCGATCACCCCGTTTGAGACCTTGCGGACGCGGTTGTATTCGGCGATGTAAAGGTTGCCGGCGGAATCTACGGCGACGCCGCCGGTAGGGTGGTCCAACGTGGCGCTGGTGGCCGGGCCATTGTCGCCCAAACCAGACGAGCCCCCGCCCGCCGCGGTAGTGATGACCCCGCCCGAGACCTTCCGGACGCGGTCGTAACCGGCGAAGCCGGGGCCGGGGCCATCGAGGAAGTAGAGGTTGCCATTGGAATCCACGGCGATGCCGGTGGGACCGAACAACGACGCGCTGGTGGCTGGGATATTGTCGGCGCTGAAACAACACGTTCCGTTTCCCGCCACGGTGGTGATGACGCCGCCCGAGACTTTGCGGATGCGGGCGTTGCCCGAGTCGGCGATGTACAGGTTGCCGGCGGAGTCCACGGCGAGGCCGCCGCGAAAGTTCAACTGTGCGCTGGTGGCCGGGCCGTTGTCGCCGCTGAAGCCCGCGGTCCCGTTGCCCGCTACCAGGGTCAAGACGCCGGTGGTGGCGTCCAATCGCAGGACGCTGTTCTGATCGACGTAGAACACGTTGCCCGCGTGATCGGCCGCAATATATCCAGGTGCGCCGTAGCCCAAACTGGCCGACGTTCCTGGAATGTTGACCGGCAGTCCGCCGCCGGCAAATGTCGATATGGTGTAGGTCTGGCCCCATGCGGAACAGCATGAGATCGCAGCGAGAAGAACAACAGTCCGCAAACGCATTTTTAGTAACACCCTTTTCACTGCACAGATACTGTGATGCCGTTCTGGCTCATGTTCCCGCCAATCGACACCTGAATCGACAGCGCGCCCGACGGCGCGTTCGCTGGGATCTGCACGTTGAGTTGCATCACCCCCGCAACCATGCCAGGCGCTTCCCCGGCGTAGGTATAGAGAACCGGCTGGCCGTTGATGAATACGCTGATCGGCAGTAGCGGCGCCGGCGTCACCTGCGGAGGCGGCAAGGTCACGGCGGTAATCACGCCCGTGACTCCCTGCGGGCTGGTCTGGCCTTCGCCCGTCATGAACACCTGTACGATGCTGCCCTTGGCCGCGGGATGACCCAACCCGTTCAGGCTGTTGTCCTGGTTCAGGATCGCCCCCGGCCCGCTGCCCGACGCGTTCTGTGTGAACAGCCCCGGGGTCGCGGCCGCCACGGTCACTTGGTCCGTGTTGGAAGTTTCGCCCGCGAAGTTGATCCACACCGACGCGTGGGCAACGGACGCCATTTCATAGGGCACCACCGCCGATACCTGCGTGGCGCTGGCGTAGATCATGGGGGCGGGGATGCCATTGAAGAGCACCTGCACGCCGCCGATGGTGGTCGCCAGCTTGCCGGTGGCGGGGTCGGTGGTGGCGTACGCGGCGGTGGCCGGTCCAATGCCGGAGCCGAAGATGGTGATCAGCTCGCCTGGGGAAACCGGCCCGGTGGTGTAGCTCGCCGCGTTCGTCACCGCCGCGATGGGCGGTAGCGGCGCTGTCGCCGCGGTTGGCTGAGTGACGGTGACCGAGACGCCCGCAATCGAGATGGTGGCGCTGAGGGTCGCGCCGGAGTGGTTGGGAAAGACTGCGAGAGCCACGGAGGCGGAAGCGGCGCCGGAGGATGCGCCTGTAACCATAATCCAACCCGGCAAGCCGGAGACTGCCCAGGTACAGGCAGCGGCGGTTTGGATGCCGACGGTCACAATACCGCCCGAGGCTGGGGCCTGCAAGGCGCTGGGCGAGACCGAGTAGGCACAAGGAGGTCCAGTTGGCGTCAGAATGCGGATGCGGTTGTTATTAGCATCGGCGACGTAGACGTTGCCGGCAGAGTCCACGGCGACGCCCCCGGGCCAGTACAACTGCGCGCCGATGGCCGGGGCATTGTCGCCGCTGAAGCCTGGCGTCCCATTTCCGGCCACGGTGACGATCGCTCTGTTGGAGACCTTGCGGATGCGGTTGTTGGCGTAGTCGGCGATGAAGAGGCTGCCGGCGGAGTCCACGGCGACGCCCGAGGGATACCACAACTGGGCGCTGGTGGCCGGGCCGTTGTCGCTGCCGAACCCTGGCGTCCCGTTTCCCGCCACGGTGGTGATCACCCCGTTCGAGACCCTGCGGATGCGGTTGTTACCGTAGTCGGCGATGTAAAGGTCGCCGGCGGAGTCCACGGCGAGGCCCCACGGCTCGTACAACTCGGCGCTGGTGGCGGGGCCGTTGTCGCCGCCGAAGCCATGGTTCCCGTTTCCCGCCACTGTGGTAATCACCCCGTTCGAGACCTTGCGGATGCGGTTGCTCTCAAACTCGCCGATGTAGAGGTTGCCGGCAGAGTCCAAGGCGACGCCTTCGGGATTGACCAACTGAGCGCTGGTGGCCGGACCGCCATCGCCGCCGAAGCCATACGTTCCGTTTCCCGCCACGGTGGTGATCACGCCGCCCGAGATCTTGCGGATGCGGTAGTTATTGCTGTCGGCGATGTAAAGGTTGCC
>PMYB01000059.1:0-23577 GCA_003170915.1 Bryobacterales bacterium | reverse complement strand
CAATTGTGCGCTGGTGGCGGGTCGGTTGTCGCCGACGGACGCTCCGCCCCCCGCCACGGTGGTGATGACCCCGTTCGAGACCTTGCGGATGCGCTGGTTGTGAGTATCGGCGATGTACAGGTTGCCGGCGGAATCCACGGCGACCCCGTAAGGATCGTACAATTGTGCGCTGGCGGCCGGGCCGTTGTCACCGCTGAAGCCTGGTATCCCGTTTCCCGCCACGGTGGCGATCACTCCGTTCGAGATTTTGCGGATGCAGCTATTATCAGGGTCGGCGACATAGAGGTTGCCGGCAGAGTCCACGGCAACGCCCGCGGGATAGGCCAACTCGGCGCTGGTGGCTGGGCCGCTATCGCCGCTGAAGCCTCGCATCCCGTTTCCCGCCACAGTGGTGATCACTCCGTTCGAGATTTTGCGGATGCGCAGGTTATAGGAATCGGCGATATAGAGGTTGCCGGCGGAGTCCACGGCGAGGCCGGTGGGTGAGTCCAACTGGGCGCTGGTAGCCGGGCCGTTGTCACCGCTGAAGCCTGGCGTCCCGTTTCCCGCCACGGTAGTGATTACCCCGTTCGCGACCTTGCGGATGCAGTAGTTGTCTGTGTCGGCGATGTAGAGGTTGCCAGCCGAGTCCACGGCGACGCCTTGGGGATAGGCCAACTGGGCGCTGGTGGCCGGGCCGCTATCGCCGCTGAAACCTGGCGTCCCGTTACCCGCGACGGTGGTGATGACGCCGTTCGAAACCTTGCGGATGCGGCTGTTAGAGGAGTCCGCGATATAGAGGCTGCCGGCAGAGTCCACGGCAAGCCCGTTGGGCCGGGCCAACCCCGCGCTGGTGGCTGGACCGTTATCGCCGCTGAAGCCTGGCGTCCCGTTTCCCGCCACCGGGGTCAGGATGCCGGTTGTGGCGTCCAGGCGCAGGACAGCGTCTTGACACACGAAGAAGACGTTGCCTGCCCGGTCGGTTGCAACGCTAACCCAACTGTTGTCGAGGCACAGGCCGGCGGAGGTTCCTGGAATGTTAGCCGGGAGCCCGCCGGCGAATGTGGATATGGTGTAGGTCTGAGACCAGGCGGAACAGCATAAGATGGTGGCGAGAAGAAGAACGGAACGCGTTCGCATTATTGGAAAACCTCGTGGAGCGGACGCGAGCCCTGCCTATACTCTATCACCACGCGAATGGAAGCGAAGTTGCCGCGGGTTTCAAAAGGGCCGCCTGCCGGCCCAGTTGCCGGGCGGGTCGTAGTTGCAGACCCAGACCTCGCGTCCACGCCCGCGGGCCACCGCGCATCCCACTTCTTTCGTGTCACCCCAGACGATTTGCGTGTAGTGGCCGCACACGCCGCTACATCGGTTCGAGGTGTAGTCGTAGTTCCGAGATTCCGCCGCCCATGCGCTGACAACTTGCGCGGGCGATGCGGTGGCGCCGGTAATCTCGAACAAGTTCTCGCCGTAGGTCGAGTTGGGACGGTGGATGAATTGCCCGCGCGCCAGGAGAGTGTCCGCCCAGTCTTGCGAACGCGCGGTCAAGCGATCGGACCACGCCAGCGGAGGCATTCCCAAGCGCGCCCGCACGGCGTTGTGGCGAGTCAGCATGTCGCGCGAAAGAGGCGCCCGCTCGCCAAAGTGCCGCCATTGTGCGCTGGCGGTTCCGGCGAGCAGGATGAAAAACCAGATCGCCTGTCGCATACTTCTATAGACGCGCGGGTAGGGAGTTTCGCAGTCTATTCGATGGGATAAGGCCCCGGATTAGCGACGCGCAAATCGCGATCGCCGGCGTCGAAGGCACGCACCTGGTATGAGACGGCGCGGACCGGGTCCACCAGTATGGTTTGATAGGAGGCTTCCCGGCCTGCGCGGACAACGTCATCCGCTACCTGCGTCTTCTGGGTTGTGACCACGGCGTGCTCGGCTGAGAGGAAGTCGAAAACGATCACCAGTCCGTGCGCCGGCTTCTCGCCGGTGAAATGCACGCGCCCGTCGAGCGTGATCTTTCCATCGTCGCGGCGCGCCTTGGTTTCAATCACCTCCACATCCGCGGGCTTCTTCTTCCTTTGACCCGTGGCGGAGGCGCACAGAGACAGGATGACGGCGGCGAGAAGAAAGAACCTCACAGGCGTCAGTTTATCAGAACCGGACTACAAGCTCCCGCTTGCCTTGTGGCATAATGTCAAACGTTTGAAAGACATTACGTTCACCCGAAGAGCCGCGATGCTGGGCGCGGCGGCGCTCCCAATGGTGCGGGCCGCGAACGCACAGGAGCGTCCCAGGAACATCGTCGTCTCGAGTGCCAACGGCGTGGCCGCCTGCGCCAAGGCGATGGAAGTTTTGAAGGCCGGCGGCGATACGCTGGATGCGGTCGTCGCCGGCGTCAACATCGTCGAACTGGATCCCAACGACACGAGTGTGGGGTATGGCGGCCTTCCCAATGAAGACGGCGTGGTCGAGTTGGATGCCAGTTGCATGCACGGGCCGACACGCCGCGGCGGCGCGGTGGGCGCCATACGGGGCATCAAGACGCCTTCGAAAATCGCGCAACTGGTGATGGCGGAGACCGACCATATGATGCTGGTGGGCGAAGGCGCGCTGCGGTTCGCCAAGGCCTACGGCTTCCCGGAAGAGGATCTGCTTACGGACAAATCGCGGCTGGCATGGCGCATGTGGAAACGGGAGATGCGCGACCGCACGGGACATTCCAACTGGGAGTCGGGCATCGACGGGCCGCCCAAGGCCCCGAAAATGGCCGAGTTGAAGAAGGCCTTTCCGGGGTTCGACGAAGAGACCCTCGCGTGGGCTTACGAAGTGGCCACTAATCCGCCCCACGGCACCATCAATTGCATGGCGCTGAACGAAAAGGGCGAGATGTCGGCGGTTACCACCACCAGCGGGCTGGCATGGAAGATCGCCGGCCGCTTGGGGGATTCGCCCATCATCGGCGGCGGCCTGTGGCTGGATCAGGATGTCGGCGGCGCCGGGTCCACGGGCCGCGGGGAAGAAAATCTTCGAGTCTGCGGGGCACATACGATCATCGAAAAAATGCGGCAGGGTATGTCGCCGAGAGAGGCTGCGCTCGACGCTTTGAAACGTGTTTCCCGGAACTTCGATGACGATCGGAAGCGCCTCGGAGAGCTCGACCTGAGCTTTTACGCACTGCGTAAAGATGGCGAATACGCGGGCGCTTCGCTGTGGGACAAACGTTCCGCCGGTGCGGCGGGCGGGGCGCAGTTCGCGGTTTGTGCCGCCGATGGCCAGAGCCATCGCGAGAATTCCGTGTATCTTTACGAACGCAAGTAATAAGGCATGTCCCAGATCTTTCATCGCAGCACGAACACTTTTGCGCGAGTCGTCATTTTCGGCGCTGTCTTCATTCTGGGTTTCGTGACGTGGGTGGTCGCCGAGCTGGACCGGTCCAATTACGCCACGCGCGCCATGCAGGCGCGGGAACAACCTGTCCCGTTCAGCCATGCGCACCACGTGGGCGGTCTGGGCCTCGATTGCCGATATTGCCACACCACGGTGGAGACTTCGAGTTTCGCCAACATTCCTCCCACCAAGACCTGCATGAATTGCCATTCCGAGATCTGGCTGACGAGCCCGACGCTGGAGCCGGTGCGCGCCGGTTTCCGCAACAATACCTCGATCCGCTGGACGCGGGTCTACGATCTGCCGGACTTCGTGTATTTCAATCACAGCATCCACATCAATAAGGGAATCGGCTGTGAGAGCTGCCACGGGAGGGTGGACCGGATGCCGCTCACCTGGCAGGAGAACTCGCTCCAGATGGAGTGGTGCCTGGATTGCCACCGCCATCCCGAAAAGCACGTGAGACCGCGCGAGTTCATTACCACCATGGGCTACCAGCCGGGGGTGCCCTCTGGGCCCGATCAGGAAGCGATCGGACGCCGGCTGGTGAAGGAATACCAGATTCAAGACGCGCGCACACTGACCAGTTGTTCTACTTGCCACCGATGAGCGACTTACACGAGCACGAATTCCCGCCGGAGGCCATCGGCTGGAGCGAGGACGAAGACGCGGAGGAAGGGCGCCGCAACTTTCTGAAACTGATGGGCGCGTCGCTGGCGCTGGGCGGATTGGCGGCCTGCACCCGCCAGCCCGCCGAACACATCATGCCGTACGTGCGGCAGCCGGAGGATCTGATTCCGGGCAAGCCGCTGTTCTACGCCACCGCCATGACGCTGGGCGGCGTGGCGAACGGCGTACTGGCCGAGAGCCACGAAGGGCGGCCGACCAAAATCGAAGGCAACCCGGAGCACCCGGCGACGCTCGGCGCGTGCGACGTGTTCTCGCAGGCATCCGTTCTGGGACTCTACGATCCGGACCGCGCGCAGGCCCTCACTTTGGAAGGTGAAATCAGCTCGTGGGGCGCGCTGGCGAACGCCCTGCGCGATGCGCTCAACGCGCAGAAGAGCAAGAACGGCGCGGGCCTCCGCATCCTCACCGAGACGGTGACTTCGCCAACCCTGGCGAACCAGCTTCGCGCCATCCAGAAGGCGTATCCCGAATCCAAGTGGCACCAATGGGAGCCGGCCGGACCGCACAGCGCGCGCGCCGGGGCCAGCCTGGCGTTCGGCCAGCCCACCAACACATACTACAACCTGGCCAACGCCAACACGATTGTTTCGCTGGATTCGGATTTCCTGGCCTCGGGCGTGGCCAGCCTGCGCTACGCGCGGCAGTTTGCAGCGCGGCGCCGGGTGCGCGGAAATCAGACCGCCATGAACCGGCTGTACGTGGTGGAACCCATGCCGACGCCCACCGGCACCAAGGCCGATCACCGCCTGCCGCTGCGCGCCGCCGATATCGAAGTATTCGCCGGAGCGCTGGCCACGGCGCTGGGCGCGGCCAAGGGGCCGGTCAACGGCGCGAACCACGACATCTACAAATGGATCGGCGCGATCGCGCGCGACCTGAAGCGCAACCAGGGGGCCAGCCTGGTGATCGCCGGCGAGTATCAGCCCCCAGCCGTTCACGCCCTGGCGCACGTGATGAACTCCGCGCTGGGCAACGTGGGCAAGACGGTTTTCTATACCGATCCGATCGAAGCCAACCCGGTCGACCAGGTGGCCTCGCTCGGGGACCTGGTGAAAGACCTGGACGCCGGCGCGGTGGACCTGCTGCTGGTGGTTGGCGGAAACCCGGCGTTCACGGCGCCGGTGGAATGGGGGATGCGCGACCGCATCCAGAAGGCCAGGCTGCGGGTGCACCTCGGTCTTTACCACAACGAGACTTCCGAAGTCTGCCAGTGGCACGTGCCGGAGACGCATTACCTGGAAACCTGGGGCGACGCGCGAGCCTTCGATGGCACGGTGACCATCCAGCAACCGCTGATCCAGCCGCTGTACGGCGGCCGCTCCGCCAATCAGTTTCTGCAAATGCCGACCGAGTCGCCCGACGCCAGCCCCTACGAGATTGTCAAAGGCTACTGGGCGAGCCAGCACAAGGGCGCGGATTTCGAAGCCTGGTGGCGCAGGGCGGTGCATGATGGCGTGGTACCGGACACGGCTTTGCCCTCCAAGGCGCCGGCGATCCACGGCGAGGCCATCACGGCGCGCGTTGAAGCTCCGCGACTGGGCGGAAAACTGGAAGTGATTTTCCGGCCCGACCCCACCATCTACGACGGCCGCTTCGCCAATAATGGATGGCTCCAGGAACTGCCCAAGCCGATCACCAAGCTGACCTGGGACAACGCCGCGATTCTCAGCCCCGCGACGGCGCACCGTCTGAAGGCCGGCACGGGCGACATGGTGCAGTTGACTTACCAGGGCCGGTCGCTGCGCGCGCCGGTGTTCATCCAGCCAGGCCATATCGATGGCGCGGTCACCCTGCACCTGGGTTATGGCCGTACCAGGGCCGGACGCGCGGGCACGGGCATGGGATTCAATCCTTACGGCCTGCGCACCTCGAAAGCTCTGTGGCACGACACGGGGCTCGAGGCGCGGAAGATTTCCGGCCAGTACGAGTTTGCCACCACTCAGAACGATCACGTGCTGGATTCGCGGCGTCACATCATTCACAAGGGCGACATCGAGGACTACAAGAAGAATCCGGAATCGGTGCACGCGGGGGCCGAGACGCCGGCGAAGGGACTGACGATCTATCCCGAGTGGAAATACGAAGGCTACGCGTGGGGCATGGCCATCGACCTGAACGCCTGTACCGGGTGCGGCGCGTGCGTGGTGGCGTGCCAGGCGGAGAACAACATAGCGGTGGTCGGCAAAGACCAGGTGCGCCGCGGCCGCGCCATGCACTGGATCCGCGTGGACTCGTATTACGAAGGCGAGGCGAACAGCCTGGAAATCTATAACCAACCGGTCCCTTGCATGCACTGCGAGAACGCCCCGTGCGAGTTGGTGTGCCCGGTGCAGGCCACCAACCACAGCGCCGAGGGCCTCAACGACATGGTCTACAACCGCTGCGTGGGCACGCGCTACTGCTCCAACAACTGTCCGTATAAGGTGCGGCGATTCAATTTCTATCAGTACTCGGATTACGAAACACCGAGCTTGAAACTGCTGCACAACCCGGATGTCACGGTGCGCAGCCGCGGTGTCATGGAGAAGTGCACGTACTGCGTCCAGAGAATCAACGCCGCCAAGATCGATGCGGAAAAGCAGGACCGCAAGGTGCGGGACGGCGAGATCCAGACGGCTTGCCAGGCTACGTGCCCGGCGGAGGCTATCATCTTCGGCAACATCAACGACCCCAACAGCCTCGTATCGAAGATGAAGGCCGAGAAGTCGAACTACGGGCTGCTGGCCGATCTGAATACGCGGCCGAGGACCACGTACCTGGCTACGCTGAGGAATCCCAACCCGGAGATCGAGGATTAGGGCATGGTAGACGAACAACAAGCCACGAAGATCATCGCCCCGGGCTACACCTTCGGCACCGTCACGGACCAGATCGCCACCGTGGTGCTGACCAAGAAGACTCCGCTCTTCTGGATGGCCGGTTTCGGNNCGCTGATTTCCGCCATTCTGCTTCTGCTCAACCAGCGCTGGCGCAATTCCATCAATCGCTTCGCCGAAGCCATGACGTTGTTCGCGGTGGCCAGCGCGGGCATGTTTCCGCTGCTGCACCTGGGCCGTCCGTGGCTGTTCTACTGGCTGTTTCCATACCCCAACACCATGAACGTGCAGCCGAATTTCCGCAGCCCGCTGGTGTGGGACGTGTTCGCGGTCTCGACGTACGCCACGGTGTCGCTGCTGTTCTGGTACGTGGGCCTGATGCCCGACCTGGCCACGCTGCGCGATCGCACCCGGAACCCCCTGGCGCGGGTCGCATACGGGGTGATGGCGATGGGCTGGCGCGGTTCGGCGCGGCACTGGAGCGTGTACGAAACCGCGACGCTGCTGCTGGCCGGGCTGGCCACGCCGCTGGTGCTCTCGGTCCACACGGTGGTGAGCTTCGACTTCACCATCGCCATCGTGCCGGGCTGGCACAGCACGTTTTTCCCGCCGTATTTCGTGGCGGGCGCAATCTACTCCGGTTTTGCCATGGTGCTGGCGCTGGCCATTCCGCTGCGCAAGGCTTACGGCTTGCAGGGCCTGATCACCGCGAAGCATCTGGACAATTGCGCCAAGGTCATGCTGGCCACCGGCCTGATCGTGGCCTACGCTTACGTCCTGGAAACGTTCACCGCGTGGTACAGCGGCAATGTTTACGAGCAGGCGGCTTTCTGGCATCGCATGACCGGCCCGTATGCTTTTTCGTACTGGCTGCTGATTGGCTGCAACATCGCGGCGCCGCAGGCGTTGTGGTTCAAGCGGGTCCGAGGCAACGCCGCGCTGCTGTTCTGCTTCTCGCTGGTGGTGCTGGTGGGCATGTGGCTGGAGCGCTACGTGATTATCGTGAGCAGCCTGGCGCAGGACTACCTGCCGTCTTCGTGGGGCAACTTTCATGCTACCCGCTGGGATTGGGGCACGTATCTCGGCACCATCGGGCTGTTCCTGTTCCTGTTCTTCGTGTTCATTCGTCTGCTGCCCATGATTTCGATCTTTGAAGTCCGCACGCTGCTGCCTCAAGCCAAGGTGGGAGAGGAGGGGCAAGGTTGATCAAATCCATTTATGGAGTGATGGCCGAGTTCGATAACCCCACCGCGCTGGTGAATGCGGCGCGCGCGGCGCGCGAGAAGGGCTATCGCAAGCTGGACGCGTATTCGCCCTTCCCCATCGAAGAGCTGAGCGACGCTCTCGATCTGCACAAGAACCGGCTGCCACTGATCGTGCTGGCCGGGGGCATTGTGGGCGGGCTGGCCGGCTACCTGATGCAGTATTACGTCACGGTATGGGATTTCCCCCTAAACATCGGCGGCCGGCCTTTGCATAGCTGGCCCGCGTACATCGTGATCACCTTCGAGATGACCATTCTGCTGGCGGCGATTTCGGCGGTCATGGGACTGCTGGCGCTGTGCGGTTTGCCCATGCTCTACCATCCGGCATTCAATGTGCCGCGGTTCGCGCTGGCCTCGCGCAACCGGTTCTTCCTGTCGATCGAAGCCACGGATCCGCTGTTCGACGCGCGCGCGACGCCGGAGTTTCTGGAAACGCTCGAGCCCAAAGAGGTGTCTGAAGTTGCGGAATGATTTCAAATTTGGCGCGGTGGTCTTGGCTCTGGCCGCTTCTGGCGCGGCGTGCCGGCAGGATATGCACGACCAGCCAAAATACATTCCACTCCGGCCCAGCGAGTTTTTCGAGGATGGCCGGTCTGCGCGGCCGCTCCCGGAAGGGACCGTGGCTCGCGGCCATTTGAATGACGACACCGCCTTCTACACGGGCAAAGGCCCCGATGGCAAGCCGCTCGACACCTTTCCATTCTCCGTCACCAAAGAAGTGATCGTGCGCGGCCAGGACCGCTTCAACATCTACTGCACGCCATGCCACGACCACACGGGCTACGGCAACGGCATGATCGTCCGGCGCGGCTTCCGGCACCCGCCGTCTTATCACACCGACAAGATCCGGCAGCTTTCCAACGGATTCATTTTCGATGTGATCACCAACGGATTCGGCGCCATGCCGGACCTCGCCGCGCAGGTTCCCGCGCGCGACCGCTGGGCCATTGTGGCCTATGTTCGCGCTCTGCAATTGAGCCAAAACGCTTCCATTAACGACGTTCCACCGCAAGCCCGCGCGCAACTCGGGGGCGGGAAATGACACTTGAGAACGACTTGAAGCTGTGGCGCTCCGGCGCCTTGGCCGCGGGAATCGCCGGCGCCGTTCTGTGCGCTATCGGTTTCTTCATTTCGCCGTTCCAGTTCTACCGCTCCTACCTGTGGTCCTACTTGTTTATCGTCGGCTTGAGTGTAGGGTCGCTGGCCTGGCTGATGCTGCAATATCTCACCGGGGGCGCTTGGGGCGTGGTCATCCGGCGGCCGTGCGAGGCGGCGGCGCGCACGCTTCCGCTGGTGGCGCTGATGTTCGTTCCCATCGCGATCGGCATCCCCAACCTATACCCGTGGTCGCACGCCAAGGTGGTGGCGGCCGACGAAATCCTCAGGCACAAGCAGGTCTATCTGAACGTGCCGTTCTTCCTGATCCGGGCGGCGGTCTACTTTGGCGGATGGATTCTCCTTTCCTGGCTTTTCAACCGCTGGTCGGCCAGGGAAGATCGCGAAGGGCCGGCTGGGGTCCATGGGAAAATGGCCGCCCTGGCCGGGCCCGGCCTGATCTTCTGGGGTTTCAGCGTCACATTCATGGCGGTGGACTGGGTGCTCTCGCTCGACCCGCACTGGTTCTCGACCATGTTCGGAATGCTTTTCATGGCGGGGCAGGCCCTCTCATCGATGGCGTTTCTGATCGCGCTGATGGTGCTCCTTTCCCGCCGCCCTCCGATGTCGGAGATTCTCACGCCGCGCCATCTGCACGATCTGGGCAAGTTCTTGCTGACCCTGGTGATGGTGTGGGCCTACTTCTCGTTTTCGCAATTCCTGATCATCTGGGCCGGCAACCTGCCCGAGGAGATCCCGTGGTACCTGGAGCGGCTGCGCGGCGGCTGGCAGTACGTGGCCCTGGCGCTGGTGATCGGCCATTTCGCGCTGCCGTTCGCCCTGCTGCTTTCGCGCGACCTCAAGCGCAATTTCAAGCTGCTGGCCGGCATTGCGATCTGCGTTCTGTTTATGCGGATGGTGGACCTCTACTGGCTGGTGGCCCCGGACTTCCGCAAAGGGCGGTTCGGCCTGAGCTGGATGGATATTACGGCGCCGGTCGGAATGGGTGGAATCTGGCTGGCATATTTCCTCATCCAATTAGGTAAGCGCCCGCTGATGCCGCTCAACGATCCGCATCTGGTCGAAGCTTTAGAACATGGACGAGAATAACCAGCACACTCCCGGAGCCGGCCACGAAGAAACCGACGTTAACGAGTGGGCGGTGGGCAAGTTCGCCGTCGCGCTGCTGCTGGTTATCGTGGCCGCGCTGTTTCTGCTGTTCGGGCTGTTCCGGTATTTGCTTTCGCGCGAAGGGGGCCCCCCGGCGGGACGATCGCAGGTGACGGCCAGCGAACCGGCCAGGGCGTTTCCCCAGCCGCAACTACAGGAGAGTGAGGTGCCGGATTTGAAAGCCATTCGCGCGGCGGAAGACCAGGTTTTGCACAGTTACGCCTGGATGGATCCGGAAAAGGGCGTGGTGCGGATTCCGATCGATCGCGCTATAGATCTGCTGGCCGAGCGCGGTCTGCCCTCGCGGCCGCAAGCAGGAGAACCGAAATGAGGCTTCTGCTGCTTTTCGCTTTGGCCGGTTCGAGCGCATTCGCCCAGCCCGGCCAGCCGGCCCCGGTACAGCCGTCGTTGAGCATGCAGAATTCCAACCTGAAGCCGGCGCTTCCCGCCGCGCTTCTGGGTGTGGGAATCGACCAGAAGCTCGACCAGCAGGTACCGCTCGATGCGGTCTTCCGCGATGAATCGGGCCGCGCGGTCCCGCTCTCGAGCTTCTTCCAAACCGGGAAGCCGGTGCTTCTGGCGCCTGTTTACTACCGCTGCCCCATGCTGTGCACGCAGATCCTGAACGGCGTCGCCAGCAGCCTGAAAGCCGTCTCGCTCAACCCCGGGCAGGATTTCGAAATCCTCAGCGTCAGCTTCGATCCGAAAGATACCTGGGAACTGGCGGCCGCGAAAAAGCAGACGTACCTGCGGCGCTACGGCCGGCCGAATACCGCCAACGGGTGGCACTTCCTGACCGGCGACCCAGCCAACATCGAGGCTTTGATGGACGCGGTGGGCTTCCACTACAAGTACGACCCCGCCACCGACCAGTTCGCGCACGCCAGCGGCATCATGATTCTGACGCCCGGCGGGCGCGTCTCGCGCTACTTCTATGGCGTGGAATACGCCCCGCGCGATGTGCGCCTCGGCCTGGTGGAGGCTTCGCAGAGCAAGATCGGCAATCCGGTGGACCAGATTCTGCTGTTCTGTTACCACTACGACCCGGCCACGGGCAAGTACGGCGCCGCCGCCGTCAACCTGCTGCGCGCCGCCAGCGCCGGTTTCGTGCTGATCTGCGGCGGTTTTCTGTTGATCGTCTGGCGGCGCGAACTCCGCGCTGGCTAATTCACAATGGGATTGCTACGTCTATTTCCGGTTCAGGCGTCCACCTTCGCACCCGACGTGGACCACCTGCTGTACTTTCTACTGGCGGTTGCGGTTTTCTTTTCGCTGGCGATTTTCTGCTCCATCTTCTACTTTGCCATCCGCTACCGGCGGCGTTCCGAGAACGAATTGCCGCGCGCCATCCATGGCGGGATGGCCCTCGAGATCCTGTGGAGCGTGATCCCCTTCGGACTCACCATGGTGATGTTCACCTGGGGCGCCAGCATCTACTTCAACGAAAGCCGTCCGCCGGACAACGCCCTCGATGTCTACGTCGTCGGCAAGCAGTGGATGTGGAAGCTCGAGCACCTGGGCGGCCAGAGGGAAATCAACGAGCTGCACATCCCCGTGGGACGGGCGGTGCGGCTCACCATGACGTCGGAAGACGCCATCCACAGTTTTTTTGTGCCCGCGTTCCGCACCAAGCAGGACGCGGTTCCCGGCCGCTACACCACCACCTGGTTCAAGCCTACCAAGGCGGGCAAGTACCACCTCTTCTGCGCCGAGTATTGCGGCACCAACCATTCGCGCATGGGCGGCTGGGTCTATGTGATGGCGCCGAGGGACTACGAGGCCTGGCTGAGCGGCGGCGCTTCCGGCGGGTCGCTGGCGGAGAACGGACAAAAGCTGTTTGACGAGCTGGCCTGCGGAAACTGCCACAAGCCCGATGGCTCCGGCCGGTGCCCCAGCCTGAGCGGACTTTTCGGCAAGACCGTCCAGCTTGCCGGCGGCGCCACCGTGAAGGCGGACGAAGGCTACATCCGCGAATCCATCCTGCAACCTCAGGCCAAGATCGTGGCCGGCTACGGGCCGATCATGCCGACCTTCCAGGGACTGGTTACCGAAGAGGGCGTCATGCAGTTGATCGAATATATCAAGTCGCTGGGGCCGCCACCGGGCGCGCCGGCCGGCGGAATAGCGGCTCGCTAGAAACCTATGATTACCGCAGCGGTACCAGAACGGGAAGATTACTTAAACGTCAGTCACGGCCTGAAATCGTGGCTCCTCACCAAGGACCATAAGCGCATCGGACTGCTGTACCTCGCCACCATCACCCTGTTCTTCTTTCTCGGCGGCGTCTTCGCCACGGTGATCCGCATCGAACTGCTGACCCCGGGGGGCGGACTGGTCAGTTCGGAGACCTATAACAAGCTCTTCACCATGCACGGCGTGACCATGATCTTTTTCTTCCTGCTCCCGTCGATTCCCGCCGTTTTCGGAAACTTCTTCCTACCCATGATGATCGGCGCGCGCGACCTGGCTTTTCCGAGAATCAACCTGCTGAGCTGGTATCTGCTGGTGGTAGGCGGCCTGTTCGCCCTGTTCGCCATGCTGGCGGGCGGCGTGGATACCGGCTGGACTTTCTACACGCCTTACAGCACTACTTACTCGAATACGTGGGTGATCGCCACGGCGCTGGGCATTTTCGTGGCGGGCTTCTCCTCCATCCTGACCGGACTGAACTTCATCGTGACGATCCACCGCATGCGCGCTCCCGGCATGACCTGGTTCCGCATGCCGCTGTTCGTGTGGGCGCACTACGCCACGGCCCTGATCCAGGTGCTGGGCACGCCCGTGCTGGCCGTGACCATCGTCCTGGTGTTCTGCGAGCGCGTCTTCCACATCGGGATCTTCGACCCCGCGCTGGGCGGCGATCCGGTCCTGTTCCAGCACCTTTTCTGGTTCTACTCGCACCCCGCCGTTTACATCATGATTCTGCCGGCCATGGGCGTGGTATCGGAGCTGGTTTCGACCTTCTCGCGCAAGGCGATCTTTGGCTACCGCATCGTAGCCTTCTCGAGCGTTGCCATCGCGGTGCTCGGCTTCCTGGTATGGGGCCACCACATGTTCGTCAGCGGCCAATCGCTTTTTGCAGGCATGGCGTTCTCGTTCCTGAGCTACTTTGTGGCCATACCGTCGGCCATCAAGGTGTTCAACTGGACGGCCACGCTGTACAAAGGTTCCATCTCGTATGCCACGCCGATGCTTTACGCTTTCGGTTTCATCGGACTGTTCACCATGGGTGGACTGACGGGGCTTTTCGTGGCGGCGCTGGGCATCGACGTGCACGTCACCGACACCTATTTCGTGGTGGCGCACTTTCACTACATCATGGTGGGCGGCGCCATCATGGGATACATGGGCGGCCTGCACTACTGGTGGCCCAAGATGACGGGGCGCATGTATCCGGAAGGGTGGGCGAAGCTCTCGGCGCTGGTGATCTTCCTGGGTTTCAACCTGACTTTCTTCCCGCAGTTCATTCTTGGGTACCTGGGGATGCCGCGGCGCTACCACACCTATCCGGCCGAGTTTCAGATACTGCACGTGCTCTCCACCGCGGGCGCTTCGGTGCTGGCGGTGGGCTACGCCATCCCCATGATCTACTTCGCCTGGTCGCTGCGCTACGGGAAGGTGGCGGGCGCCAATCCGTGGGGCGCTACCGGCCTGGAGTGGAAAACGGCCTCGCCGCCGCCGCTTCACAATTTCGACAAGATCCCGGTGGTCACGCACGATGCTTACGACTACAGCACGGTAGTCGGGGAGGCGGTCGAAGTTGGCTAGCACGCTGCAAGAGCAGTTCGACACCGAAGCCCAGCAGAAGGACGCCTCCACACTGGGGATGTGGATCTTCCTCATCACCGAGGTCATGTTCTTCGGTGGCATGTTCACCGCCTACACGGTGTACCGCCGGGCGTACTCGGACGCGTTCGCAGTGGCCAGCTCCAGCCTGAACGTGACCATCGGCGCCATCAACACCGCCGTCCTGCTGGTCAGCAGCTTCACCATGGTGATGGCCGTCCGGGCCGCGCAGCTCGGCCAGCGCCGGACGCTCATTCTGTTCCTGGTGGCGACCCTGATCTTCGGCGGCATCTTCCTGGGCGTGAAAGCCTACGAATGGAATGAAAAGTTCGAGCAGCACCACGTGCCGGGACCGTCGTTCCACCTGGAAGGCGTCCCGCAGCAGAGTCACGCCCAGTTGTTCTTCTCGCTCTACTTCGCCATGACCGGCCTGCACGCGCTGCACATGGTGATTGGGGTTGGAATCATTTCATGGCTGATCTGGCTGGCGCGCCAGGGAAGGTTCACGGCCGAGTACAATACGCCCGTCGATATCGCCGGCCTCTACTGGCACTTTGTCGATATCATTTGGATATTCCTGTTCCCGCTGCTATACCTGATTGACCGGCACTTACCGAAATAGTCATGACCGAACACATCGATTCCATAAGAACCTACGCACTGGTGCTGTTGGCGCTGCTGGTTCTCACGGCAGTGACCACGCTGGTGGCGTTTGTCGACCTGGGCGAGTTCAGCGTGGTGGTGGCGCTGGCGATCGCGGTTTGCAAGATGCTGCTGGTGGCGCTATTCTTCATGCACGTGCGCCACAGCACCAAGCTCACGAAGCTGGTGTTGCTGGGCGGGTTGCTGTGGCTGGTTATCCTGCTTATGCTGACCCTGAGCGATTTCACCACCCGCGGCTGGATCGGCGTGCCGGGACGGTAGGGCGTTGCGGCGCGCATAGGCGTTAGAGTGAGCGCGGCTGGCAAGAGGACGGTGCTGAGTTGTCGGTGTGAGCAGATGTTCGCGAGGGGCAGATAAGTGGCATTATCTTGTACGATTCGGCGGCCTTAATACACTTCGAGTTCCCACTCCGACAACGATGAGTGCCCGGTCTTCCTGGTATAAGAATTCACTGACTTTCTTCCTTTGTCCTTTGGCCGGGTGTCTCAAAGTGCTTCACACGCGCCGCAAGCCCAAGTCGTCTTCTCGCCTGCAAGCCTGCCGATGGCGCGATAGTGATCTCCGACGGGAATACTGAAGCGATCTTCGCTTCCCTGCAAACGCCGGAAATGGAGGGAGGGATGATTCGGGTTCCGCCGCCACAGATGATAATTCTTGACGGCGAGATTTTGAACTTCAGACGGCAACGCGTGGAAGAGTTCCCAGAATCTCCGTGTGGCGGCGGATTTCACTTTTCGGACGGCCACTCACGAAGGAGGCCCCTCGCCGATTCACTTTCAGCTTCGTCAAAAAGGAAATCGAGCTTGCCCGCCAAGGAGTCGGCATCCATCTGCTCGTCCCACCGCCTTTGTTCGCGCACACGAAACCACTGGAGGATGCGCCAGTATTCTTCCGTGGGCAGGCCTTCGATAGCGGCCTCGATCTCCTCCACTCGGCTCATGCTTGGAGTCTATCACCATGGATCGGTGGGCCGAGAAGGTAGGCGTGCCTGGCAGGCTGCGCCCGGCCGGCGTACCGTACGTGGTACACTGTGATGTGTCCCAAAGTCCAGGGAAGCGAATCCCTGCGATCTTCTTTCGAACAGAAGGCGGGGGTGAACCGGTTCGGGATTGGCTCAAAACGGGCCTCTCGGCCGAGGACCGCAAGCGTATCGGACATGACATTATGACTGTCGAATACGGCTGGCCGGTTGGGATGCCGACGTGCCGGCCACTGGAAGGTGGAGTGTACGAAGTCCGGACCAATCTCTCGCAGAATCGGATCGGGCGGGTTTTGTTCTACATCGATAAGTTCGGGCGGATGGTGCTGCTGCACGGATTCATCAAGAAGACCAGGCGTACTCCCGCCGGAGACCTGAGTCTGGCGCGCGGCAACAAGAAGAAGCATGAAAGGGGGTTACCATGAAAAAGCGGGCGCAGAAGGTCGCGTTCGACCATAGCGGGTCGAGCTTCGATAGTCTTCTCGAAGAAGAAGGCATCCGGGAAGAGGTTGAGGCCGTCGCAATCAAACGAGTGCTGGCGTGGCAACTCTCGCAGGAAATGCAACAACAGAAGAAGACCAAACAGGCCATGGCGCGAGATCTTCAGACCAGCCGGTCGCAATTGGATCGCCTGCTGGACCCGCGTAATGTGTCGGTCTCGCTGGACACCATGGCGCGGGCGGCGAGGGTGCTCGGCAAAAGCCTTGAAATTCGGATCCGCGATCGGATGCCGGGCAGCGTGAAACATCGCGGCGCCACGAGCAGGTCGAAAGAACAGCCGGCAAAACGAGCGCACCGGCATGGGGCGGAAAAGCTGTAACGGAAACGCGGCTGCCGCGTGCATTCATCCCGACGGTCCCTTCCGGAAATCGCCCGGAGCTTGATGCGTCGAACCGCGCGCGCCAATCTAATGACAGAGGGCTTGATGGAATGGCTCAGTTTATAGAGGCTGTCTACACAAATGGTGTTCTCAAACCCAAGGAGGAACTGGGGTTGCGTGAGGCCCAGCGTGTGCGATTGATCGTCGAGGTACTCGATGATGACACCGATCGCGGAGATCGGCCCGCAGCCCTGCAGCGGCTTCTGGCGGGGATCGAGGGGATGAGGTTCTACTGCCCTGAACGTCTGCCCTCTCGGGACGAACTTCATGATCGCCCTTGATACCAACATTCTCAGTACAGTGACAGTCTCCTGCAACCCAAGAACCGCTCCCTAACGGTCGCGGCTCCGAGCGAGGCACACCGCTGCACACCGAGCCGTGACCGTTAGGGAGCGGTCTTGTCACCGCATTAGGCGAACATCAGTCGCCGCATGGGACCGCCTGACGGATTATCTGGCAATCTTTCCGCTCATCCTGCTGGCAGCCGGAGCGCTTGAACGAGCTCGCATTCTCCACGCAGAGCACGGATGCTCATTCTTGGGGGCAAACCCGTGCCGACTACTGCATCCCGCGCTGGGGACCTCCCGGCATTCCCTTGTATCCGCCGCCGCCGTGAGTTAGTCTCTGGAGTGGCGAGGTGATCATGCGACGAATGTTATTGACGTGCCTGCTGGCGCTCGGCGCCGCCTGGGGCCAGGCGGCCAAGCCGGCCGGTCCGGATCTGACGAAGCAACCGACGCTGTACGTGGTCGGTTATGCCCACCTGGACACACAGTGGCGATGGGAATATCCCACCACCATCAGCCAGTACATCCTGAACACCATGCGGGACAATTTCGCGCTGTTCGAGAAGTACCCGCATTATGTTTTCAATTTCAGCGGCGCCAACCGGTACCGCATGATGAAGGAGTACTTTCCGGCCGACTACGCCAAGGTCAAGAAATACGTGGCTGCCGGCCGCTGGTTTCCGGCTGGATCGTCGATGGAGGAAAACGATGTGAATTCGCCCTCCGCCGAGTCGATTATCCGGCAGGTGCTTTACGGCAAGCTGTATTTCCGCCGCGAGTTCGGTAAGACCAGTGCGGAATATATGCTGCCGGATTGCTTCGGCTTCCCGGCCTCGTTGCCCAGCATTCTGGCGCACGCGGGCATTAAAGGTTTCTCGACGCAGAAACTGGCGTGGGGATCTTCGGCCCCGGCCGGCGGTCCGAACTCGCCGGAGAAAACGCCGCTCGGCACCCCGTTCAACGTGGGCATCTGGGAGGGACCCGATGGCAAGAGCGTGATTGCGGCCCTCAACCCCGGCGATTACAGCGCCCCCATTACCACCGACCTCAGCGTGAGTCCCGACGTTCCCGGCCCGCGGCGCGAAGACTGGCCCGCCAGAGTCCAGTTGGATGGCGCGGTGAGCGGCCTGTTCACGGACTATCACTATTACGGGACCGGCGACGTCGGCGGAGCTCCTACCGAAGCCTCCGTCAAATTGCTGGAGGCAACCGTCACCAAGGCGGGCGGCGGCGCGCTGCACGTCGTCTCCGCCACGGCGGACCAGATGTTCCTCGATATCAAGCCCAACCAGACGGCCCGGCTGCCGCGCTACAAGGGCGAGATGGAGCTGACCAACCACTCGGCCGGGTCCCTCACCTCGGAGGCGTACCTGAAGCGGTGGAACCGTAAGAACGAGCTGTTGGCCGATGCCGCCGAGAAGGCTTCCGTCGCCGCCGAGCTGCTGGGCGGCCGGCCGTATCCGCTCGAGCGTCTGAACAACGCCTGGACGCTGGTGATGGGCGGGCAGTTCCACGACATCACGCCCGGCACCGCCACGCCCAAATCGTACGAGTTTTCCTGGAACGACGAAGTGCTGGCCATGAACCAGTTCGCCGGCGTGATGGCCAGCGCCACCGAAGCGGTTGCTTCCGGCATGGACACCCAGGCCAAGGGCGCGGCCATTGTGGTCTACAATCCTTTGAACGTGGCGCGCGAGGACGTGGTGGAGGCCGCCGTCTCATTCCCTGGCGGAACACCCAAGGCCGTGCGCGTCATCTCGCCGGACGGCAAGGAAGTGCCGGCGCAGTTGTCGAACGGCAAAATCCTGTTCGTGGCCAAAGTGCCATCGGTGGGCTACGCGGTGTACGGCGTCGAGGCCGCGGAGACTCCGGCCGCCGGCTCCACGCTCAAGGTGACCGAGTCGTCGCTCGAGAACGCGCGCTATCGCGTCACCATCGATCAGAACGGCGACATCGCCGGCATCTTCGACAAGACCATCAAGAAGGATCTCCTGTTGACTCCGGCGCGCCTGGAAATCAAGACCGACAAACCCGTGCAATGGCCCGCCTGGAACATGGATTGGGAAGACCAGTCGCGAGCGCCGCGGGCTTACGTGGGTGGGCCGGCGCAGATCCGGATCGTCGAAAACGGGCCGGCGCGCGTGGCCGTCGAAGTGTCACGCGAAACCGAAGGCTCCAAATTTGTCGAGACCATCCGGCTTTCCTCGGGCGATGCCGGCAACCGCGTGGAAATCGGCAACGTCATCGACTGGAATACCAAAGGGTCCCACCTCAAGGCCGTTTTCCCGCTCACCGCGACGAACCCCGTGGCGACTTATAACTGGGACATCGGCGCCATCGAGCGGGGCACCGATAACCCCAAGAAGTTCGAGGTGCCGTCCCACCAGTGGGTCGATCTCACCGATCGCAGCGGCGCTTACGGCGCTACGGTGCTCACGGATTGCAAGAACGGCTCCGACAAGCCCGATGACAACACGCTGCGCCTCACCCTGATCCGCACACCCGGCACCCGCGGAAGCTATGACGACCAGGGCACGCAGGACTTGGGCCATCACGAGTTCGTATACGGCCTGGCCGGACACTTGGGCGGCTGGCGCAAGGGCCAGACCGATTGGCAGGCCTACCGCCTCAACCAACCTCTCATTGGCTTCGAAGCCTCGAAACATGCGGGCGCGCTCGGCAAAACCTTCTCACTGCTCACTGTCAGCCACAGCCGGGTGCGGGTCCTGGCCCTCAAGAAGGCCGAGCAGAGCGATGAAGCGATCGTCCGCCTGGTGGAACTCGACGGCAAACCGGCTCCCGATGTGCAGATCGCTTTTGCCGCGCCGATTACCGCCGCGCGTGAAGTCAACGGCGCGGAGGAAGCGGTTGGCGCGGCAACCGTGACGAATGGCAAGCTGGTGACTTCGTTCACCGCGTTCCAGCCACGCACGTTTACGGTGAAGCTCGGCGGCGCGCCGGTGAAGGTGGCGGCGGTACATTCGCAGCCGGTGAAGTTGTCCTACGACCTGGCCGCCGCCAGCAACGACGACACCAAGTCGGTGAGCGGTTTCGCCGCCGATGGCCGCGCCCTTCCAGCCGAAATGCTGCCCGCCGAGCTCGCCTTCGGCGGTGTCAGATTCAATCTCGCTCCCGCCAAGACCGGGACTCCCAACGCAGTGGTGGCCAAAGGCCAGACGATCCCTCTTCCAGCGGGAAAGTTCAACCGGGTATACGTGCTGGCAGCCTCCGCGGATGGCGACCAGAAAGCCACATTCCGCGTTGGCGAGAAAGCCGTCGATGCGACCATCCAGGACTGGGGCGGTTTCATCGGCCAGTGGGACGACCGCATCTGGAAGAGCAGGGAAGTGCCTCCGCCGCGGGCGCGCACTGACCCTTACGGCGAAATGGTGGGTCTGAAGCCCGGCTTCATCAAGCGCGCGGACGTCGCGTGGTTCGCCTCGCATCGCCACACGGCCGACGGCGCCAACGAACCCTACGCCTATTCGTACTTGTTCGCGTACCCGCTCGACATGCCGCCCGGCGCCACCACCCTCACCTTGCCCGACAACCAGAAGATCCGCATCCTGGCCATCTCGGTGGCCGAGGAAGGCGCGACGGCGATACCGGTTCAACCACTCTACGACACGCTGGAACGGTAAGGAGACAACATGAAGCTCTTCGCGACCCTGGTGCTCGCCGCCGCCGCGCTGGCACTGGCCCAGCAGGCCCCTTCCACTTTGCCCAAAGTGAAGTTCACCGACACCAGGCTCGACAATGGGCTGCGCGTGATCGTCGCGGAAGACCACTTCGCCCCGCTCTATGCCATCTCGGTCAGCTATAAGGTTGGCTCGCGCGATGAGCGCCAGGGCCGCACGGGTTTCGCCCACCTGTTCGAGCACATGATGTTCAAAGGCTCGGAGAACGTGGGCACCGGCGAGCTGGATTTTCTCATATTCACCAACGGAGGCAACTCCAACGGCACCACCAACACCGACCGCACGTCGTACTTCGAGGTCCTGCCCAGGAACCAGCTCGACCTGGGCCTCTACCTCGAAGCCGATCGCATGCACGGGCTGGTTATCACCCAGGACAACCTCGAGAACCAACGCCAGGCCGTCAAGGAAGAGCGGCGCCAGAGCGTCGACAACCAGGCTTACGGCCAGACATCGGAGAAACTGGAAGAGCTGATCTACGACAACTTCGCCTACCATCACTCGGTGATCGGCTCCATGGATGACCTGGATGCCGCGTCGGTGGACGACGTCAAACAGTTCTTCAAAATCTACTACGCGCCCAACAACGCGGTGCTCGCCCTGGTGGGCGACCTCGACACCAAGGAAACGCTCGCCAAGGTGAAGAAGTATTTCGGAAGTATCCCGCGGCAGGACCCGCCCAAGCCGGTGGACCTGACCGAGCCTCCCAAGTCCGGTGAGCGCCGCGCCACCGTCGAGGACAAACTGGCGCGCCTGGTCCGCCTCGACATCGCCTACCGGATACCGCCATCGGGCCAGCCGGATTCGCGCGCGCTCTCGGTAGCCGCCTCGATTCTCGGCGGGGGAGGCGGCGGTTTCGGCGGGCGGGGCGGAGGAGGCGGGGCCAACAGCTCGCGCCTCTACCAGAAACTGGTGCTGGATAAAGAGGTCGCGGTTCAGGTCTCGTGCGCCACCGACCGCCGCGCCGGCCCGGGGTTCTTCCACATCTCGGCCACCCTGCGTCCGGGCAAGACCGCCGAAGAAGTGGAGGGCCTCATCTCCGAAGAGATCGCCAAACTCGACGCCGAGCCGGTCACCGCGAAGGAACTCCAGCGCGTTCGGATCAGTCTCCGGCGCAGCGCGGAATTGCGGCTCACCGCGCTCAGCCGCGCGCAGGCGCTGGCCGACGACGCGGCTGTCTATGACGATCCCAACCGCATCAACAGCGAACTGGATTCTCAGCTCGCCATCACGGCAGCCGATATCCAGCGCGCAGCCAAGGCCCGCCTGCTGGCCTCCGACCGCGTCGTCGTGGTGACGCTGCCGGCGGCATCCCGCCGTCCCGGCGGGCAGGAGAATTGAGGAGCCCGCCATGATGAAGCCACTGTTTGTTTGCGTCGTTCTCGCCGCCGTGCCCGGCGGGTTTCTCTGCGCGCAGGAGCCCGATTCGCAGGGGGCCGGGACTTTCCGCGGCATGGTTCGTCTGAACCGCGCCCCGGTTTCGAACGAGGTTCTGAAGATCAAGCTGCCGCGCCCCGTCGAGCGCCAGCTCTCGAACGGCCTCAAGCTCGTGATTCTCGAAAGCCACCGCGCGCCCACCATATCGCTGACCATTTCCATCCCGTCCTCGTACCTGCGCGATCCCGAGGGGCTGCCCGGAGTTGCCGAAGCCACCGCCGCGCTCATGACCTTGGGGACCACTACGCGTTCCGCGCGGCAGATCTCCGAAGCCTTGGGCGATATTGGCGCTACGTTGACGATCAGCGCCGGCGGCGGCGGAGGAGGCGGAGGCCGCGGCGGAGGCGGTGCTCCCGCTACCGGCGGCTCCGGCACAATCTCGCTCGGCTCGCTCACCGAGAACTTCGATGCCGCACTGGCCATCCTGACCGATGTTCTGCTGCACCCCTCCTTCCCGGCCGACGAATTCGAGAAGTGGAAGTCGCGCCAGCGAAGCGCCCTCGAGCAAGCCAGGACCCAGCCAGCCACGCTCTCCAATGAGCAATTGATGAAGGTGCTGTATCCCGGCGATGCCCGCCAGTTCACGCGCCTCACTGCCGAATCGCTCGACAAGATCACGCGCGAGCGCCTGGTGGAGCACTATAAGAAGTACTACGTGCCCGCGGGCGAACTGGCCGGGATGGTTGGCGACATCACCGCCCGCGATGCCGTGGCGAAGCTCCAGAAGGCTCTGTCCGCTTGGAAGGGCGGCCCGATTCCACCTCTGACGCTGCCCATCAACCCGCCCATCGCGGAGAAGAAAGTCTATTTGATCTCGCGGCCGGGCTCGGTGCGGACCTATCTCACCCTGGCCAACCGCGCCATCGAGCGCGCCAGCCCGGATTACATCGCCTGCATGGTGATGAACCAGGTGCTCGGTTCGGGACCGGCCGCCCGTCTCTTCCGCATCATCCGCGAGGAAAAGGGCTACACCTACGGGGTCAGCTCCGCCTTCAACGCCACGCGTTACAACCAGCAGTTCAGCTCCTCGATGTCGGTGCGCACGGAAGTCACCGAGCCGGCGCTGGCCGACCTGCTCAAGGAATTCCGCGACATCCGCGAAGTGACGGTGCCTCAACTGGAGCTTGAGGGCGCCAAGCGGACGCTGGTGGCGAGCTTCGCGCTGGGCCTCGAGAACCCCTCCGGCGTGCTTTCCCGATGGCTCCAGCAGCGTGAATTCGGCCTGCCCGCGGATTACTGGGATACGTACACCGAGAAGATCATGGCCGTGACCGCCGCGGACGTCGAGCGCGTGGCGAAGAAGTACGTGCCCTACGACAACGTCCAGATCATCGCCGTGGGCGACGGAGCCAAGATTCGGGAGTTGCTGAAGAAGTTCGGCCCGGTAGTGGAAGTGAAAGTGGACGCCAACTGATTTGTGGGGCAGGCGCTACCGCCCAATGCCACTTAAATAA
>PMYB01000139.1 GCA_003170915.1 Bryobacterales bacterium | reverse complement strand
AACGCCGGCCCGAGATTCGGGCACTCGAACATGGGACAGCAGCCACAGTAGATCACGATGTCGCTGTCTTTGGCCAGCCCGGCAACAGCCTTCTTCAGGGCTTCGATGCCCGCGGGCCTCGATGCAGGGCCGGCAAACACCGCATGTGGGATATGCCGCGCGTTATACAACATGGGAAAAGCCACGCACAGAATGATGGGGCGCCTCGCCGTCGACGACTGCAAAACCGACGCCAGCGCGGCCGGCTTCAACAGCGCGGATTGTGGCCAGGCATCCGAGCCCTGCTGTCCCAAGCAGAGTACCCCCAAAAGCAACGGCAGCGCCACCTTGGTCCAGAAAGCGCCGCCCATCCTCGCGCCGATCGGCGCGCCCCACCTGCATTTAACTCGGTTGGACAATGTTGTTCACCACGCTGCGGAGTTTCCGATTGACGTCTCTGGCCATCTGTTCCATGCCTGGATTGCCGACCACGGAGAGCATTTTCTCCGCGTCCACGACTCCTACGTAAACTTGCCCGTTACGCTCGTACACGACGGCGTTGCACGGCAGTAGCAATCCCAGATTGATCTCCTCCTGGAGAGCCTGGTAGGCCAGCGGAGGATTGCACGCGCCGAGAATAACGTAGCGCGGGAATTCGACCCCGAGCTTNNTCCACCCTCGCAACATAACCGTATTCCTGGCTTTTGGAAGCTTGCACCGTATTCAATTTACTACTATTTTGAGGATCGCGCCAGAATCATCGACGATCCTGTGACGTCTCCCACATTTCAGCCCCCGATCCTACCGTCAGCACGGGGCAGGGCGCATGGCGAACCGTCCGTAATGTGGTCGTTCCCAGAACCATTCCCTCGAAAAATCGCCGGCGGGCCGCTCCCAAAACCACCAGGTCGTACGGTTCTTCCGTAGCGAGCTTCACGATCTCCTCGGCCGGGCCCAGACTCCCCCCATGGCGGACCAATTCTTGGATGACACATCGATCCCGCTCTTCTGCGGGAACCCAACTGCACAGATCGGAGATTGGCTTGGTGCCCGAAGCCTCATCTACGTGAAGCACGGTCAACTTGGCATCGAAGCAGGCGCTGATGCCCGCCGCGAAACTTAAGGCTCGCCGCGACAGTTCGGTGTCCTGAACCGGACACAGCACTTGGCGGATGGTTTCACGCGGGGCGGATCTAACGGTCAGGACCGGTACGGGACTCTCCCTCAGCACACGCTCAGCCACCGACCCCAACATCCAGCGGTTAAGACCGCTTCGCCCGTGGGTACCCATCACGATCAGATTTGCATTCTTGAGCGCGGCCAACTGTCGGATGCCATCGGCGGGAAGCGCCTCCATCGCACGAACTTCGACTGAATCGGCGTTATCCCCCAGGGTGGGCCGCACGAACGCCTCAAGCGAGCGTTCCGCAAGGTGCAAAGACTCGCTGAATTCCGCTTGAAGTTCGGCCAGTCGGCCCACCGTAAAATAAGGCGGCGCCTCAAACCAGTTGGCGTACATCGCGACAATCTTGGCACGCCCGCAGCGTGCCGCGAGCAGCGATGCGGTACGGAGTGCGTGGGCCGAAATCTCGCTGAAATCAACTGGAACGAGAATTGTCTCGAAAGTGTGTGCTCGCATGGCAGTCTCCACTCACGATGATGCAGCTTGGGAAAAAAGGTGACACTCCGATCACGAATTCTTCGGGCGTCGGTGTAGGCAATGTAGCCCGGGAAAAATGTGGAAAGGACGGAAAGGACAATTGAGTATCGCCGATTGACAATTCCCGCTTCTTATTGAGATTTCCGGCCCGCGATTGCGAAAATCAAGAAATGCTGCCGAGGCAGAAAATCATGCTGCGCCGTGAGCATGTATCCTGCCTTGGACATTTCCGACTTGATCTGTTCCGGCGTGAACCGAAACTCTTTGGGCGGACCTTCGGGCGAGTCCGGCTTGAAATCGATGATGGCGACCCTGGCGCCGGGCTTGAGAGACTTTGCCAGTTTTCGGAAATATACCTCGCGGCCGCCGATGTGGTGGTAGGTATCGACAATCAGGACGAGATCCACCGTTTCAGGCAGGTTCGCAGTGTCCGCGGCTGCCTGCACGGCGACTACGTTGTTCAATCGTTCTTGGCCTGCGCGCTCTCTGAGGTAACTCACCATCGACGGTTCGATATCGACCACATAGACCTTAGGCGCGGCCTCTGATTTCGCAAGCCGGACCGTGAAGTATCCGGTTCCCGCGCCGATGTCGGCCACAATCTGTCCCCGTTTCAAACCCAACGCCTCGACCACTCGATCTGGCATTTGCCAAGCATCCCGCGCCGGATCATCGAAGCTCTTGGCCAACTGCTTCGGATTATCGAAGCGATGCTCCATGTGGTCGGCTTGGCTCTTTTCCTGGCCACTGGATTGAGCAAACAGCACGGTTCCCAATAGCGGAATCGCCGTTAGTAAGGTTCGGCTCAAATGCATAAAGAAGCTCCAGCCGATCTGTCTCGCGACCTCAAGTGCCGCCTCACGGAACCGGCCACCAAGTTGCATTCTATCGGAAATCACTTCAATCGACGAAACCCGCGTAGGCGAGGAAAGCTCTTCCAGTGTCTCGCCGAGCAAGCCGTGGCTGTGGGACCGGCGCCGTACAAGTCGATGGTAAAGTGCTTCGCTAAACCCGACGCGGCCGACCACAATATACGGTGAGCTCGCGCTCGCCGGCCTTTTCTTCTTGCTCGGTCCCCCGAGTGAACTTTCCGAAAATCCGGGCGTTGACCCAGCCGGATTGCCCGCTGGCGGTCCGGATCGGGCCCCTCTCGTCCTCGGAAGCTGGCGTCTTCTCGTCGATTTCTTCCTCGGGTGGGACCGCTTGGCCGAGGCCTCGCTTCTGGAACGCCGCCGCGTCACCGAGTTTGGCGAACAGATGGCGCTGCCTTTTGGCGAGGGTGGCGAATCCGGCTAATTCCCCTTGCCAGGGGCGGTATCTCCGACAGGTATTGTCACCGATCCGATGGCGTTCGAACCGCGATCGAAAACAATCATGCGGATCTTCTTCAGTTCCTCCGTGATAACCACGATCTGAGAGAACACGATGCCTTGCTGCAGCGCTCTCTCGCGTTCCTCGGCGCTGTAATGGAGATCGAGAGGAATCACCGGTCCGCGCAACGGCCGGCCGCCCGGATCGTACCCGACCACTGCCAGTCGCAACTGGCCGTTGTACAGGTTCCCCTCGTGAACCAGAAGAACGTCTTGTGCGTCGATGCGCGCCTCGAGCCGCTCCGTGCCCCCGCCCTTCGGATCGGATGACAAGGTGGCGCGGAGCCCGATTTCAGCCGCATCGAACGTCGTCGGAATGGTCGACTCAATGGCCTCCTCGGCCTTGCGGCCCGGACCCTCCCGCCAGGCATAATAGCCGGTCTTCGCCTGGATGCGCACTCCCTTGCGGGTGCACGTGACGCGCAACTTGTGGTATTTGTCGTCCCAGTTTGTCTCCGGAGGGTAGTATCCAATCTGGTAGCTGGACCGCGCGTCGTTGATGGCCTGGCGCACAGCCGCGCCGATATCTTTGCCGCCATCGGGCCGGCCGCCGGTCAGTTCCGCGAATTGATCGAGCGTGTCCATGCTCCCAAGGCCGGTGAAGGTGTTGGCGGGGCCTGTGCCTGGGCCTGGGCCTAAGCCGTCATCGATGTGGGTTGGGGTGCCGAGCATGATCTGGCGCACCGGATAGATGGCCACGCCGGAGCGGTCGAACTCGTCGCTCATCTGGCGCAGCAGCGGAGTGAAGTCCACAAAGTCGCCGGTATCCGAGCGGTTCGGACCCAGCTCGATCGGCACCCCATCCGTGATCCAAACGATGTTTTTGTGCCCGGGCACCCTGGATAGTTCGGCGGCGATCGCGCTCAGCGCGGAATAGGTTATTTGTACGCGAACGGCCACGTCGATGTCGACCGGACGGGTCTGCTGCATGTCACGCAGCGCGCCCTCCAGCAAGGGCTTGATCTGGCGGGTCCAGGGGGCGCCCTCCGGAGGACTGACTGCGCCCTGCGGGGGCAAGCCATGCACCGGGAACAAGCGCCCATCCAGGGTCAACAGGTACAGGTACACGTACTCGGGCGTTTCCAGAGCCTCAAGGTTGCGAATCAGTTCGTTTGCAGCCGTTCCCCGCGTGCCAAAGCTCTCATTCAACAGGTCGAAAAGTATCAGCGTGGCGCGCGGGATGTTGTTCGCACTGCGGTTGGAGAACTCGTTCAGTCCTAGCGGCCGGAACGGCCCTCGTTTGCTGTCGCGGAGACGGAAGAAGGCGATCGTCTCTGGCCGGCCGGAGTCGGTCAGGCGGAGCTCGTCGCGGGCCAGATCGAGGACCGGCTCCCCGTGGCTATCGACCGCCACCACGTTGAGGTCCACCATCCGGGGCTCGTCCTGAGCGGGGCCCTCTCCGTGGAGAGTTGCCAGGGTTAGGACTGCACCGAAAATAATCCGAATAATCACCCGCCCTCTTCTACCATCAGTCTGAGGTGCAGCCGGCTTTGTCCCAATACTCCAGTCTGGGTAGATTGGCGGAAAAAACGGAGCAGTGCCCCAGCCCGCGCCTCGGATGTTCACTCCCAACTGTGGTGGCGGCGCGGGTTACCGTAGCTACAGTGGCGGTGATAGCGTTGCGCCGACCGCCACGCACTCAATCGCGGCGCTTCAGAGTGGGCCGTTCGTCCTGGTCGGGTTTTGAGGCTTTGCCGTCCGGATCTGTGTCGGGTGCGCTTCCGTTGCCCGGAGAGCGCCGCAAGGTGGGCCGGTCGCCTTGTGTGCCAACCGGCTTGCGGTGGTTTTCCAGCATGCCCAGACGCTTCTTGACTTCCTGGAATTCCGAGGTGTCCAGGACGTACTCGGGCCGGGCTTCGAGGTTCTGCTGGATGTTCTGTTGGGCGGCTTTGATCCGATCGTCGGTCATGGGATGGCTGGAGAAGACCTTGGAAAGGGTCCCGGGCTTGGTCTTCTCCAGAGTTTCGATCTTCTCGAAGAAATCGACAAAGGACGTGGGATCGTAGCCGGCCTTGTACATGTACTGGAGGCCGAGCATGTCGGCCTCGGATTCGAAGACGCGAGAGAATTTCAGAAAACCGAGCGGGATGGCGGCGCTGGCCGCTTCGTAGATGGCGTACCCGGTCCAACCGCCGGCGAATATCAACGGCAGCGTGGCATAATTGATGAGCTCGCCGCGAGTCGCCTGGCGGGTTCCATGGCGGGCGGCGACGTGGGCGATCTCATGGGCCATGACTCCGGCCAGCTCGGCTTCGTTATCGGCGCGAAGAATCAAGCCCGAGTTGACGAAGAAGAAGCCGCCGGGCAAGGCGAACGCATTCACTTCGTCGGTGTCGAGCACCTTGATGGTGAACGGAACCTTCGCGTCGGAGTTCCGCACCAGGTTCTGGCCCAGCCGATTAACGTATTCCGCGATTACTGGATCGTCAATGATCTTGGCCTGCCGCTCGACTTCCTGGGCCATTTGCTTTCCCAGGGCGATCTCTCTTTCCAGAGAGTAGAAGTTGACGCCCTTGCCGACGTCGCGATTTCCAATTTCCTCCGGGTCTTTATTCGGGGCCTTCTTCTTTTCCTTGGCAAGGCCCGCGGTGAGGACCACGCCGATTACCACAGACAGATGCACCACCCTGCGCCTGAACCCGTGCCGCATCCGACACCCTCCTGTAAGCTGCGGCAGCAGCTAAGGTAATGATAGCCCTAGCCCTCAAAGGTTCCTATACCGTGTTTAGAGTAGAAAGCGGATGAAATGTCTAGAACCACCCACGGTGCTTCAGGTAAGCGCCCGGTTCGCCGCGGAGGATGTTGGTGAGCCGGAATGCTCCTAAGGATACACCAACTGCCGTCCTTGTGATCCTGCGAGTCGCGTCTGTGCTCCGGGAGGCGGCAATCCGGACGGGTAATGGCGGCGCGCGGGTGCGGCCGCCTTCCCGTTTTAGACAGTCATCCCCAACACCTGGAATCAGTTGAAATCGAGTTTGGTCTTTGAGCCGCCCAACTCGATGGCGGTAACGTGTTGGGCGTCGCCTTTTTGGATGGTCTCAACCGCTGTCACGTCGTACTTTCTTATCGACGTTCTCGATCTTGACGGGCGCGGTGACGCTCTTGTAATTGTCCACGTCATTGGTGATAACGGCGTTGGGTCCTTCGACCTTCAACGTGTATTCGCCCACCGGCAGTTGTGTGTTGCCCACCATGGTCGCGCTGGAAAAGGCGATGTCATAGGACTTGGCGCTCGCGATGGGCAGGGTCACCATAGCCAGCACTCCAAGCAATAGTAGCGATCTCTTCGTCATGTTCTTCCCTCCACTTACAAAGACGCCCCGGAAGAAACGCGCGTAACTACTGTCTGGAGGGTAGACCGCGCCAATCTCAGGTTGCCGGTCAGATTCGTGGTGGTCAGCCTTCAGCGCCGCCACCTGGTCTTAAGCATCCCAACAATATGGCTCGAAAACGCATGAGGCCCGGCTCGCGGACCACTTGTGCATCTGGTAGATAGGTTTGAAGGCGTTACGCCCTGATTCAACCCTGATAAAATGAGGGCCCAAACATCTCCAAGGCATTGAAACGTCGATCTTTGCTTTCCTGAAGACCTCCTGTTTTACAGGTGCCACCCACGATTCGCACACGATGGAAGCTGGCGGCGGGGTGGCCGGGATCAACCGGCCATAGTCCAGTAAGCGGTCCGCGTTTGCTAGCGCAGCCGCCTGACATCCGCCCCGCCATTGAAACTGGAAAACCGCGAGGATTCTTGCAGGCTTAAGAGTTGGCCGACCGTGGTCTCAAGGTGACCTAAATACAGTTGAACACAACTGGTGCGGCGCCGAGTTGGATTCATTTGATGTTTCGAGGATTTTACCCAGAGTCCAGTGCCTCTCGATGCTTCTCTCCGGCCAAATAGACCGGAAGCCCGCCGCGGATCCACGTGGTAACGGCCGAAATCACTTGCGCCCGGCATCTCTGACGACCTGTTCCAATCGACCGCGGTAGCCCGCGAGTTTGCGACTGAGAACCCGTTAGCATGCAGCATGTTGGCGATGACCTCGGCTTTGCTGAGGCAAGCGACTACGTCACTCGTTGCCCTGCACCTTGTCTCTGATAATGCCCGCTCCATCGTAGTTACTACACAAACGATGATAACTCTTGTCTATAGGTGTTCCTATACTCTGTTTGGAGTAGAAAGCGGTGACATTTGTAGGACCGCAGGCACTTGCGCCGGCGCGCTCAGTCACCGACCCCAACATCCAGCGGTTGACACCGCTCCGGCCGTGGGTGTCCATCACGATCAAGTTTGCGTCTGTTTGCGAGACCAACTGGCGGATGCCATCGGCGGGAAGCGCCTTCATCGCGCGAACTTCAACGGAATCGGCGTTATCCCCCAGGGTCGGCCAGTCGGCCCACCGTAAAACAAGGCGGCGCCTCGAAGCGATGCTCCATGTGGTCGGCGTGGCTCTTCTCCTGGCCACTGGATTGACCAAACAGCACGGTTCCCATTCGTTCGGGTGGATTTTGGCGCAAACCGTCTGATACCCTTTTATCTCCGGGCTGTCTGATGGCCGAACGCGGCTGGACAGACCGCCAGAGTCGATCACGATGACCGCCGCCGTCCATTTCTCATCCGCGCCGCCGGAACAAGGGCAGCTTGCCGAGGTTCGGCAACGCCGATACATCGTCACGGACGTCAAGCGCAGCACGCTCCCTGTCCCCGCCGGCGGGATTGCGGCCAAGGCGCAGCACCTCGTGTCGCTGATCTCCATCGACGACGAAGGTCTCGGCGAGGAACTCCAGGTCATCTGGGAGTTGGAGCCAGGTGTCAAGGTCCACGAGAAGATGGCCCTGCCCGAGCCAACCGGCTTCGACCAGCCGGCCAGATTGGATGCCTTCCTGGACGCCGTGCGGTGGGGCGCGTCCTCCATGGCGGACACCACCTTGATCCAATCTCCTTTCCGTGCCGGCATCGAGTTCGAGCCTTACCAGCTCGACCCCGTTGTGCGCGCCGTGGAGATGCCCCGTGTGAATCTCCTGGTTGCGGACGACGTCGGCCTCGGCAAGACCATCGAGACGGGCATGGTCCTCCTGGAGCTTATTCTGCGCCACCGCGCGCGGCGTATCCTCGTGGTTGTGCCCGCCTCCTTGCAGATCAAGTGGCAGAGCGAG
>PMYB01000040.1 GCA_003170915.1 Bryobacterales bacterium | reverse complement strand
TTGGGCGGTTCCGCCTGCCCCACCCCGCTCACTTGAAGCGGCGCTTGTAGAAGAAATCCAGCCCGAGCAGGCCGTTCTCTTCGCGCAGCACCACCACGGACCATAGCTTGCTGAAAGACCATTCCACGCGCACCACCTGGGGGTTGCTGGTGGTGACGTTGGTGATGTAGGTGAAGGTGATGTCGGGTGTCACTTGCTGCTCGAGCGTGAGGCGCGCCTGGGGATTGGTCTCCACGCCCGGCAGCGTCGGATCGATCCGCAAATTGCTCACGCCGAAAAACCGTTGCAGCCGGCCCGCGACGGGGCTGGAAATGGCCTGGCCCAACAACGCCGATGCGCCCATCTGCTGCCAGGATTGCGGCGTGGTGCTCTGCGCGGCAAGCAGCGCGGGGTCGGAGGTCGGGTTGCGGCCGGTTGACAGCAGGGCCACGATCTCGTTGAACTGGAGCGGCGGATCGGAGCGCGGCGTCAGGTTCAGCTTGTCCAGCGGGCCGGAAACAGTGAGCATGACATCGATGCCGCGCGCCTTGGTTTCGAGATCCACGTTCAGGACCGGCTCCACTCGTAAGGGGTTATAGAACGCGATGGATCCCTGGTTGATGGTGAATTTGGTGCCGAAGAACACCATCTGCCCTTGCGTAATGTTGATGCGGCCGATCAGAGCGGGATTGCTGGCGGTGCCGCGCAAGCGCAGGTTGGCTTCCGCCTGGAGGTTCTCGGTGAGGGAGGTTTCGAACTGGGTGTCGAAAGAGGTGTTGATCTGGACATCGAAACTCAGGCCCCCGAGAAAGCCGGTCCGGGCGGATGGCGTGCGCACGGGCTCGGCGGATTTCGCCAGGAGCGAGCTGACATCCGATTCCGCATTGAAGCCGGTGCGGCGGACGGTGATGGTTCCCGCGAGCATGCTGCGATCCGAAGTCCCGGTCAGATTCAGGCTGGCATCGGCGATGGTGCTCACACCTTCGGGATAACGCACGCGCACCTGCGCGGCTTGCGCGTGCAGCCGGAAAATGACCGGACCGCCGCCGTAGCCGGCGAAGCCGGAGATCTCGATCTTGCCGCCGCCGGTCTCGCCGCTCAAGGTCTGGATGGTGGCGCGGTCGCCGGTGAGCAGGACCACGCCGCTGGCCTTCGAGATGCCGTTGGGGAAACCGGCGATATCCATGGCCGCGTCGTGGATCTCCATGCGCCCGTTGACCTGGGGCGCGTCGATAGGCCCGCGGACGGTGGCGTCGGCGGAGAGCGTGCCGGAAGCGTTGAGGTCGTGACTGAATTCCCGTACGAGGGCCAGATCGGCGCGGCCGCTCACCCGAAGATCCAACCCGCCTTTCCGATCGAACGGCAGCTTGCCGGTGATGCCGAAATCGGACGAGCGTCCTACCAGGCGGGCGCTCTCCACCGTAATGACGGAGTTGGCCAGGGCGACCACCAGGGGGCCGGAGTTGTGAAGAGTCAGCGCGGCGGTTGGCAGGCCGGCATTCGGCGCCGGACCGATCTCGAATTTCGAAATGCGCAATTCGGCCTTCATCAGTTGCGGCTTGAGCGCGGGACCATCGATGCGAAGCTGGCCCTCCGCCGAACCCGCGAACCGCGAGGCGGCACTGGCAGCCGAAGGCGTCATCCAAACGCGCAATCGGGCGAAGTCCAGACTGGAAAAGGCGACCGTGGCGCTCCCGGGGTAGTCGCCTTCCAGACGCCACTCCCCATCGCCCCGAACGGTAGAGTCCGCGAGATCGGAGTCCAGGTGCGCTCGCAGCACCGATCCCTCGGAAGCGGCGGTGAGGTGGACGTCGCCGAGCGGCTGGCCGGTCCATTGCAGGCCGCGCAACCGAACATCGGCGTGGAGACCGGAGATGCGGAAACCCTGCTGCCCGTTGCGCGGCGGGCCGATCTCGACATCTCCATCGGCGGCCACCTGCACGGTCCCGTTGAGGCCCGGGCGAGCCTCCTGCAGGGCATGGATCTGCTCCAATGGCATGGTGTTGCTGGTTATCTGAAAGCGCAGGCGGCCGGCGTCGAAGCGGCCCGGCGCGTGGTCGAAGGTGGCGCTCAACTGGACCTGATTGGCGCCCGAAGAGAGTTGCCCCGCGGCCAGCCCCACGGTGTGGCCGTTGTAGCTTACGTGGGCCGTGAGGCGGTCGAAAGGTTCGTTGCGGATGGCGCCCTTGGTCACGTCGATATCGGCGTTGACCAGCGGTTTCCCGATGGTCCCAGTCAACTGCGCGGTTGCATTGAGTGTGCCCGTGACGGGTGTGCTTCGGGCGCCGGTGAGCGCCGCGAGGTCCGCTAAGGGGGCGTCGCGGACGGTTCCGTTCCCAAAGATCAGGCTGCCGTCGTTCGTCTTCCACTGGTTCAGACCCACCGCCAGTTCGAATTGAGCGCGCGAAGGGCCGCGGACCAGGACGGCATTCCGCAGCCCCAGGTTCTCGGGCGATGCGTTCACGTCCACGTCGAGTGAGTCGAAGCCCGTGGCCAGGTACGAGAAGCGGGTGACGCGCAGGCGCCCGGCAATCCGCGGGTCATCCGGCTTGCCGGCGACCGTGCCATCGAAAACCACGGCGCCACCGCTGGCGAGCTTCACCGGCAGCCTGGCGGCGCTCTGGCCCAGTGCGGGCAGAAGATCGTCGAGATCGCGGGTTTCAAGGTGGACGCTCATTTCGCGGCCGAAAGCGCCGGAGAAAACGGCGTGCGAGGAAGGCAAGGTGACCGATGAGCGGCCCAGGTCGAGTATGCCGCTGCGAGCCTCGTAGCTGGCGGCAATCTGCCCGTGGACGGGCGGGCTTTCGGTCCCAGGCGCCAGGTCCAGGTTGGTTGAAACGCGTAGTTCAATGGGCCGCAGCAGCGAGCCTTCCAAGTTCACTTGCCCCGACACCAGGCTGTCCCACGGCAGCCGTTCGGCTCTGTACAGGGCCACCACACGACGGGCTTCCAAATCGGCAATCTCGCCGGTTACCGTGTAGCGATCCAGATTGCGAACCAGCACCTGGCCGCGGAAGTTGCCGCCCAGCGCGTCGACAACCACGCCGTGGAATTCGAGATTGCGGCCGCGTAAACCGGCGGTGGCGATGCTGCCCTCCACGGGAACCTGGCTGGCGAGGTTCACCTCATTGCCCGAGAGCCGGACAGCGCTCAGGCCGATTCCCCCCGTTCCAGCCGCGAGCGCTGCATCGACGCGGAAACCTTGCAGGCGCACGAAAGAGTCGCGGTACTCCACGCCGTAAGCATGCAGGCGGCCGATGGCGGAGTAGTTGGAAGATCCCGCCCAAACGGCATTGCCTGTAACTTCGGCCGTGCCGCGCCGCAGTTCCGGCACGCGAAGAATCCGGTTTACGTCGGCGAGAGAAGCGCTTAGGTTGTATCGGAAGGCGCCGCGGGGCGAGGCCAGGTCTTCAACCGCGCCGGAAAAATCGATGCGGGAATCGCCCGTCGCGATCTTCGCGGAGGTGACGCCGATGCGGTTCTTCTCAAACGTCACCGCCATGGCAACATCCAACGGCACCGGCCCGTAGCCGCCCCACGCGATTTCGAGCGGCTGCATGGAGAGCTCCCCGCGATAGCGCGGCCCGGCCTGCTCGTACAGGAACTTGGCGTTCAGGTTCCGGCCGCGCGCATCGAATGGCACCCGCCCGCGCGATTCGATCTCGAATACTCCATTTTGCAGGCTGAAGCGGCCAATCGCCAGGTTGAGGATGCTCTCCGCCGTGGACCGCCCGCCGCGGATCTTGGGCGCCGGCAGGTTGGTGCGGCCGTCGGAATCGATGGTGAGGTAGACACGTGGATCGACCACTTCGAGGTACTGAATGTCGACGTCGCGCTTGAGAATCGAGACAATTCTCAGTCCCACGGCGACCGTCCGGGCGCGGAACAGCGGAGGCTTGCCGGAGGGCTCCGTGCCGTGGATGGCGAACGCCCCGATCTCCGCGCGAAGCCGCTTCCAATCGAACTGAAACGATCCGGCTTCGACGCGACCGCCGGTGGCCGTCTCCACCGTGCTCACTACCCGCTCACGCACCTTTTCGTAGAACCAGGCGCTGCGGAGCACCAAGACAGCCGCCACGACGACGACGAGAGCCAGACCCGCGAGCCCGCCCGCGCCGATCCACGCGATGCGCTGGCGCGTCACCGGAACACCTCCTCGTGGAACACGATCTCGGTGCGGTTACGGGCCTCTTTGAGCCAGGTATTCATTTCCAGGTCGGCGCGCTGGCCCGCGATCGTCTGCTCGATCCGGTCGCGATAGTCTTCGAGGCCGATGGGCTGGCCGGGGTGGGCCGCTTCCGCCGCCGGCTTCACCACCTTGTCGAAATAATCCTGAATGTCCGGGCCGGTCACCTGGACCCCGGATTGAAAACGCACCTCGATGAACAGCAGCAGCGTGCGCTGCCAGAGCAGCAGGTCCTTGACATCCTGATCGGCGATGCCGTAATCCGCCAGTGCGCGCTGGTATTCCCCGTCGTTCGGAAACCGCTCCTTCTGGAACGCTGCGAGCACTGGCGCTACCTCGGCTGCGCTGGGGACCGGGTATCGGCTGGTTTCCAGTTCACGCCGGATGAGTACTTGCTCCACCATGCGCTCGGCGGTAGCCCGCTTGCCGGCCGGGCTGAAGTCGGGCTTCACCCCATCCAGAAAAGCGGCCACCCGGATTTCCCGATCGAGGTCGCTTTCGGCGATTACTCGATTGCCCACCGAGACGGCGATGCGATCGATGATCTCGCCCCGCGCCAGTACGGCGACCGCCAGCAGGGCCAGGACCCACCATCGGCCTGCGGTCCCCGGCCCCGGCGTGGCGCACGCACTCTTGCGTGCCGTTCCGGCACTCGTGCCGGCACGCTGTGCGGTCGCCAAGCGTCGAGAAGAGTCTCGACGCGGCACGCAAGAGTGCGTGCGCCACAGTCGGAATGGAAAGCGCCCGCTCAAAACGTTTGTCCTATCGAGAAGAAGTATTGAAAATGGCTCACGCTCTGCACGACGCACTTGCTGGCGACGCCGGGCGCCGCGGCGCAGGGGTTCACGCCCGCATTGATCAGGTCCTGCAGGCTTCCTTTGAAGCCAAAGAAGCGCGGCGGATTGATGCTGTACGCCAGGTCGACGCGGATGGGCCCGACGGGCGTGCGGTAGCGAATCCCGAAGCCCACGGCGTGGACCATGTAATCGAAATCCTGAAGGTTGCGCTGGCTCACGCGGAACGAAAGATTGCCGAGGCTGGAATAGGCGTTTCCGGCGTCATGAAACAGGACGCCGCCGATATTGTCGCCGACCAGCGGGAAACGCAGCTCGGTCTGGTTGAAGAAGATCGCCGTGCCCCCCAGCGGGAAGCCGGTCACCGGGTCGCGAGGTCCGGCCTGGTTTTCGGGGAAGCCGCGGTTCGAAGTGCCGCCGCCGCCGAAAAAGCGTTCCGGCAGGGGGATGGCTGCGAGCACGTCGCCGCTGTAGCGGAACGCGTAGATGTCGCCGAATTCCGTGCTGCGCGCCAGCACCAGCTTCTTGCCGATGGGATGATACGTCGCATTGCGCGCCAGAAAGCGCAGGAAGTTGCGCTGCGAACCGACGACATGCTCCGCCAGCCCCACGTCCAGCGTGTTGTAGATGCCTTTATGCGGGTCCACGGGGTCGTCGCGGCGGTCCTGGATGAAGCCGCCGGAGATCAGGCCCAGACGCACCGGCTGCGAAAGAAGCGGGATCAGAAACGGAGTGATCTTGAGAGTTGCCTGGTCGATGCCGACCCGGCGATAGGTGTACCGGTAGAACAGCGTGGTGGCTTTGGAGATGCGCTGCGACAATTGCGCCGAGCCTTCTTCGCGCTTATAGGAGAAAGTGCGGATGTCGTTCTCATCTTCATAGAGGCCGGTGAACGAAACGTTGAAACGGTCCTGGTTGTGGAAGTGCGGCCAGGTGTAGGTGAGCAGGGCGCGGCGTTCCAGCGTGGAAATGCGGGTGCGCAGGCTGATGCTGTGGGCCAGGCCCCACAGGTTGGACCGCGTGAAATCGAGCGAGACGCGTGGGGAGAAGCCGGTCTGGCCGGCGGGCGCATCGAGGCAGGTCTCGCACCCGCCGATGCGCGTCAACTGCGCGCCAAGGCCCACCGCGAAAGAGTAGCGCCGCGCTTCTTCCATCTCATAGAGCACGTACTTGCGGCTGCTCTCGCCGTCGGGATTCTGGATGGCCGTATCGACGCGCGAAAAGACCCCGAGGTCGTACAGGCGGCGTTGCGTTTCGGTGATCGCCGTAGGGGAAAGCGGGTCGCCGGGATTCAGATGGAGGTTTCGATAGATCAGGCCGGGGCGCGTGGTCTTGAGCGCGCCCTGGTTGACGATCACTTCCCTCACCGATTCCTCATTGCCTTCGCCCACGGTGAAACGCAGGTCCACCAGGTGCGGCTTCCCGGCCGGCTTCGAGCTCCACTCGAAGGTGGCATTGGGGAACCCGTTATCGAAGTATTGCGCCAGGATGGTGTCGCGGTCCACCGCCACGTTGAATTCGCTGAAAGGCTGGTCCTCGGTCGAGTTGAGCATGGTGAGGATGGCCGCCTGGTCCAAACTCTGGATGCCCTCGACCTCCAGGTGGTTGACGAAGTACTGCGGCCCTTCGTCGATGGTCAGAGAGACCGCCATATCGCCGGCCTTGCCGCGGTAGTTGTCCTCCAGCCGGTGCGTCACCCGCACGTCCCGAAAACCGTTCGACTGGTACAGATTGACGATGGAATCCTCATCGCGGCTGAGGAGGCTCTCGCTATAGCGGCCGTGCGGAAACTGGAGGAACGAGGCCTTCTGGAGAAACAGGCGCTCGCGAATCGTTCCCGCGTCGAAGTACCGGTTGCCGCGGATTTCGATGGCTACCAGCTTGTGGCGCTTGCCGGTCGAGACCAGGTACTCGATGGAGGCCCTGTCGTTGACGACGCCCTGCTCCTGGAATTTTACCTCGGCGTCGAAGTAGCCGTCCGACTGGAAGTAATCGCGCAGGTTGCGCCCGCCTTCGACTAGCAGGTCGTGATCTACGGCGTGTTCCTCGAACACCGGAACGTAGCGCCGCAGCTTTCTTTGGGAGACCTTGGCGCCGGTGGTGCGCACCTCGATGCGCGGCCCCGCGTCGATGCGGAGCGTGGGAAGCGCGCTGTTGGTCCCGGGATCGTACTTCAGGGAATCCATCGCGACCTTGGCTTCCAGGCGATCCTCCTTTTGATACTCCGCGCGAACCCCCTCGATGCCCTGCATGACGCGCGTCTGCGTGACCGGCTTCCAGGTGTGGATGATCCAGCGCCGGAATTTGGTGGCGCTGGCGATCTTCACAGGGTCCATTCTCAAGTCGCCGGTCAGCACAGGTGGGGCGAAATGCGCACGCTTCCCACCGTCGACTTCGAAGCGGAGATTCACCTGCTGGTGGGCGCTGTCGTAATCCAATACCGGGTGGATGCTCCTCCCGTACAGACCGTTGCTTTCGAGCAGCCGTTGCTGGCCGGCTACGGCCTCCTGGAGCTTGGCATCGGTGTAAGGCTGGCCCAACTCGAGCCGCGTGGCGTTCTCCAGTTGCCCGGGATTCGGATTGGACAGGCTGCCCACAGCCGACACACTGCCGATGAACCAACTGTTCTTGGTGAGGAAGCGGACGATCACGCCGTTCTGGTAGGGCTGCGCGTCTACCTGGATGTCGGCGTACCTTCCGGTGGCAAACAGCCGTTCGATGGAAGCCCGCACGGCGGCCATGCTGAGCGGCTGGTGGATCTTGAGCGGCAGGATTTCGTGCAGCTCGGAGGGGTCTAAAGGCTGCTCCACCGGATCGAACTGAATGGTGAGCACTTCCTTGCCGTCATACTTCTGGTATTGCGCCAGGAGAGCCGGGGGCCGCGCAACCGCCAGACAGACAACCACGCAAGGCAAGTAGGCGAGCAGCGACCGCACCATCATCATGATACCGTAAGCGCTTCATAGCAGCTTTGTTACCATCGGATTGATGGACGCGGCCGAGCGCCAGCGCTATTCGCGGCAAATCCTGTTTCCAGGCATCGGGGAACGGGGACAGGAGGCCTTGCTGCGATCGCACGCGGCGGTGGTGGGCTGCGGCGCGCTGGGAAGTTTTCACGTCTCGGCGCTGGCCAGGGCGGGGGTCGGCGCGCTCACGATCGTCGATCGCGATTACGTCGAGCCGAGCAACCTGCATCGCCAGTGGCTGTTCGAGGAATCCGACGCCGCCGAGTCCCTTCCCAAAGCCGCGGCAGCCGAGCGGCATGTCGCGCGCATCAATTCCACCGTTCACGCGCGCGGCGTGGTGGCGGACCTCACGCCCGCCAACGTGGCGGAGTTGCTGGGCGGCGCGGACCTCATTCTGGACGGCACCGACAACTTTGAAACGCGCTACCTGATCAACGATTTCGCCGTGAGCCGCGGCGTTCCGTGGATCTACGGAGCGGCCGTGGGCAGTTACGGCCTGACCATGCCGGTGATCCCGGGACGCACGGCGTGCCTGCGCTGCATCTATCCCGATCCGCCTTCCGGCGTCCAGCCCACCTGCGAGACCGCCGGAGTGTTGAACGCGATTGTGTCGGCGGTGGCGTCGCTCCAGGTGGCGGATGCGCTGAAAATTCTCTCCGGCCACCCGGACCTGGTACGCGCGCGCCTCACCACGATTGACGTATGGGACGGAGGCATCCGGCAGATCGAAGGCCCCCCTGGGGACCCGGAATGCCCCACCTGCGCCCGCCGCGAGTTCCCCTACCTGGAAGAATCGCCCCGCCCGCCGGCCACCCTGTGCGGCAGGAATGCGGTACAGATCCACGAACGTGAGCGGCCGATTGACCTGGTGGCGTTGAAAGCGCGTCTGGAGCCGCTAGGTGAAGTCCGCGCCAACGAGTTTGCGCTACGGTTCTTCACCGCGCCCTACGAGATGACGGTGTTCCCCGATGGCCGCGCGATTATCAAGGGAACCAGCGACACCGGCGTCGCGCGGAGCTTGTACGCGCGGTACGTGGGGTGAGGCGGAAACTGGGTCATTGACCGCGAGATTCGGTGCCACCGCGACACCGCTCGCTGTGAAGCTGTGAAGAACTCGGTTGGCAGGCGGAAGCGCC
>PMYB01000186.1 GCA_003170915.1 Bryobacterales bacterium | reverse complement strand
TTCGCAGTAAACTCCCGCTAGCGACTGATTACTTCTCGATAGCCTCCGAGGCCTTTATTCATGCGGGTCTTAACTGGATCAGGGTGATTCCGTGGGGCGCTGGTGGCGGCCTTGGTAGGATGGTAGGTGACGCGCAAACGAGGCGCCATCCATTGAACCAGCCGCGAATCGGATTCGTTACGTGCATCCATCCGCTCTACGATCTGCCGGCGGTGGCCGCCTGGCGCGAGAACGCCATCGGAGAGTTACGGAAATCGGGATGCGAAGTGATCGCGGGCGCGATCCCGCGAACCCCGGCTGACGCCGGCGAGGTCGCCGCGCACCTGGCCAAGCACGAAGTCGATCTGGTGGTGATGTTCTTCTGCTCGTGGGTGTCCGAAGACGTCACGCTGGCGCTGGCGCGCGGGGTCTGGGACATCCCGATGCTCCTTTGGGCCCTTCCGTACCTGGACCTTGACATCCCGATGCCGTCCCCGATGAGCGGCCTGACGGCGTCCGGGTCGAATCTCCGGCGGCTGGGCAAGCGGTTCGCCTATGCGATCGGCAGCGTGAATGCCGCGACTGTCGAGCAGGTGGTCAGGGGCGCCCGTGCCGGCGCCGCCGCAAGAGCGCTGCGCCGCGCCAGGATGGGAGTGGTGGGCGACCCGTGCCCCGGGATGGCCGATGTGGCGGTGGACGACTCGGACCTCGAGCAGGCGCTGGGCGTGACGACCGTCCACTTCGAACTGGACGAGTTGGTGCGGGCGGCGCAAGCGGCGCCCCCCGGCGAGGCGAAACGCGCAGCCCAGCGGCTCATTGCGGCGACCGGGGGCAGAAGTGAAGTGAGCGAAACGGTGCTGGCCGACAACCTGCGGATCTACGTGGCTCTCCAGGAGATGGTGCGCGCAAATCAGCTCGATGCTTACTGCGTGCGCTGCTGGCCCGAACTTCGTAACGGACTCGGGATCACGGCCTGCACGGCCCACGCGCTGATGGCGCGGGACGGGATCTCGAGCACCTGCGAAGTGGACGTGACGGCGCTGATCACCACCTGGCTGTTGAGTCGTCTGGCGGGCGCGCCGGCATTCAACTTCGATATCACGGGATATCTCGAGGACGAAGACGCCATTCAGTTCGCGCATTGCGGCGCGGCCGACCCTTCGCTGGCCGGCGATCCCGGGAGGGTTAATCTCCGCGTGCACATGCGCACCGCGACCGGCGCCACGGTGGAGTTCCCGTTCCGCGAGGGATCCGTGACGCTTGCCAAACTGCTGCGCCCGATCGACGGCAAATTCCGGCTGTTTGTCGCCGGCGGCCGGGTGATCCCTTCGGAAGGCGTGCGCGGGAGCGTCGCGACGGTGCGGCCGGAACCCTCGGCGGAGGCATTTCTTGCCACGATGATGCACCAAGCCGTGGAGCATCACGTCGCCCTGGTTTACGGCTGCTGGAAGCGAGAGTTGGAGCTTTTCTGCGAGTTCACAGGAGTGGAATTCGTGTCTCCTCCCACCGCGGAAGCACGCCAATGACGCCTGTTCAGGAGGAACGCCGCACGCCGGCGCCGGGACGTTCGCACGTACGACACCGGGTGGCAGCCCTTGCCGCGCTGGTGGGCATGATCACTTACCTGGATCGGACATGCATTTCAGTCACCGCGCCCAACATGATGAAGGATCTCGGGCTGACCCAGATCCAGATGAGTTTCGTCTTCAGCGCGTTCACGCTGGCCTACGCCATGTTCGAGATCCCGAGCGGCTGGTGGGGCGACCGCGTCGGCACGCGGCGCGTGCTGACCCGCATCGTGACATGGTGGTCCACGTTTACCATGCTGACCGGCACCGCGTGGAGCTACGCCTCGCTGCTGGTCACGCGCTTCCTGTTCGGGGCTGGGGAGGCTGGCTGCTGGCCGAATGTGACCCGGACCTTTTCGCGCTGGTTCCCTCTGGCTGAGCGCGGCACGGCCCAGGGTATCTTCTTCATGGGGGCGCACCTGGTGGGCGGATTCACGCCGCTGCTGGTCACCGTCATGCTGGGGCACATGTCCTGGCGGCTGCTGTTCGCGATTTTCGGCTCCGTGGGCTTCGTGTGGGCGGTGTTCTGGCACTATTGGTTCCGGGACGAACCGGCTCAGCACGCCGCGGTGCGGGCCGGCGAGCTGGAGTGGATCGAAAAGGGCCGGATGATCGAGGCAGGAGACCGCGATAGCGGCACGCCGTGGAAAGCGCTTCTGGCCAACCGGACGGCGGTGCTGATCTGCCTGATGTACTTCACGCAGGCCTATGGTTTCAATTTCTACGTGACCTGGCTGCCCACCTACCTGAAGAACGTGCGCGGATTTGCATCCGTGTCGCTGGGGCTTTTCGCCGGCCTGCCTCTGGCGCTCAGCGTCCTGGCGGACCTGTTTGGCGGCATCACGACGGACCGGCTGACCAGGCGGTTCGGCTTGCGCATCGGCCGCGCGACGGTCGGCGCCGGAGCGCTGCTGGCCGCCGGAGGATGCCTGATGGCCGGGACATTTACGGCGAACCCCTATGCGTCGGCAGTGCTCATTGCTTTGGGGGGCGCGGCGGCGAACTTCATGTTGCCAGCCGCCTGGGGCTCTTGCATCGACCTCGGCGGGCGGCACGCCGGCACCCTCAGCGGCGCCATGAACACCTCCGGGCAGATCGGCGGCGTCCTGAGCCCGATGATCGTGGGGCTGTCGGTCCAGTGGTTCGGGTCGTGGAGCGCGCCGCTCTACCTGACGGCGGCGCTGTACGTCGCGGGGGCCATCTGCTGGGGCTGGATCGACCCCAGCCGGCGGAGCGTCTGAAACTTTTTTGGCAGCCCGCTCCGGGAGGCTGTCAAAGGCCGCTCGGGTGGACTATCATTTAGGAGTCGGACATTCCGCAATTCAAGGAGAATTTTCTCATGACTCGCAGGCAGATTATCGCCATGGCCGCCGCCGCGCCGGCCTGGTTATCAGCGACAGCGTCTTCATTGAGCGCACAGATAAAGGGGAAGCCGGGGCTGGGCGGGACCCCGACGGCTTTCTCCATGCGGTCCCGCGCCGCCGGCGGCGGCCGCGGACGTGGGGGCCCGGGCGCCGGCCGCGGCGCTGGCGGCGAGACTCCCGGCCGGGGTCCTGGTCAGGGTGGATTCGACATTGTCCAGCACTGCCATGACATTGGCCTGACAGGCGTGCAGACGAATCCCCCGTCCACCGACGCCGAGGCGATCAAGAAATTCCGGGAACGCCTGGAATCGTTGGACATGTGGGTGATATGCGATCCCCGCCTGCCCACTGATGAGAGCGGTTTGCCGGCGTTTGAGGCGCAGGTGCAGGCTTACAAGGAAGCCGGCGCGCGCTGTTTCCACGCCGCAGGCACGGGCCGGCGCTACGAGGATTTCGATAGCCTCGAGCCGTGGAAGCAGATGTTCGACCGGATCAAGAAGCAGTCTGCCCTGGTAGAGCCGATTCTGCGCAAGCATCGGGTGGCCCTGGCTTACGAGAACCACAAGGGCTATCGGGCTGCCGAGCAGGCCGCCTGGCTGAAGAGCATGGGAAGTGAATGGCTTGGCGTGTGCCTGGACTTCGGCAACAACATGTCGCTTTGCGAAGATCCCATGGAAACCTGCAAGACGCTGCTCCCCTATGTGAAATTCGCGCACATCAAGGACATGGCGGTGGAAGCTTACGAAGACGGCTTCCTGCTGTCCGAAGTGGTCATGGGAATGGGGATGCTGGATCTGAAGGGAATGGTGCAGATCCTGCGGCAGAAGGACCCGAACATGATCTTCGGCCTGGAGATGATCACGCGGGATCCCTTGAAGATTCCGGTTTACACACCGAAGTACTGGGCGACGTTCGACGACACCGTCAGCCCGATACCGGGGCGCCAGTTGGCCCACATGTTGGACCTGGTGCGCAAGAATCCGCCGAAGCAGCCGCTGCCGAAGACCACCGGGCTGGCCCTGGCGGACCAGGTGAAACTCGAAGACGATCTGAATAACCAGTGCATCGCTTACGCGCACAAGGAACTGGACATGTAGTCGGGGTGGTTCCGACGGGACATCGAACATGCAGGACAACACATACCTGAATTGGGTCATCACAAATACCAAGACAAGCTGGTGGCACGACTCGGCCGACGTCGGCGAGCTGGCCGTGGCGCTCGAGCGCGGGGCGGTCGGGGTCACCTGTAATCCGTATCTGTCCAACCTCGTGATCGCCAAGTGCCGGCCCAAGGGCGACCAGGAAATCGAGGCGGTGATCGCGAAGCGGCTTCCGGCGGAACAGCAGGCGGAGGCCCTGATGAAGATCGCGGTCACGCGATGCGCCGACATGCTCCTTCCGGAGTACCGGCGCACCGGCGGGGCCACCGGATACGTGTGCGCTCAGGTCAACCCGTCGCGCACCGGGGACCGGGCGGCCATGCTGGAGATGGCCAGGCGCTTCCACAAGTGGGCACCCAACATCGCGGTCAAGCTGCCCGGCGCCGCCTCGGGCCTCGACGTCGAGGAGGACTGCATCGCCGAGGGGATCACTACGACGATCACGGTCAGCTTCACTGTTCCGCAGGTCCTGGCCATCGCCGAGCGGCACCGCAAAGGGATGGCGCGGGCCAAGGCGAAGGGGATCAAGCCGGGCCGCTGCTACTCCGTGATCATGATCGGCCGCCTTGACGATTACCTCCGCGAGGTGGCGCATGACGCCCATCCTGGTGTCAGCGAGTCCGACATCCGCTGGTCCGGCCTGGCTTGCACGAAGCGCGCTTACCAGCTCTACCAGGAGCGGGGCTACGAGTCGGAGCTGCTGGTTGCGGCGTTGCGAGGACCGTACCACCTGACGGAGCTGGCCGGCGCCAACCTGATTATGTCGATCGCTCCGGGACCGCAGGCCTGGTTTGTGAAGGATGACCACGCTCGCGAGGAACGAATTGACCGTGAAGTGCCGCCCGACGCCCTGGAGCGGCTTCGCCAGATGCCCGAGTTCCTGAAGGCCTACGAGCCGGAGGGCATGTCCCCGCGGGAATTCATCGGCTACGGCGTGACCCAGCGCACCCTCTGCTTCTTCGTCGAGGCGGGCTGGAAGCTTATGGAAAAATACAAGTAGGGCGGCGCCGAAGGATACTACGTATATCACGACGGAATCGGAGAAAGGAGAAACAAGTGCCAAACGAAGTGGAGTCCAATCGATCGACCCGCCGAGGTTTTCTCGGCAGCATGACAGCCCTGAGCGCGGCTTCCTACAACCGGGTCCTAGGGGCCAACGATCGTGTCGGCATCGGCTTCATCGGGTACGGATTGATCGGTAAGCAGCACATCATGAATTTCAAGAAGTCGTTCCCGGACGTCGACCGGGTGGCGCTTTGCGATGTCTACAAGCCGCGCCTGGAGGAAGGCCTGGCGTACATGGAGAGCCCCAATGCCAAGGGCTACGGCGATTTTCGCAAGATGTACGAAAACAAGGACATCGATGGAGTGGTGGTGGCGACGCCGGACCACTGGCATGCCATGCTCACCATCATGGCGTGCGCGGCGGGTAAGGATGTCTATGTCGAGAAGCCGCTCACGGTTTTCATCGACGAAGGCAAGTGGATGCTCGCGGCGATGAACAAGTACAAACGGGTGGTGGTGGTGGGCACGCAGCGGAACCACAATCCGGGCCATCAGGTGGCCAAGAAGATCGTCGAGAGCGGCGTGCTGGGCAAAATCCAGATGGTCAAGCTGGGAGCGGGAACCCGCAATATCTATCCGGGTTTCGGAAAGACGCCGGTGGAGAATCCGCCCGCCGGTTTCGATTACGACCTGTGGCTGGGGCCGGCGCCTAAGAAGCCGTATCAGGCACACCGCGGGCTGTACCACTTCCGTTGGTTCTGGGACTATTCCGGCGGCCAGTTGACCAACCTGGGGGCCCACAGTGTGGCGGCATTTCTGTTGGTCATGGGCGTGAAAGGTCCGACGAAGGTGGTGTCGTTCGGCGGGCGCTTCACCCTCGAGGACGACGGCGAGACGCCCGATCTGCAGGAGTGCCTCTACNNCTGATGCTGGGCTCCAACCAGGTGGTTCCGGAGATGCACAGCGATCCGGTGAACCTGATTCCACGGTTCGTGGGCCAACAACCGATCGGCGGTGCGGTGTTCAACGACACCAAGGCGGTGCCGTGGATCGAAGCTCAGGCGGGAACGGGCGGCAGGGGCGGCGCGGGTGGCGGCGGCCGCGAACAGGGTGAAGCCGGCAGAGGCGGCGGGCGCGCGGAGGCAGGCGGCGCGGGCGGCCGCGAATCGCTGGAAGAACAGATGTTCAACGCCAACAAGCGCGACTGGGTCAGTTGTATCAAGTCGCGCAACAAACCGTTCTGCGATCTGGAGCTGGGGCATCGAACGGCGACCATATGCAACCTCGGCAACATGTCGCTTCGGCTCGGCGGGCGGACCATTCACTGGGATCCCGAGAAAGAAGTGGTGGTGGGCGATAAGGAAGCTGCCGCCATGTGCACCAAGCAGTACCGGGCGCCTTGGGAGGGCATCCTCCACAGCCTCATCAAGGTGTAACCTGAGGTCTCCGATCCGTAACCGATCAGGAGCACGGGATCGGCGCCTGGGGCCTATTCGCCGGCCATGAAATCGCGTCGTAGCGCCGGCTTCGGGTCGGGCTGTCGTCACGCCCCGACTGCTCGACGGGCCAACAGGCCGGGGAGCTATGGATGTCCCTATGAAAATTCAGGTCTCCGCGATTGTGGGCGCAAGGCCCAATTTCGTGAAAATGGCGCCTATTCTGGAGGAGGCGGGACGCCGTTCCGCGTTTCAGTGCCGGTTGATTCACACGGGCCAGCACTACTCGCCTGAAATGTCGGCAACCTTTTTCGACGACTTGGGGATGCCGGCGCCGGACGTCAATCTCGAGATCGGAAGCGGCAGCCACACGACGCAAACGGCCGGCGTGATGCTACGGCTGGAAACGGAATTGAACGAACGGCGGCCCGATCTGGTCCTGGTGGTCGGCGACGTGAATTCGACCATGGCAGCGGCACTGGTCGCATCGAAGCTCGGCATTCCGGTGGCCCACGTGGAAGCGGGACTCCGAAGCTTCGACCGCAACATGCCGGAGGAAACCAACCGTCTGGTCACCGACGTACTCTCCGACTACCTGTTTGCCAGCGAGCCGCGCGGTGTGACGAACCTGCTGGCTGAAGGCATACCGAAGGAGAAGATTTTTCTCGTCGGCAATGTCATGATCGACACGTTGATGAGATTCCGGGACAAGGCCGCCCAAACCGGCGTCCTCGAGCGGCTCGGACTAGAGCGCGGAGGCTATGCGGTGGCGACTCTGCATCGGCCCTCTAACGTGGATGGCATGGAGCACCTGGCGTCCCTGGTGAACATGTTGACGGAACTCGCGCGCCATCTGCCGGTGGTATTTCCGGTTCACCCCAGGACGAAAGAGCGGATGGAGAGCGCCGGGCTCGCGGAGTGCGGCCTGATTCTGACGGAGCCACTGGGATATCTCGAATTCCTGCGGCTCACCAGCGAAGCGCGCCTGGTGCTCACGGACTCCGGCGGCATTCAGGAAGAGACGACCATCCTTCAAGTGGCGTGTCTGACGATGCGCGAGAACACGGAACGGCCGATTACGATCGAACAGGGGACCAACCGGCTAGTGGGCACAGACCCGAAGAAGATCCTGCAGGCGGCTCTCGAGACCCTGGATCGACCGCCGCGGTTACTGGCGCCGCCGGAGCTCTGGGACGGCAAGGCCAGCGCCCGTATACTGGATGTTCTAGAGCGCTCGTTGGGGGGCGGGCTGTACGCGACTCAGCCTACTTGATGTTGACCCTGACGGTGTTCGCCGCCACGCCGTCCACGGTGAGCACGACGTCCACTTCGCCGCGTCCGGCCAGGGAGGTGGGGACGAGGAGGTTCACCTGATCCATGCCGGGATACTGCGACTGCACGCCCCAGGTGGCGGCCGCCGCGGTCCCGCCAATCGTCGCCGTGACGCTGGACTTGGTGCCGCGAATGCCCGTGCCGTACAGTTCCAGGTAAACGGGGGTGGCGGCCGTGCCCACATCGAAGGGCACGGTAACGCAACTTCCCACCGCCGGGCAGGTGCCAGTGAACTGCCAGGTCTGTGCGGGGTACTTTACGGCTTCGGCGGATGCGGCGCCCTGGCCGTTGCCGTTGGCCGCAAAGATGCCGGGCGCAATGGCGGCCACCTGGATGGTGCCGGAACCGACCGTCTGGCCGTTCTTGGTCATGGTGACCGTGGCCGTCCCGACGGAAGTCTGGTCGGGGACGACGTAGTTGATCTGATTCGCCGAGATGAAATACAACTGCGCCTCGCGGGTATTTCCAGCAGCGTCTTTCACGATCACGCCGACGTTGGCGACGGTGGCCGGGAGGGGCAGCGGCGCGTTCACGGTGGAGTCGGCCAAGCCCTTGCCGTAGGCGCTCGCAATGAGGCTCGGCGCCAGCGATGCGTTGAGGGCGTTACTGGCGGCCGAGACGCTGGTCACAGGCGCGCCGGCCAGGGTGGCGACGTAGGTTCCCGCGGAGATCTTTCGAATCCGGTTGTTCACGCGGTCGGCGATGTAAACAGCGCCAGCGGGATCGGTCGCGAGTTTCCACGGAAAGCTGAGCAAGGAATTGACGGCGGGACCGGCGTCACCGGAGAATCCGTCGTTGTCACCACCGGCTATGGTGCCGATGATTCCGGAAGGGCCGTCGACTTTACGAACCCGATTGTTCCCGGAATCGGCGATAAACAAGTTGCCGGAGCCATCGACGGCTACATCCGAGGGAATATTCAGTAACGCGCCGTTGGCAGCGGCGCCATCTCCCGCAAAGCCCGCAAGATTGCCAGTGCCGGCCACGGTAACGATCATTCCGCCGGGGCTGACTCTGCGGATCGAGTTATTGCCCGAATCGGCAATATACAGATAGCCGTATTTGTCCGTCGCCACTCCCAACGGAAAGTTCAACGAAGCTGCGGTGGCCAGGCCTCCGTCGCCGGAAAAGGCCGCCGTACCGTTACCGGCGTATGGCGCGATCATTCCGGAGGCGAGACTGACTCGCCGGACGTTATGATTGGAACTGTCGCAGATATACAAGTTGCCGGCGGCATCCAGGGCTACAGAGATTGGTCGATTCAGAGTGGCATCAATCGCCAGTCCCCCATCGCCCGAAGAACCCTGTACGCCCGTGCCTGCAACGGTAGTGACGATTCCGCCGGGCGTCACTTTCCGGATGCGATGGTTGCTAGCGTCGGCAATGTACAGGTTACCCGCTGCGTCCAGCGCTATATCGGTGACATCGCTGAACGACGCGTTTGTCGCCTGGCCTCCATCGCCGGTTGCACCATAGCTTCCGTTCCCAGCGACGGTTGAGATGATCCCAGCGGGGCTGACCAGCCGGACTCGCGAATTGCCCGTGTCGGAGATATAGACACCACCGGCTGAGTTGATGGCCAATCCCCTTGGAAGGTTCAAAGAGGCGGCTGTGGCTGGGCCGCCATCGCCGGAGAACGTCATGTTCCCATTGCCCGCAAACGTCGTGACGATCCCCTGTGATTGCGCCGGCCACGCGCTCAATAACAAGCACACGGCCGAAAGGGCGACAAGACAGATCCTTCTTTGTACGGTACTACACATTAGTTGGGTAGCTTTCCAGATGTTTCGATCACGCGTTTTCATATCTTTACCTTTGGCGGCTCGCGCAACGGGACGTAAGATGACCTTTGCGCCCATGGCCCGCAATTATGGTGGCACGACTTCAAGCAACCCGCTGTACCGGATTGCTCACCCGCCGTGGCGGTCGAGGCCGGAGAACGTGAACGCAAAGGTCTGGGAGGTTCCGTCGCCGGCGCCTGGGCTCACTTCGGCTGGGCTTGGCAGTACGGCCTGGCTGGCGCTTCACTTGATATTGAACGCATCCACCCAAATCCAGGAGCCGGCCGAGGCCGCATCGTGCGTGCCCGTCACCACCATCATCAAGGTGTGCTCACCGGGACTTAAGCCGCCGATCGAATAGACGGACGACTGCGCCCGTTGCGAAGCCGCATAGGTATCCACCGGCGGCGATTGCAGCGTGCCATCCAGGCAGACGTTCGCGATCCCCGACCACTGGTCTTGATATCCGATCCAGGCGATTGCCGTCCCGTTGAAGGTGACGGTCGCGCTGGAGTTCGGGTCCATCGCCAACGCCGCCGTGCCGCCGCTCATGATCGGGTTGGTGTTGAGATACCAGTTCCCGGTGTAGATGATCGCGGGATTGTTCTGTTCGATGCGTCCCGCCGGCGCGCTCACTCCGCCCACGATACCGGAGCCGTTTTCAATATTGAAAGCGTTGATCCAGATCCAGGAGCCGTTCGTCTCCCCGTCCCTCTGGTGCAGGACTTGAATGGAGAGAGTGTGCGTGCCTGGAGCCAGACCATGCACACTAAACAGAGGCTGCTGGTACAGTGTGGTTGGGCCATAGGTGTCAACCGTGTTCGGGGTGCCGTCGAGATAGACCTGCGCGATCCCGGAGTACGGGTCCAGCAAGCCAATTCAGGTAATCCCCGTTCCTGTGAAGGACAGGGCCGCAGTTGCCCCTTTGTCGTTCGTCAAGGTAGCGCTGCCGCCGATGTTCGGGGATTCGTAGTTGGGGTACCACGTACCGGTGTAGACGATGCTCGGATCGGTTTGCAAGATTTGAATGATAGTGCCCGTTTGGGCCTGGCTGAGCCAGGCACACGCTGGAATCGCAACAGGCAGAAGAAGATAGTTACGCAGAGTACGGCTCGTCATGATGGTACTCCCGCGAAATAGTCAGGCCTACCCGAATTAAAGGGCAGCGTTCTGGCTCTGAGCCTAAGTGTGGTCGCAGAGCACATATTTAGCTGTTCACAATCGCTCACTACGAATGCGATAGCCTTCCAGCGGCGGGAAAGGCCGCACGGCCCCTCTGCTCCTTAGGGTGCGAATGGATTGACCTTAGGGTACCCGCCTAATTGAGCTACAACCCTATTGCCCTTAACTTACAAGAAGAGGAGTTGCCCTCTCAGCAGCGGCTCCTCCGAGGAGAAACCTTGCGCAGGCAAGGACAAATTGCGCACAACCACGATCCTGGTAATCGGTTCCCCGTCGTTATCACGCATCATCGAGCATCTCTTTCGCGGCCGGCCCGAGTGCGAAGTGGTAGGCACTGTAAGCGGTTTGGGGAGCCTGGAGCGGCAGGCCGGGCGGCTGCTTCCCGAACTGATCGTGGCGAATGTGAAACCAGTGAGCATCGGGATTCCCCGGGCGGTCGCTTCCATTAAGCAGTCCAGCCCCTTATCCAAGCTGATCCTGATCTGTCCGGTCGAAGATTTCGCGCGGGTGGCCCGCAAGTGCGGCGCGGACGCCTGCCTGCAAGACGAGAAGCTGGGCAGCCAACTCTTACGAACGGTTCGCACCCTATCGGACCGTCCCAGGCTGGCTGACGCCGGGGATTAGAGAGCACTACGTAATTTAGTTCGGTTTTCGCTTCCCAAAAGACCATGTTTCAAGGCAACAGGAGAACCTCGTTGAAAAACCAAATTGTTCGAACCGTCCTGCTTTCAGGGACATTGCTGTTGACAGGCTCGATGGCGCCGGCTTTTGCGCAGTTGACCGCTGGAGGCGTGGAGCTTCCGGCCGACTACAGCACTTTCCAGCCGCCCGCGGTAGGCGATACCTATGTCGATCCGGTTTTCGGCTCGACGGTCAAGCGGATATCGAATGCCCTGGGCACGCCCAACGCCGACGGCGGCGGCAGCCTGACGTGGATCACGGACGAGTATTCGACCATGAGCCCGTTCAACAGCGACAATTCCAGGATTCTTCTGGTGCACCAGAGCTACTTCGGACTCTACGATGGAACCGGCGCTTATCTTCGGGATCTTCCGCTCGAGATCAGCTCGTCCAGCGAACCGAGGTGGTCGAGGAACGATAATCGAACGATTTACTACATTCACGGCAACCAGTTCAAGACCTACGACATCTCCAGCGGCGCCACAAATATCGTACACACGTTCGGCGAATACTCCGCCATCAGCGGCATGGGCGAATCCGATATCTCTTTCGATGGAGACCATTTTGTTTTCGCCGGGGACGGCCGGTACGTCTTCGTGTATCGGATTAGCACGGACACGAAATCTTCGGTATTCGATACGGGAGGAACCGCTCTCGATAGCATCTATATCACGCCCAACAACAACGTGATCGTTTCGTGGACCGCGAGCGGCACCGTTCGCTACACCGGCCAGGAGTTGTTTGATGCCAACATGAACTTCTTGAGGCAGGTTGGGCGCGCCGATGGCCACAAGGATGTCACTTTGGACACCAATGGCGATGAAGTTCTGGTGTGGACCAATTCCAACGACCCGCAGCCGATCTGCAACAACGGCATCGTGAAGATCCGGCTGGCCGACGGACACCAAACCTGCCTGGCGTCGTTCGATTGGAGCCTGGCGGTGCACATCTCGGCCCCGGACAACAGCGGCATTGTTTATGTGGAAACCTATGCCCCAAGCAATCCCACCCCACCGAGTGGATGGGTGGCATATACCAACGAGTTGCTGCAAATCAAGCTCGACGGTTCGCAGGTGCTTCGGTTGGCCCATCACCGCAGCCGCCCGTTCCAAGCCAACACCTACAATTGGCAGCCGAAGATGTCCACTAGCCGGGACGGCAGCCGAGTGGTCTACGGCAGCGACTACGATTTGCAGACGCTCGACGGATATGCGGGTGAATACAGCGACGTCTACCTGATCGTAGTGGGCGGCCCATCGACTTCGGCGCCACTTCCGGCGCCTCCACCGGCTGCTACTCCCACGCCTGCTCCCACAACCACAACCACGGTGGTTCGCTACGAGCAAAACAATCCGGCGGTCCAACTCACGGGGACGTGGTACCCGAATAGCGGAGCGTTCAACAGCGGTGGTTCCGCCGTTCTGGCGATGGACCAGGGCAGCCAGGCCAGGTTCACCTTCACCGGAACGGGCGTCCAGTGGATCGGTTTCCGCGATCCATGGTCGGGCATCGCGCAGGTCTATGTGGATGGCGCGTTGCAGGGAACCATCGACACGTACTCGGCCGACACGCACGCTCAGGCCGTGGTCTATTCGTTAAGCGGTCTCAGCAATGCCAGCCATAACCTGACGGTTGTGGCCGCCGGGACACGCAACGCGAACTCTGGGGGAACGTGGGTCTGGGTCGACGCCTTCGATGTGTCCATCCCTCCGACGACGGCAGCGTCTCCGGTGGCCGCGTTACCGAGCCGCGTGCGTCGGCAAGGGGTTTTTAGCGTTTTTTAGGTTCCTGCCGGTCTATAGCCTGCCATGCGGTTTTCGGACTGTCCGCGGGTTGTTGTTTGGTGGCAGTGAGCAATTCGGTACAGGCATGGAGGGGATCTCCGGATACACTAAAAATAGCTGTTACGGATAAGTTTTATGGCTCTACCCCTCGACGGAACTCTCGAAACCATTCTTCTCGTTGAAGATCACTCGGTCCTTCTCAAGCTGGTCAAGCAGATCCTGGAAGATGCCAAGTTCACGGTGATTGCGGCCAGCAGCACAAAACAGGCGATTCGGCTCGAAGCGGAATTTCCCGGGACCATCGACCTGCTGCTTGGCGATGTGAGGACGACGGGCATGTCCGGCCCCAACCTCGCAAAACGACTGAAGGCGCGGCGCCCACAAATGCGTGTGGTGCTCATGGCCGGTTACCCGGGCGGTGCTTTGCTGGTTCTCAATTACGGCTGGCACTATATAGAGAAACCATTCGTAGCTTCGGTCCTCGTAAGTAAGATCAAGGATGTCTTACGCGGCGAGTCGCGAGAGCAATCCACCGATCGATTCGACGCCCTCAAGGTGCCTCGCCGGTCCTTCGGGCGCGTATTTCTGGGCTTTCCAGCCGCAGCTCCCTGGCGGGCACGACAAAGGGCCTGATTCCGGCTGGTTGTTCAGCCTCGGGACGCGGTTTCGACCGGCATCGGCACGGATGGCAGCCGGATCAGCTTTCGCTGGATGGCGTACTTGATCAGTTGCGAGCGATCATGCAGGTCCAGCTTCCGCATCAAGTTGGTCTTGTGCGCGTCAACCGTCTTGACACTGAGCACCAGCCGTACTGCAATCTCTTTCAAGGCCAGGCCGTCGGCAAGCAACTTCAGGACTTCGCGCTCGCGGTCGCTCAGCCGCTCATAGCCGACCGCCGAGTTTTTGGCGCCCTTGACATACTGTTTGACCACTTTCTTGAGCGCTCGCGAGCTCATGTATTGTCCGCCTTTGTTGACGACGTCAATGGCATGAATCAGATGCGCCCTGGGATCGTCTTTGAGAACGTATCCGGCGGCGCCAGCGGCGAGACAGCGATTGATCACCTCTTCTTCTTCGTACATGGTGAGGACGATCACCTTGGCCTTCGGGTTGGTTTGCAGGATGCGGCGCGTGGCGTCGAATCCGCTCAGATCGGGCATGGCGATATCCATCAGCACCACATCGGGATGCAGCTCGAGGGCCTTGGCGACCGCCTGCCGCCCGTCCGCGGCTTCTCCGACGATCTCGATCGAATACTCGTCCTTGAGGATCGCCTTGATTCCCTCGCGGAACAAGGTGTGATCGTCGCAGAGCAGGACTCTGATTCTTCCCTTCATGTCATCTCGGCATCTTGCAGCGGCAGATGGGCTTCGACCGTAGTGCCGCGGCACTCCGCCCGCAGGCGCGCCGGCCGGGAAGCAAAATCAATGGCGCCGCCCAAAAGCTCGACGCGCTCGCGCATGGCTCGCAGGCCATAGGATTTGCGGGGCACGCCCAGCTTGCGTTCCACATTGAAGCCCCTTCCGTCATCTTCGATTCTGATCGCCACGGACTCCCGCCCGCTCGCCAGAGTGATTTTGACGTTATGGGCATCGGCATGGGCGACGACATTGGAAAGCGCTCCCTGAAGCACCTTGTACAGGGCTGTCTCGCAACGCGCGGGTAAGTGAGCCTGCATGCGGGCGCTGTCGAGCCGAACCTTGATTCCGGTTCTCTTGGCGAACTGGCGCGCATAGAGCCGAACCGCTGGTACGAAGCCCTGCTCGCTCCAGACGGCTGGCCCCAAATCGAAAGTAAGGTGGCGGACACTCTTGAGGGCGTGCTTGATCAACGCGACCGATTCTTTCAGTTTCCGTCGGAGCTGGCCGATATCGTTCTTTTTCAAGTCGAGTGCGATCACTTCGGTATAGAGCTTCAAAACGATGAGGTCGTGGCCGATTTCGTCGTGAAGGTCCTGCGCCAGGTGGCGCCTCTCCTTCTCGTAAGCCTCGCCAAGCTGGACGGAAAAGTCTTGCGACCGCCGCTCCGCCTGGCTGATTCTTTCCTCCAGCGACTGCCGCTCGGCTGACCCATGTTGGACGTAACCCGTCAGAAGATAGAACTGGTAGATGGAAGCCCACCTGGCAAAAGCCCTGGTCCATTCCTCTTTCCCGGAGTCGCCGGACAACAGGTATGGAAGGCAGCTTTCGACGTAGAGGGCCACGGCGACGGCGACGCACTCCGAGGGCACTCCGCTACGGGCCAGGTCCTGGCCCTGGCGCTCGGACTTTTCCCTGTAAGCTTGTGGGTCCGCGAAGATCAGATCGCGAAGTTGCGGCCCGACGCACAGTCCCGAAAGCTGGTCCACGTATTTGCCGCAGAGTCTGTAACGCTTGAACAGTGTGCGCCATGACGAGAGGAGTTTTGAGGAATGGGAGGACAGGGAGGTCAAGGCTGCGAGCAGTGGCTCGTTGACTTCCGTGACCATTCGGCCGGTGGCGTTGTTGCGTATCACATTGTCCCGCCGGACCTGGCTGCCGCCCGATCGAGCGCCTCACCGAGATCCTGCCGGACCTTGAGAAAAACCTCCGGCCGCGATTCCCAAAGATAGGGCTTCTGCACGATTCGATCCGCGTATTGGTCGGCAGCCTGCCGACCGTCCAGCCTGGCGAGCAAAGCCAGGTACTCGTAATCCTCCATGCCTTCCCGGATGAGCTTGAGCCGGATGCTTTCGATGGGAATGTCCGTTCGCCCGCCGATGCGATCCGGACGGCCCGGGTAAAACAAGGTCCCGTCGCCGTTTCCCCCAGAGAGGCGGATGTTCTCCCATGGATCGTTATCCTGGCCATACGCCTCATTCATGCTGTAATAGAGCTCGCCTTCCATCCGGTACTTCCAGGCCAGCCATTGCATGACCCGGTTGGCGGCTCCGGGCATATCGATCATGTAGCTCGGCCACCCTGTAAAATACTGTCCTCCCACAATGTTACACCCGTGGCTGGCGCAGGATTGATAAAACCACAGGCTCTTGCCTGGTTGGGTCTGGCGGGCATAGGCGTCGAGGGGCGGGGTGTCGTCGCAGAAATCCGCGTAGCCGGGCTTCATCTCCAGGCAATTGACGAGGGGGACCCAGATTTGAACCACCTCCTCGAGTTTCCGGGTGAAGGGTAGTGTCACCAGGTTCCGAAGTTTCGGCTCGGCCTGGACCGACACCCTGCCGCGCTTGAGCACCTCCGGGAAATCGCGGCTGGCCGGTTCATCCCACAGGTAGAGGAATAGCCGGTCGCCCCAACCATTTCGCTGGAAGTGCCTGGTCCATTCCGTCCAATACGACTTCTCCTGCTCCTCGGTTTCGAAGACAGTGGGCGTGCGAATCTCCGCCGAAGTAGCCCGCGCACCGTGGAGCGGTTCCCCTTCGGGAATTGCGACGCCATTCAGGAACGGCCCGACTTCGGCATCGTACTCGCGCCAGTCCAACCGCATCTTGCCAGCGTCGTAGGAGAACTTGGGGGGCTGCATGCTCCCTCCATGCGTGGTGATGCGGTGGAGCAGCGCCGCCTTGGTGTACAGGCCGGTGATGGAATGAAGATCTTCATCGTTGGTGTAGCGGCCCCGATGCTGCTTGAGCGCGTTGATTCCGCTCAGACCGAATGACGACTTGAGAGTGGAAGTGGAAGGGAGGACGAACCTCCACACGGTCAGGTTGATGGGCACGGAAAACTGCACTGTCCCACCGAGAGAGATGCGGGCCAAGCCCCTGTATTTTCCCGGGAGGGCGGCGACCGGGACGAAGATTTCGACCCACAGGGGCTGATTGCGGCCGCACCGGAGGGTGAAGGGAAACGCGTTGCGCGCCTCGTTGGCATATCGATCCACGCGTGGAATCAGAGGATCGGGCCAGAGACCGTCACCGCCTTCGATCGAAGAGGGGCGTTTCAGGTTCACGAACTTCTCCAGGTAGACGGTCACGTTCTTCCCGGAGATCTCGGCGTTCTCCGGTGTCCGGAAATCCGAAAAATCGATATCGACACCCGAGAGATCTTTGGATTTCGCCCGCAATACGATCTGGAAGGGCTCGAACTCGTTGCGCCCCGCGTAGAGATCCACGCTTTTCACCGGCGCGCTGGGGACGGGATCGAGAGGCTTGACCTTGGCCAGGGGGTGCGTGGTCCACCAAGTAAATGGCGGCTCGACCGCGGCGCCCCGGGCCGCGGCCACCATCGCGAACAGAATCGGAACCAAGCGGAAGCGCATAGGTTCCCCTGGCTAAGCCGCGCGTTTCACAGGCAGCAGCCGACCCCGTCTTTGTCCGTCGCCATTCAGACTTGCGATGATCCCGCTCAGGTCTTCCACTTTCTGATCCCACGATTCCCGCTCCATGAGAACTGAAACGGCGGGGTCCGGCCCACGCTTACCTTCGTTCAGCAGGGCTTCGACCTGGTTGAGGAACTCCCCCGGGGTCCGCGCCATGCGCACCAAGGCGCCGAGTTTGAGAACTTCCGGCAGCGGCGTGGCCACGACCGGCAGGCCCGCCGCCAGGTACTCGCGCAACTTCAGGGGGTTGGCCGCCACGGTGAGATCGTTGACCACGAACGGTAGAATGGCGACATCGAAGGCCTTGCAATACGCGGGGAGGGATTGATAACTGCGTCTTCCCAGGAGATGGACATTGGAGAGACCGCGCAAGGCCGACGTGTCGGTCTGAACGTCTCCGATCAGCAGGAGCGACCACTGCGGTCTGGAGGCGGCCAGGTGGCGAACGACCTCCAGGTCCACCCAATCGGCGATCAGGCCAAAGAAACCGATGACGGGGTGTTTCAGCTCCGAGCAATCCGCCGGCGCCGCCACCGCCGGCAGACAAGCTTTTCTGAAGTGGGCGACATCGACGCCGTGTGTAACCAGGAAGGTGTTGGGGTTGTAGCGCTGCTTAGTCTCGTAGAGCCGGGTGGAAGAAACCACGACCATATCCGCCTTCTCCATGAGTCCATGCTCCATCTCGAGAATGGCGGCCTCGTCGGTGCCGGTGAACTTCGAGAACTCGTCCACGCAGTGATAGATCAGCAGGCGCTCACCCAGGGAGCCGGCCACATCGGCTGAGCTGGGCACGAAGGTCCAGGTGATGGGTTTTTGAAAACCGAGCTTCCGGCAGGCGCGGCGCACGCTCCATGCCAGGAGCCGGCGGTTCACCCATCTGGCCGCCCGGTTGCCGTGAAAGGGAATTACCAGCGGTGCGAACACGAAGATGTTCTTGGCGACAGGGCGGCATCCCCGAAAGAATTGCCGCAGTTTTTTCCATGCCCGCCGAAGGTCGCGGACCGACGCGGTGGGGTTGCGGTTCCCGGTGGAGTTGACCCACAGCACGCGGTTTTTCTGGGCGAGCCTCAAGGCGATGTGCTTCTTGCTCAGGGGATCGCCGTCCCAGTCGTTGGCAAAGCAGATGATGTCGTTTCCTTCCAGCATGACGGCTCTCCTCAACTTGCTAGCTGTTCCTCGAATAGCGGCCGCTGGCGTTGCGCGGCCGCCAGACCAGAATGGTTTTCAATGAAATGCCGGTGCCAGAACTCGAACACCAGCAGCGTCCAAATCTCCTGGGAGCGGTCGGCGCCCCCTTGCTCGTGCTCTGCGACGAGCCGGGCGGTTTCCTGGCGATCGACATAACGGCTGCAAGCCGAATCGCGGGCCAGCAGATAGTCGCGTGTGAACTGCCGCAAAGACGTGCGGAGCCAGGACCCGATGGGGATGGGAAAACCCTTTTTGGGGCGGTCGATAATGGCGTCGGGCAAGACTCCACGCATGGCCGTGCGCAAAAGCGTTTTTCCGCCCTTTCCGTGGACCTTCGAAGCGTATGGCAGCGTGGCGGCGAATTCCACCAGCTTGTGATCCAGAAACGGAACGCGCAGTTCGATGCCGTTGGCCATGGTCATTTTGTCGGCCTTGATCAGGAGGTCGTCGGGCAGCCACACCTTGGCATCCACATACAGCATCTGGTCGAGCGGCGAGGCCTTCTCCACGGTTTTGAAATACCCGCCGAAGATCTCCCGCAATCGCCGGTCGGACTGCTTCATGCGATTCCCCCCGACCAGCCGCAGCTTGCCTTCGGCGCTAAAGCCCCGGGTCACGCCCTGGTAACGGGTTTTGAGAGGCTGACCGCACATCCGCACATAGTGCCGAAGCTTTTCCGAGGGCGTGAGACGCGCGATCCACGGCGCCAGCCGGCCGAATGCCCCAAATCCGCCGTAGATCCGGTCGAGAGCCAACATGCGGCCATAGATCCCGTAGCCGGCGAGAATCTCGTCCGCGCCTTCACCCGAGAGAACCACCGTGATATGTTGGCGCGCCAACTTGGAAATAAAATACAGGGGGATACAACTCGGATCGGCCAGGGGCTCATCGAGGTACCGCACCAGGTCGGGCACGAACTCCGCGAAGTTCCTGGCGTTCAAACGGTATTCGTGGTGATCGGAGGCAAACGTACCGGCCGCGAGACGCGCGTACTCGAACTCGTTGGCCGATTCCTCTTCGGGGCCCGAGGCCTGGTAGCCGACGCTGAAGGTCTTCACCCTTTCGCCGCCGGCGACACCGCTCATGGTGGCCAGGATGGCGCTCGAATCGAGTCCACCACTCAGAAACACCCCGAGCGGAACCTCGGCGAGCAAACGCAGGCGCACACTTTCGTCGAGCAGCTCGCGGAACCGTTCGAGAAGATACTCCGGCGAACGCGGTTCCTGGTCCGGATAATCGATGTCCCAGTACTTCGTGGTTCGAACACCGTGATCGTCGGCCACGAGGATGTGCCCGGGCTGCAACCGGAATATGTTCTTGAACATAGTCTGCGGGCCCGGCACGTACCGCAGCGACAGGTACAAATCGAGGGCTTCGGGATCGACCTCCCGCGGAATCGACGGAATCTCGAGCAGAGATTTGATTTCCGATGCGAAGGCTAGAAAGCGGCCGTTGCGGTAGTAATAGACCGGCTTCACTCCCAGCCGGTCTCGCGCCAGCAGAAGGCGGCGTTTCCGTTGGTCCCAGATGGCGAAGCCAAACATTCCCCGGAACTGGTGAACGCAGTCGTCGCCGTATTCTTCATAGGCGTGGAGTATGGTTTCGGTGTCGGATCGGGTCTTGAAGGTGTGACCGGCGGAGGTCAATACGGCGGCCAGATCCCGATGGTTGTAGATTTCGCCATTGAAGACGATGGCCGCCGAGCGGTCCTCGTTGAACATCGGCTGCTTGCCGCCGCTCAAGTCGATGATACTAAGCCGCCGATGGCCAAGGCCCGCCTGGCCCTTGACGAAGCACCCCGCGTCGTCGGGCCCGCGATGGGCGAGAGCGTCGGTCATCCGCTCGATCGTCATCCGATCCACAGGGTCGGACTCGATGAGATTTACGATCCCGCAAATTCCGCACATAGCTCTCTTGTTTCCCGGTCCGGCACCGATATATTCGCCAGCCCCTCGCCGCGCGAAGAACCCGCACGCTCGCACTAAATCAAGCGCTCTATCAGTGACATCGTCCTAAGACACACTCATGGGCGTCTCCCCGGAGCGAAGCCATCGTGCCTTCGAAGGGCGTTCGGTCCAGCTATGGTTGCCGGCGCGACCTGCCGCGGCAGTTCACTTGAGCATGCTGCCAGGGCACAATCCCCATGGCACTAAGTTATGCTGACACGACTTCGATCGGCCCGATGTACCGGATTGCTCACGCCAAGTGGAGTTTGAGGCGGGGCTTTGACAGGGGGACGAGGATCTTGTCCATGACGGCACAGTGATCGTCGCTTGTGGTCCGCGGTAACCACTGCCGTAGCACGGATCGCGTTGGTTCACGCCCAAATAGGGCCCCGGCTCGGATTGCCGGAAGATACTGCCGCCGCCGCGATCCAAGGCGCAGGCCCGCACTGCCAGAACGGGTTTCAGCACGCCGCCGCTTCCGAACGACCTCGCTCGGGATCAGGTCGGACATAAGCGGCCTTGGGAGCCATCCACTTGGCGGTAGATCTCCATCAAACGATCCATCGAGCCCGCCGCCCGCGATGGGTTGCTTCTCTTCACCGCCAGGGCCAGATCGACCGCGGCCAGCATCTCTTCCACATCGCCCGGACGAAACAGAATGGCGCCGGCCGGCCGCGCGCCGACACGGCTGGCCACCACCGGGACGCCCAGAGATAGGGCTTCGCGAACCGAAATCGAATCGCCATCGGCGAGCGTGGGGCGGAGAAACACGTCGCAAACCGACATCAACGCCAGGCAGGCATCGTGATTGACGTCCCCGAGGAGGAGAATGCTTTCTTCGAGACCCGCTTCACGGACTCGCTTCCCGGCTTCGGCTCGTTGCTCGCCGCTGCCCATTACCATGCAGCCAAACGAAGGATAGAGGCGACTGAGCCGGGCGAGACCGGCGACCAGCAGATCGAAGCCATACTCCGGCCGGAAGAACAGCACGGTGGAAAACAGAGGCCGATGCCGTCCGATCCACGCCTGGAGCTCGGATTCGGGCGAAACTGGAGGGCTCCCGGCGCTCAGAAAGGCCGGCAAAACCTCCATGCCCCGAGAATCCACACCGAGCGAAAGAAGGGCGCTTCTGGTCTCCGGGCCGACACAAATAACCTGGGTATACAGGGAGCAGGTAAGGGCTGCCAGTTTCCGGCGCCAAAGAGGAGCAGTCTCCAGGTAGCCGGCCACCATCCCGGAGTGCAGGGTCAGTATGCAGCCGCCACGGGATTGTCCGGCCAGCCCGCATCCCAACGCCAGCAACCAGCTCTTCACATTGTGTCCATTGGTGTGAAGGTGCAGGGTCCATCCCCGCAAAGCGTGGCGCAGTACGGTCCAGCCGAAACCGAGGCCGGGGCGAACCAGGCTCGTATCCAGAATGCTGCAAGTTACCCCGGCTGCCATCAATTGCCGATGGATTCCCGAAACATGCACCGATATTCCTCCGTGCGGAGGCGGATGCGGGCCGATCAGCAGGATTCGCATACGTGGCCCTTGGCTTCCACCAATCGCTGGTAGAGGCGCTCGGTCTGATGCACCGAGCCATCGATAGAGAACATCTCGGATACTCGCCGCATGCCAGCCTGACCGAGCCTGAAGGCCAGCTCTGGGTCCTCCAGCAGGCGGCCTGTGGCGGCGGCGAGTGCGGCCGAATCCCGCGGTGGCACGAGCAGGCCGCTGACCCCGTCTTCGACGACCTCCGGATTGCCCCCCACCCTGGTAGCGATGACGGGGATACCGGCAGCCATGGATTCGAGCAGGGTATTCGAGGTGCCCTCGCTCAAAGACGGGAGCACCGAGATGGCGGCTTCGGACAACAGATCGGGAACATCGCTCCGGAATCCGGTAAACACAATCCGCTGTCCGAGCCCCAGGCGGCAGGCGTGCTCTTCCAATTCTGTTTTGCTTCCACCATCGCCGACCACCAGGAAATGCACATCCGGAAATCTGCCTGCCAGAACCATCGCCGCATCGAGGAAGTATTGAACTCCTTTCATCCGGTTGAGGCGTGAAAACACCGCCACCACACGGGCGGAAAGCGGGATTCCCAGTTCCCGCCGGAGGACGGCGCTCGGCTCTTTCCCGGGAGATTTCGCCAGCGTGATGCCGTTCCGAATGACGACGATATGGCTCGGGTCATATCCTTGTTCGAGTAGATTCTCGCGGATTGCCTCGGCGTTCACCAGGACGCAATCGGCCAACCGGCAGACCATTTTCAGCAGCCGTCTCTGCATGGGAGTCAACAAGTCGCCGGTGTCGCGAATCGAGGCCACGACGATGGAGGCCCCCGCCAGCCTGGCGACCGGAACGGTGAAGACATTGGGATAGAAACCGAAGCTGTGCACGATCTGTATCAGATTCCTTCGGACGTAATGGGCCAGCCGGATACCCTGCCAGAGAGTCTTCGGACTATACAGAGGGCCGATCCGGAATTCCGATCGGGGCACCCGCAGCGTCTCCAGCTCAGCCAGCAGTTCGCCGGAATGCCGCAGGCACGCCAGGTGCAGATCGAAGTGCGAGGGATCGATTCCCAGGGCCAGGTTGGCGACCTGCCTCTCCGTCCCGCCTATATGGAAGTTGGTCAGCATCTGCAGCAGCTTGATTTTCTTCGACTGCACGATTGGCACCATTCAGGCCGCCTCGCAGGCCTGTCCTTTGGCCCCTCGATCGAGGAACACTCTGGCCCAGAGCTCGAAAGAAATCAGAGTCCAGAGCTGCAGGTCGAGATTCCGTCCTCTTTCGTGCCGGGCCACCAGGTCTTCGATGTAGGGGCCATTGAAGAACCCGCGGTGCCGGGCGCTTTCTCCCAGCAGCAGGTCGCGAACATAGGCCCCCAACTTGCCCCGAAACCAATAGCCCAAGGGAATGGCAAAACCATGCTTGGGCCGGTCGATGATTCCGTTGGGAAGAATGCCGCGCATGGCCTGCTTGAGCACGTACTTGGTGGTGCCGCCGCGCAGATTCATCTCGGGCGGGATGGTAGCGGCGAATTCCACCAGCTTGTGATCCAGCAAAGGCACGCGGGTCTCGATGGAATGGGCCATGCTCATGCGGTCCACCTTGGTCAGAATGTCCAGCGGCAGATAGTTCTTCACGTCGAGGCGTTGCAGGGCCGACAGCCAGTTGCCGTTACCCGATTCCATGCAGGCGGCCTTGGAACGCCAGGGTTCATAGGGCGCGAGCAACTCGAAAACCTCCGGCCGGAACAGCTTCCGCATGTCGTCGCGCGGGAAAAGCGAGCAGGCATCGAGGTAACGCTCGGCACCCGTCAACGACATGTGGCGCAAGAAATTGCGCCCTCGCATGCCACCGGGCATGGTCCGGGCGATCTTGCCCAGCACGCTCCGCGCGAACGCCGGCAATGGTGTATGGCTTCGCTCCCGCCGCTCCACGAGGTATTTGTCGTATCCGGCAAATAGCTCATCCCCGCCGTCGCCCGACAGGACGACCTTCACGCTTTGGGATGCGAGCTTGGAAACCATGTAGGTGGGGATGGCGGAAGAGTCGCCGAAGGGCTCGTCGAGGTACCACGCGAGGTTCTCCAATTGATCGAGGGCGTCCGGCCCGAGGGTCAGCTCGCGATGGTCGGTCCGGAATCGCGTGGCGACCGCGCGTGCGTGTTCCAGCTCGTTATAATCGGGCTCGCTGAAACCGATCGAGAAGGTCTTAAGCGGTTCGGCAGTGAGCGCCGTCGCCGTGGCCACGATTGCGCTGGAGTCGATGCCGCCGCTGAGGAACGCTCCCACCGGGACATCGCTCACCATATGGAGGCGAACCGATTCATCCAGAAGCCCGCGTACCCGATCGACGAAATAGCCCTCTTCCCGGCCGTAGTCCGGCTCGAACTTGAGATCCCAGTAAGGCTCGATTATGGGCGCCCGGCCCGGCGTGGCGGTCAAAAGATGCCCGGGCTCGAGTTTATGTACGCCGTCGATGATGGCCTCCGCGGGCGGAGTGGAGAGGAACGTGAATAGATGAGACATCGCGCTCCAGCTCAGCTTGCGCTCCACGTCGGCCAGTTCGAGGATGGACTTCAACTCGGAAGCGAAGAGAATCCGGCCGCCGGTCTCGGCGTAGTAGAGCGGCTTGATCCCCACCCGGTCCCGGGCGATGAACAACTGCCTTTTCCGCTCGTCCCAAAGCGCAAAAGCAAACATGCCGCGCAGGTGGTCCACCGAGCGCGTTCCGTATTCCTCATACAGGTGGACGATGGTTTCCGTATCGGTGTGCGTATAGAAAACGTGGCCGAGCCCCTCCAGTTCCCGGCGCAATTCGCGAAAGTTGTAGATTTCGCCGTTGAACACCACCCAGACAGTTCCATCTTCATTGCGAACCGGCTGGCGGCCGGAATCGAGGTCGATGATGCTCAGACGGCGCATACCCAAACCCACTCCCGCGCCGAAGTAGTAACCCTCGTCGTCGGGGCCCCGGTGGGCGATGGACCCACACATATCCCGCACTTCCCGCTCGAAAACGGGTCTGCCCTCCAAGCTAACGATGCCCGCAATTCCGCACATAGTCCGTGTACGCTATCCCTTCTGGTACCCCAACGCCAGGCCCGCGGCGATCCGCGCTCTCCGCACCCACCCGGCAATCGCCAGCCTCTCGCTCTCATTCAGCAAATTGAAACGCCAAACTAAACCGACGTATGCGGCCGCATAAGCCGACCCCGTTATCAGGATCGCGGGAAGAGGGGAAACATGGATCTGCGACTTGACCGCCAGGACCACCACCACCCCGCATACAGCCGCGGCCAGCAAGGCGCCCAGACTGCGCCACGGCAGCAGATCGGCCGCGCCGACCCCCAGCAGTCTCTTCATCCGGATCAGCGCCCCCGCCTTGAAAAGCAGAGTCGCCAGCACGGTCACCAGGGCCGCGCCGAGCAGATGAAACTCCCCCAGAGACCAGTGGATCAGCCCCGCGATGATCGCCAGTCGCATCAAGTTGAGCACCAGCAGGAAGCGGGTCTGCGCGAACACGCGCATCACGCCATCCACCTGTAAGCTGGCCAGCAGGATCATCGCGGACCACACCATAAAGATGGGAGCGCTCGCGGCGTAGCGCTTGGTAAACAGGAAGACGATAATCTCCCGGGCGTCCACCATCAGGAAGGCCGCCAATGGCAGGAACAGCAAGGCCAGCTTCCACGTGGTGTCGTGCCAGATTCCGAGCACGGCCCGCGTACGTCCCTTCGCCAGGCGCTCCTGCATCTTGACCATCATTACGTCGCTGGTCGGCGAGGCCGCGAAATCGACCAGCGGGATCTGCAAACAACCCACCGCGAAAATGGCGAACGTGGCGGGGTCGAACAAGTGAGATACCACGTACTGGGGAAGGCTGGCTTGCAGGATCTCGACGACCACCGCCAGGCCGAAGGGGAGAGCATACGCCAACTGGCTCCTGAGCAACGCCCCATCCGGTTTGAAGCTGCCGCGGAATTCCCTGCGGAAGTAGAAGAGTGTGATGACTACCCGGAGGGCAGCAACTATCACAGCCCCTTTCAGAAGCCACTCCAGTTGCCGGAACAACAGCACCGGCACGATGAAGGCCGCCGCCCGCGCAATGTCCGAGACGGCATACGTGGCCGAGGCCCACAAGTACCGCGCGCGGGAGATCAGGACAACCTCGAGCGCCATGGAGACCATCATCAGGAAGACATACAGGCCGATCCAAGGCAGGTATTGGGGCAGTTCGCTGTTGCTCAGCCAGCGGCCCAGTTTCGGCGCGGCGACTACCAGGGCGCCCAGACAAACGAGGCCGGAGGCTGCCAGGAATAGCAGGGAGTTGGCGACGTACGAGCCCGCCATGCGAGGCGCTCGCGGAAGAAAATAGTACAGGCTGGATGCCATCCCCAGTTGAGCGATGTAATAAACCGTGCCCCAGATCAGAAAAAGCTGTTTGTAGGTGCCGAATTGCGCGGGATCGAAGATCCGCGCCAACACCAGCGGAATGAAGAATGTCGCGGCGAAAGCCACGGTTCGTCCGGACATTAACAACAGGGCCGGCTTGAAGACCGAGTCGGTTTCCGGCGCCGGAGAAACACCGGTTGTCGTTGCGGGAACGCTGGTTGCCATGGCAGCCATCAACCGTCTCCCTGAATCCGCCTGGCCGACGACACCAGACCGAGCAGAATGTATGGAAACCAAGTCAGCAGGTATCCTCCCGACAGCCCGCAGACTACAAATCCCCAGATGGCGATTTCCAGACCCGCGCCCAGGTTGGCCATGCTCGGCCGCGAAGCGTCCAGGGCCAGTTTGCGCGCGTAATGGATGCCGAAGCCCACAAACGAGGCAAATAGGATGAAGCCCATCACTCCGGTCTCCCCCAGTGGCTGAATGACGGTGTTATGAGTCACTAAAGAACTACGGGAATAAAGGTCTTTGGGCGCATAAAGCGGCCAGGCAATCACCGAACATCCCAGTCCTACGCCGAGCAACGGGTGATCGGCAAACATAGCCAGACCCACCTCGGAAGTTGCCAGGCGCTGCCGAAAGGTCACGTCGCCCTTCAGTCCGGAGAAGTCCGCCCCCCGTGACCAGTACTTGCCGCCCAGCACCAGGCCTGCCGCCACCAGGACCATCAATACGGCCTGGAGCCAGATACTTCGCTTCCGCCAGGCGTAGATCCCGACCACCACGGCCAGCGCCACAAGTCCGCCTCGCGAGAAGGTCACAAAGATGGCGCCCACGTAGAGCGTCGAAATCCCCAGCAGCGCCAGGCGCGGCATCAGACCGGCGCCTGCGGCCAGGACAGCCGCCAGAGGCAAGAGGATGACCAGGCTATAAGCCACCTCGTTGGGATTGGAGAAAATTCCCAGCCATGAGGCCCTGCCTTCGAGTAAGTTGCCATGTATGTAGTTTCTCAACGTGCCGGCAGCCGGTATCACCCCGCAGACGACGATGGTCCACATCACGCCCCGCAGGCGGCGCTCGGTATTGGCGCAGTTGACAATGAAGAAATAGACGAGAGCCATCTTCACCAGGTCGGAGAGGGCCGCGGCCGCGTAGCCCGGCCACAGCGCAGTCAGGCAAGACAACGCCGCAACGGTCACGAAGCCCAATAAAAGAGATCCTTCGGGCCATGCGAAACCGAGAGTCCGCTTGCCGAACATGGCCTCCGCCAGCAACGCCGCGAGTGCGCCTCCGGCCACGACTTTGGCTGGGCGGAGTATCTCTGTCACCGGCAGCACAAAAGGCAGGTTCGCGTAAAGCAAAAACAGAAACATCAGCAGCAGCCAGTAGGAGGCCGGCGCTCCGGCGCCGGCGCCGGTGGCGCGCCGCTGGGTGAAGCGGATTTGGGAAACGCCGGTTGCATAGATCGGGGTCTCCACGCGCGATCCGCTATCGCTAGGCATTGGCACTCTCCGGAGTGATTCGGTGGTGCTGCCGGCATCCGCTCACCACGTCGAAGGCGCGGTGGATCTGGCAACTCAAAATGGGACCGGAGAAGGCGCCGCGGAAATCCAGGCTGGACTTCTCCCACAGAAGCGTCCGCGGCACCGTCAACTGGGGGTGCCCGGCGTCCCGGTGGCTGCAGGTGGAGTAGCCGAACCGATAACCCGCGTTGGCCACGGCATCGACAGAGGCTGGGTCGAACCGCCCGCTGGGATAGGCGAAATGCCGAACGCCCGTCCCCAGTCTGGTTTCAATCTCATTCCGGGATCCCGTCACTTCATCCGCTACCCGCGGTTGGCTCTCGTTGGTCATCAAGACGTGAGTCCTGGTATGAGAACCGATGGTCATGCCGGCTCGCTGGATTCGATCGAGCATCTCCCACGTGAGCGAGTAGAAGGGTTTGAAAGTGTCTTCCGAAATCAGCGCCTCGGATTCGAGCGCCGCCACGACTCTTCGTACGCTCTCCTGGGGCAGCGCTTCGAGCAGGGCCCTGGTGGCCTCATACGGAGTGCCGGCAACGACGCCTGGCACTGAGATCCCCAAACCGTGCAGCATCCCGGCGAGGTCGCCCGGCTTCCGAGCGCGATCCGCGAGCCGCCTCACCAGCAAGAGATAGAGCTCATCGTGGGTCTGGACGCCGGTGGTGCTCACCAGGTCGGTCACCACGAACACCGCCGCGGGAATACCCTTTTGCATCAAGAGCGGGAATGCGTGGTCGTGAAAATCGCGGTAGCCGTCATCGAAAGTAATGGCCGCGATGGCGTCGTGAGAGCCATCGCTCCCATCGAGCCGTGCGCCCAATTCATCCAAGGAAACGAATCGGAAGCGGCGGCCGAGCCAATCCAGATGCCGTTCCAGCATTTGCCGGCTCACCAGCATGGAGGGAATGGAGGTGGCCGCGCTGGCCGCGAAATCCTCCACCACCCGGTGGTAGCCGACCACCACCGGCACGCCCTTCGAGCCCGCTAGCGAGCCGAAAACCTTGTCCAGGCCTGTCCGGCTCAGTACTCCCGCGGCTTCGGTTTTTGTCCAGCTTCGAATCATGCGAACATTCTCGACAACACGCGCCGGGCAATCCGGCGCGAAGCCCGCTCGAGTTCCGCCGACCGCCGGCAGATGCTTCCCACGCCGCCCGGCGGGTATAGTTCCAACCTGCCCAGTTCCCGGCTCTGGCGGCTCCAGTGAGACTTGTATTCTTCGTTTCCGTGCAAAAGATCGTATTCCTCCGCGCCTTCCTCGATAGCACTTTTGATGCTAAGACCCATCGAGACCAGGCCGACACTCTGCTTTTGATACGCCGAATCGAAACCCGATTGGTAAAAATAGAAAGTCCTGCCATATAAGAACCCGTACAGACACGCAGCGGGTTTCTGGTCGAGCCGCAGCACATACAGTCGCAGCCATCCGCGCTTCAGCGCGAGTTGACTGAACTCGCGATGGAACGCGACCAGACCGGGAGTGTGGAAGGCATCCGAGCCGCCCCGGTCGCGCCAGCGCATATTGTGCAACTCGATGACGAGGTCGATCGATTCCCGGCATTGCTCCTCTGTATGAGCCTGCTCTAACTGCACACTGTAATCTCGGTTGAGGCGCTTGAATTTGCGATTGAAGTTGTAACGATGTTCCGCGCCCAGGGTCGCCAGGTAGGCCTCCCAGGACATCCCCGCCAGAGGGATGAACGGGCATGTGTTGGTCACCGTCTCCGAGACGCTCCAGTTCCTCGCGCCCAGGTCCGCTGCGACTCCAGCGGCCGCACAGCTTCCCCGCCGTAGTTGTGTCCAGGAGAGCACCAGCCGCTCATTCACCAAACCCGATGCGAAAGCCCGGCGCGCTTCCGATTCGTAGCCCGCACGGACAATGAAATCCAGATAATCGGAGCCGACGCATCCATTTCCCAGAAACTCCAGCACGGGAAGCGGGCGCCGGCGCGACAGACTGGGAGGCCGCAGACCGAATGGCGCCAGTGCCACCAGCCTTCCCCCGTGGCGCAGAGCGAGAATCGCGAGCCGCCGGTCCCCAGCCAGGTGCTTCCACCAGGTAGAGAGCCATTCCCAGGTCAAAAAAAGACAATCGGAGTCGCTGGCTTCGAGGAGTTCGCTCCACTCATCCCGCAGCGCCTCGAATCCCGGCACATCGGCGATTCTCTCCACCGCAATCCCAGGGCCGTCTACCGGCGTCGTTGTGAAAGTGGCTGTCATTATGCCGCCCGTAAATCCAGGCGCAGCACCTGGTCCGCGATGTATTCCACCTGGGACGGACCGACGTCCTGATGAATCGGCAGTTCCAGCACATGCGCCCGGAGATATTGCGCCTCGGGACCGCTCGCCCGCTCCGCCAGGGGACGGACTTCGTTCCAGAACTCCACGGCTCCGATACCCCGCCGCCACAGGGCCCGGGCTACCGCGTGCTTGTCCCGCACCAGTATGGGAAAGAACAGCGGGCAGACGCCTTCATCCAAGTCTTCCCGCAGCATAGTTACCCTGCCTTCCAGTTTTTGCCGCAAATGCAAAAAGTTCTCCCTTCGCTTTCTGCGGATGCGGCCATAGTCAAGCCGCTTGATGACCGTATTACAGATGGAGGACATGGCAATGTTCACGTCGCCAATGTTCCACCCGATGTTGCCAATGGGTACCTGCCGCACATCGGCCGCCCGCAGCAGCCGGCCAAAGGCCCTCTTGATTCCGAACAAGATCCCGCCAATGAGATCCGCGCGAGACCGTAGGGCTTCCAGTGCCAACTCGGCGCTGCGGCCGATGGCCGTGGTTTGCGGGCAGCGCCGCAGTTTCAGGGCCGCCAGTTCTCCCAGACAGTTGCGATTCTGCACCAGCAAACCGCCATTCGGCACGGGCAAAGTCTTGTACAAGCAGAAAACCGAATAGTCCCCGGACACGCCGAGCGGCGTGCCGTTTGGTTCGCTCAGTAGAGAAAGAGCGCAGTCCTCGATCAGGATGCTGCCTCGCTGGCGGCACAAGGCCGCGATCTCCTTCATGGGCTGCGGCCATCCTAGGTAGTGAATCACGTAAATGACCCGGGGATTCAGCTTGGCCAGACGCGACAGTGCGTCCAGGTCCGGCTCCAGGTTGCGGAGGATCGGATAGTAGACGATGGTAGCTCCGGCCGCCTGGATCGCGGACACTTCATTGCCGCTGTGATAGTCGGGAACCAGGACGATGTCTTCCTTCTTGAACTTCAACGCCCGGAATAAATGATAGATGCCGCTACGGGCCACGCAGAAGGAGAGCCGATTCGCGGCGTTCAGCGGGTACGGCAAGCCTTCATCGGAGTGGCGTTGCAGAAACTGGTGCGGTGTTAGTCCCGGCCAGGATGAGATGTACATGGGTGTCTCTCAGTCTTCCCTTCGAACCACGCGATGCGGCCAATGGGCGGCCGCTCGCTGAAAGAATCTACGTACATGACGAAGGCTGGGCCGCTTGAGCAATGGAACCAACTGAAACTTGACGAGATACAGAAAACGTCCTTTGAACGTGCCGGGGAAAACGAACAGCCAGTAATGCCGCTTGACTTGTCTGGCCCAACTCAGCTTCCAGTCGGCGTCCGCTCCCAGAAACTCGTACTCCGCGACACCCTGCTCGAAGGCGTTCTGCAAGACCAGACAAAGAAGCAGGTTGGAAGGAGAAAAGCGCGCGTAAGCCGGGTCGTATCCTAATTTGAGCAGGTGAATCCGATTTTTGTAGGAGAGGCTATAATCGAAGGCGATTCGCGTTGAGCCCGCCCGCAGGAAGTGCAAGCCAAGCCAGCCATGATCGGCCGCGCGCCCTGCCAGCGTCGAATAGAACCTGGAGGTGGCGCGATCGCAGGAGATGGCGGTCTCAGCCTCACCCTTCCAGGCCGCCGCTTCCAGCCGCAAACCGTCTTCCACGCCTTCCGCCAGCCCTTCGGCCGAGGTGATTGCTTCCATCTCTACCGGCCCTGTGGCCTTGAGGCGTTTGAATCGATTTCGCAGATTCGAGCGATGTTTCGCCGCCAGGCTGTCGAAGTACTCCTCCCAGGATGGGCGAAGCGGCACGTAGGGAGAAGCTTCCGATGCCCAAACTCCGATTCGACACTGGCCCGGCGCCGCCAACTTCGGCATCTCCTCAAGCGTTTGGCACCCTTCCGGCAGTTGGCAGAGTTGCAGAAGGTCCCAAAACCGGTTCCGTGAGAGGTAAGCCCAGATCGCACGATAGACCTCCTCCCGCCGTTCCGCGATGAGGAAGTCCGCGCGTGGAACATGCGCATTGTAGAAGAATCCCAGCCGCCGCACCTTGATTCCCCACATGTGGATCGGCGTCAAGATCAGCGGAGCGATGGCGATGGGTCGATCGCCGGCCCTGAGCACAAGAACATGCAGGGTGCTCCCGGCGCCGAAAGACTCCCACCAGGTGCGCACCCAAGCGTATTCCAGAAAAGGATGGTCGAGTCCGGCAGCTTCCGCCACTTCGTTCCAAACCGGTTCCAGATCCAAAAAGGACTGATGGCCGGTAATGGTTTCGATGCGGATCGCCGCGTGGACCGGCGCCTTTTCGAGCGGCGCCGCTATCGCCGCCGGGCCCGTCATGCTATACGCCCCTCCTGGGTGCGCTCGACCGCGGCCGAATTCCAGATGCCCAGGGTACGGCCGCGCACAAAGTAGTAAAGACCCGCCACCGGCGCCCAGTTCATCAACACAAAGGCGTACGGAATCGCCATGAGTTTTCCCAGCCGCGACTCGCCGCGATGCGACGCCCACCAGGCGAAGCAGGCCATCATGTACCAAACGACCTGAAGAAACCCGACCGTACGATACAGGCCATCCAGCAAAAACAGGTTGGAAATGAACAGTGCGGCGAGACAATATGGCACGACCAGACGGCCGACCTTATGAGAAACCAACTGCACGAAAATCGGATTGCGCCACGGCACAAGCAACTCCGGCATCTCCGCGAAAAGCTGATAATTGCCCGTCAATGTACGTTTCTTCTTCTCGTATTCGCTGCCCGGGCTTCGAATCGCGACGCCGTACGCGCGCGCCGCCGGATCGAGAATCGCCCGCTTTCCTCCGAGCACGATCCTCATCGGAACCACCACATCGTCCAGAATGGTTCCCGGTGGTAACGGCACAAACAGGCTGCGGCGAATGGCATAAATCGCTCCCGTCGCCCCCGGCACGGAGTGGATGTCGCTCTCCATAGCACGCAGTTTCTTTTCGTAACGCCAATACAGACCCACTCCATCAGCGGCTTCCTGGGCGTGTGCACCCAACAACACCAGCGCTCCGGAAACCGCTCCGACGGATTCATCCGCGAAATTGGCTACCAACTCGCGAACAGCCGATTTCTCCAATCGTTGCCCGGCGTCGCCAAACATCACGATTTCGCCTCTGGCGACGGCCAGCCCGCTGTTCAGGGCCTCCGCTTTGCCTCTGCGCACCGGACAACAGACAACCTCGACGCCCTGGCCGGTGTACTCCCGGAGCAGAGCATCGGTGCCGTCGGTCGGCGCGTCGAGCGACACAATGATTTGCAGCTTGTCCGCGGGGTAATCCAGCTCAAAGCAATTCTGGATCTTGGCCTGGACGTTTCTCCGCTCGTTGTGCATGGCGATCACGAGGCTGACGCTCACCTCTTGATAGCGCTTATCGACCGGCCGCCGGACTACTCTTCGCCAGAGCATCAGCAATAGCGGATACCCTACGTAGACGTATACAATACACGTGAATGCAGTCCAGAAAAGGATCGTCGCCATCTGTGCTAACCCCGGCCTGTGTAGTGCCGCTGATAGTACCGATAAGCATAAGCGTAACGAGTGTCTCCGTATTCCACATCGTTCAACACAAGGCCCAGTATGTTGGGAACTCCGAGACTCTCGATGGCGCGTTGTAACAGTTCGCGGCGGGTTTGCCGGGCGCGAACGACTACTATGACTCCGTCGGCTAAGCCGGCCAAAACATGGCTGTCCGCAACCGGCACGATGGGAGGACTATCCAGCACGATAAGCTGGTATTCCTCCTTCAAGCGGGCGAGAAGCTTCCCGGTTTGTCGCGAGGAAAACGGTCCGACAGAATCGCTCGACTGAGTGCCGCCCGGCATCACATACAGGTTTCCGACCTTCGAGACGAAGGAATCGACATCGCGGTCGGGCAAGGCCAGCAGATCGCTCAAACCTTGCGCGTCCTTGAGTCCCAGGCGCTCATGCACCTGGGGACGCCTCAGGTCGCAATCCACCAGCAGAACGCGGCCTTCCACCGACGGGGAAAGCGCGATCGCGAGATTCAATGCCGTCAGGGATTTTCCTTCGCCTCCCGCGGCACTGGTGACCAGCAGCACACGGCCTCCGGTTTGTTCCATCCACCGCTGTACCTTCAGCGTCAGAATGCCGTACTGTTGCGAGGCAATGGATTGGGGGTCGCCTAGAACGGTGAGCCGGTGCTCTTGAAAATGCCGTCGCGCCTCCGGGGCGATCCCATCGTCGCTGAGTTTCAAGGCTTCGAGCCGGATCGGGCCGTGGTGCCCATTCCTGGCCGCGCGCATCCTGGGCGGGCTGTTGCCAATGGTGGGAATCGCCGACAGCACCGGAAGGTTCGTAAACCCTTGGACGTCTTCGGTCGTCTCGAACGACGTATCCATCTGTTCTACGAGGAGGACGGCGGCCAACCCAAGCCCCAGACTTGCCAGGAAACCCATGAGGATGAGCCGCTGACGCTGCGGGCTGTAAGGGGCCGAAGGCAGTTCGGCCGGCTCGATGACCTTGAACGCAGCGTGCTTGTCGCTTTTCTCCACCCGCTGGTCCAGTTTTTGCGCCTGTTGCTTGGCCAGCATGGTCTCGTATTGCGCGCGCGTAAGCGCCGCATCCCTCATGCGTTGGGTAAGTGTCGTCTCGAGACCGGGCGAAGAGTTGACCCTGTTTTCATAATTCGCCATCTGGGATGTCAGCGCGCTTCGCTCCTGTTGGTAACTCTTCACGCGTTGATCGATCGATGCGAGTTCGGCTTGCAATGCGATATAGCGCATGTGGAAAGCCGACGGTTCGCGGCGAGTCCCAAGGGGGGTTCCGAGCGCCTCCAGGTCCCGAATTTCTTTTTCGGTTCGCTGGATCTCCGGATTCGCCGCGGTGTACCGGGTCTGGAGTTGTCTCAGCTTGAGCCGTAAGTCGTCGAGGGTTGTTTCATTGGGGGTCTTTTGCCGCTGCTCCCCCTCGAGCGCCCCCTGGTTTTCCAAGGCCAGGATCTCGTCGACCACGGCCAGTCGCCGCGCCTGAGCTTCCGATATCTCGTCGGATTTCGTTTGCGATTGCTGCTGCAGGTTTTCGAGCCACTTGAGATTGGTCGCGAGGCGATCGGGAAGTTCCTGCGCCACGCTCTGCTTGTAGTTCTTCAACCCCGCTTCCTGTTCCCCGACTTCGGTCCGCAACCGATTCACCTCTGCGTCCAGGAGGCTGTCCACGTGCGCCACGCGTTCGCCGTGAAGGTCCGACGTTCGCTCGACGAACAACGCCGCCAAGCGGTTTGCCACCTGCATCACCTGCTGCGGCCGATCGCCCTCGAAACCGACATAGAAGGCATCGGGGCTCTCAACCTGGACCTGGATGCGCGACTTCATGGAGTCAATCGCCCGCTCGACCCCCCGGCTGCCTGCGACATCGTACAGCTTGAATTCGCGAATCACGGTCTCGAGCACCGGAGGGCTGAGAAGCGTCTCGCGGATGGCGCGTAAGTTTTCCTGAACGTTGGCCGTGGCCACTGCGTCGACCCTTCCGCTCAAGTAAGGCTCCGGTACCGCGGCCTCCGAGGCCACCAGCGCCTGCGCGCGAAATCGCTTCGGCATCCTCCCGGTGTAAACGGCCACGGCAGCCGTGATCAGCACCATGGGAACGAGCCAATAGAACTTGCGGCGCTTCAGCGTTTTCAGCACCGTGAATGCGGAAAGTCGCTTTCCACCTTTATCTGTTTCCATTGGCTATCGTTCCTCCGGAGCTGGGGCCTCGACTTGCTGAGACTGGGACGAACCCGCGGGAAGCGGCTTGTGCCGATGAGGGTCCTCGGCCGGTATGGGCGGACGCGACAAAGCGATTTCCAGACCGCCGAAGTAGCGCCTCCGCGATAACGGAAACGTCGAGAACTCGCTTACGTTCTGGCCATAGAATTCCGTCCGCGTGAACAAGGTCAGCCGGTCGCTAAGCTTGTAGTCCAGACGAAGCTGAAGAATTACGCTCTTGATACCCCGGTTGTCGGGCGTAACTCCGTTGAGGGCTCTCTGGACGTTGCCTTCCAGGCCGAAACGATTCGTCACCTGTCCCCAAGCCCGCAACGACGCCACCTGGTAAACGGAGTTGGGCGCCAGACCGGCGGCGAAGGGAATGGGCCCGACCGGAGCGCCGACAGGCCCCAGACCTCCGAAAAACGCCAGGTAGCGCTGGTACCCTGCCGACAGCCAAACGCCGCCCACTTTCTTATCCACCGCGGCCGCGCCGGTGAACGACGATTGAAGGGCCCGCGTGACGCCCCCGGACGCCCGGACCGTTAAGCCGGGATTGACCGTGTAGATGTAACCTAAGTTGACATTGTGCACACCGCTATCGATGGCCGACGGTCCCACCTGGAGCGGATGCACATACAGATATGCATAGCTTCCCGATAGCGCATGGTGACGGGTGATTGTGCGGTCCACCGTCACCGTCCCCGCGAAACCAACCCGGTCCAACCGGCCTGCCAACTCCGCGGGCAGAGCCATGGTTGTGACCGCGTTGTCGAAACGAACGCTCAATACGGTGCGGTGGTCCAGGCGGTAGCCCAATCGGGCATAGAAGCCGTTTTCCTGATAGCGGCCTCGAGGCAACAGGAGAAGACTGTTGACCAGCCGGCGCGTCGGGTCCATCGTGGAGAGAAAGGAATCGGCCGCGTCCAGACTCAGCCTGGCAGTGATTTGATGGTGGACATGCAGATTCGCCGCATGGTTCCAGGCATCCAGGTTCTCGTCCTTAGAGAACATTTCAAACTCCGCCTGGTAATCCACGGAAACCATGGTTCGATGAGTGTTTGTGATCCATGAGAAAGTCGGCGAGGTCAAAAGAGAGACACTGCCATCTAGCAGCCGCGAGCCGACCAGGAAGTTGTCGTCGTAGCCGGAACTCAGGCTTAAGGGCGAGGTAAGATAAAAGCCATTGGGCCGTTCTTGCGCCCGTCCCGCAACCTCCACAAACAGAGCCGGGACGATGCCTAGCAAAAGTAATAGCCCGCGTCTCATGCTTACTCCACGTAAACCGTATCCAGCGTCTGAAGATAGAACGGCGCCCCGGTATTGTCATCGACCAGTTGTTTGATGTTGACCTTGATTCGTTGCGGGCCGCCCGGTGTATTTCTTAGTACAATCACCTTGTTCGGCCGGGCGAGGTCGGTGAAGCCTCCGGCCATCGCAAGGGCGTCGAGCACGGTCACCCGATTCTTGATTCTGTACACGTCGGGCCTGCGGACTTCACCCAAGACCGATATTTTGAGGCTGTTGACCTGCTTGACCATCACGTTCACCACCGGCTGGATGGCATACTTGCTCAATCTGGCTGTGATCTCCTGCTGAAGCTCGACCGCCGTCTTGCCGCTGGCCTCGAGTTCGTTTGCCAGCGGGAGTGAAATCCTGCCGTCCGGACGTACTACCACCGTAGTCGATAAATCGGGCTCTTTCCACACGAATACTTCAATTACGTCTTCGGGACCGAGGCGGTATTCGGCCTCGCCGGAAGTCGTGCTGGCGGGCCGCTTAACATCGTCGGCTGCCAGGACCAGCGCCGCGCTGGTCATCAGGAGTATTGCCAGGGATGCGGCTGTTTTCCACTCTATTCTTTCTCTCATCTCAACCTCGGTGGTCCTGGAGCTTCGGTTTTCGTTCAGCTAGATGAACACCCAAGCTAAGGTAGCAAGAAAGCCCCCTCCTGGTCTGGTCAAAAGTGACCATGGATTTCGGTGTTTTGGGGCGGCCGGAGTCCCTTGGGCGTGGCCAGCCCGAGACGAAAACGCCGGCACGAGGTGCGCTTATGGCAAATGGCGGCGCCTGAGCGGCTTACGGAGACCACCGCTGGCCGCTGCCGCGTTCGACCGCATATCCTTGGTGTACGGTGTTTAGCGGATCCCGATTTCCTGCGGGTAGTTTTCTTCGCGGCGGGGTTAGTGGTCACTTATGACCAGACAACGAGCAGAGTGCCTGTTACTTTGGGTCATGAGCCGAAACCGCTTGAGATAGAGTGGATCGGCTGGCTACGGTGTGCGCAAGCCGCGCCCGCGACGGACAGCTAGAACGCGCCGTCGGGTGCCTCGACGCCACCAAGAGTTTTCGGCGTAGGTTTGAGAGGGTTTTGAATACCGGATACCGGTTACATTTATGGCTACCGCTACTATCGGCAACACCCCGTGGGCTGGCATTACCGCATCGCCTTCGAAGGCCCAACTGAAGGTATTGCCGCACCGTCTCGCGCGCCCTCGCGGGGCGTTTGTCGCCGCGGAACTGACGCTGCTGGCTGTCCCTTTGCTCGCAACCGCCTGGGGCGGGTACAGTTTTGGGACACTCGTCCCGATCGCCTTTTGCGCGCTGTTTTTCCATATTAATAATCTCGACAAATCCATTGTCGGTTCCAAGTCATCGCAGTTCTGGATCGACCTCTTAGAGTCTGTCGTTTTGGGGTTTCTGGCATCCGCGCTGCTGTTTCACGTACTTCCGGGCTTGCTCCCGCGAGTCGACATCGCGCTCGCCGCTGGGCTGCTGATTGCCCTTCTGCCGGTGATCTTGCGGCCGCTTTTGCGGAGTCTGGTCACTCGCGGGAAGTTTGTGGAAGAAATCCTGATTGTCGGCACGGGAGATCTGCCGGCGAAGCTACATCGCGCGCTGGGCCGCGGCATGGGACACTCGAAGCGGAATCCGCAGATGCTGAGTCCTTTCGAGAGTCGGGCGGAGCGGGGATCGGCGGTCGATCTCGCCGAACTCAACGAGTTGGTGGCAAGAGACCGGATTTCGCGAGTCGTCATAGCCGAGCTGGGCGCGCAGAGCCGGGAGAGATTGGCGGCCGCGCTGCTGGATTCCCGGCTTCGCGGCTTACGAGTCAACGACGCGGTCGATTTTTATGAAGAGTTGAGCGGGAAGATCTGGGTTGAAGCCTTGAATCCCCAGTGGTTCGTCTATACCAATGGATTCAACCGTTCCCGAGCCCGCATGTGTCTCGAGCGGTGCTTCGACGTGACGTTGTCACTGCTGCTGATTCTGTTGGCCGCCCCGCTGCTCGTGCTGATCGCCATCGCGATCAAGTTCGATTCGGCTGGGCCTGTGCTCTTCCGGCAGGTCCGCGTGGGCTTGCATGGAAAGACTTTCGTGATCTACAAGTTTCGCTCCATGCGAGACGATGCGGAGCTCGAGGCCGGGTCGGCGTGGGCTGCGGAGGGTGACGAAAGGGTGACGAGAGTCGGCCGGTTGCTGCGTCTCTTCCGGCTCGATGAAATACCGCAAGCGTTCAATGTGTTGAGAGGGGATATGAGCATGGTGGGCCCCCGGCCGGAGCGGCCCTGCTTTGTCGATCGGCTGGCGCAGGTGATCCCGTTTTACAATCTCCGTCATTACTTGAAACCGGGTATTACGGGATGGGCTCAGGTGATGTATCGATATGGAGCATCGGTCGAGGATTCCTACGAGAAACTGCAGTACGACTTCTATTACGCCAAGCACAAATCCTTCCGTTGCGATGCTGCCATCCTGCTGAAGACGGTAAGGATTGTGTTGTTCGGCCGGGGACGTTGAAAGAATCCGGAGAAGATCGTCCGCTATTTTGCTCGCTTCACCGCGGCTACCAGGCCAGGATATGGGTCAACGGCCTTCCCCTTCCACCACAGTTTTTCCCGCTCCAACTCGAAGATCGCAAAATGCAGGTGCGGCGTGCGCGGGTCCGCATTTCCGGTCGATCCCACAAAACCGATAACGTTGCCACGCTCGACCCGCATTCCCTCACGCAATCCTTTCACGTACCCGTCCAAGTGGGCGTAGTAGTAGCAATACACTTCCATTTCGTCGAACTGGTATATGGTGTTGCCGCCCGGTTTGCTGAAGAACAGTTTGCGGACGGTTCCGGATACCACCGCACGCACGGGTGTCCCGCGTGGCTCCAGAATGTCGATCGCCTCATGCGGATGTCCGTTGTGAACTTCTTCGAACATATCCCGCAGATTCGCGAGCGCGAGTCCGCGGATGGGAGGAGTCATCTCAAGAATGGAAGAGGTCGCGCCAACAGCCAGAAACACCGAGAAAAGCCCGACAATCGAAACGCAGGGCCTCAAAGCTATTCCTCCAGGACTACCGGTGTGCCCCGTCGAACCATGTGCGACAGGTTATCCACATCCCAGTTGGTCATGCGGATGCACCCGGCCGATTCGCCGTGCCGGATATGCCCCGGGTCGGGCGTCCCATGGATTCCATAATGTTCTTTCGAGAGGCCGATCCACGCTGCGCCGGCGGGACTGTTCGGACCCGGCGGGAGTACTGCTTGCGTTTGTTTCGGGTTGGCGTTCCAGAAGTGCTCCGGGTCGTAGTTGAACCACGGATAGTGCACTACGCCCGTGATGGTCCAATGACCAATCGGCAGCGGATCGTGCGTGTCGCCAATCGTGGCCGGATACTGCGCCAGTTGCTTTTCGCCGGCGCCGTAGGCGATTACCGTGCGTTTCGACTTCGACACCACCACGCGTAACGCCAGGCGACCGGCGGCGCGCCGCACATTTGGCACGGTGATTCGCTCCCCCGCCGTGTCCAGTTTCTTGCCGGGATTCAACTCGGCCAGCAGCTTCGGCGAGCTGTGGAACCTCTCTCCCAGTTCCTCTTCTGGCGTTTCGAAGCCAAGCCACTTCATCTTCGCCTTTTCCTGCACGTCGGCCGGTAGTGGCAGGAACGGGCCTTTCTCATCCGCTTGGGTAATCGTGTAGGTCAACAAAAGAGGGCCGGCGTCGCTATCGAGCAGGCGCCACATCTCGGCATCGATTGTGCCGGTCGGCTTCAGACCGTGGTTTTCCTCATATCCCTTGACCGCAATCCCGAAATCGTCGCCGTAGACGCCGTCAATTTCACCCGGCGAGAACCTGGCACGGTCCAGAAGAATCTGTGCCCGCACCACCCTTGGCCCCGTCGCTCCCGGCCCCACCGCGCCGGTCTTCGTCGAGTCCTCAATTTCGTTGGCGGCAAGACTCCGGGCGGCCGGCGCATCAGCGGGCCTTTTCGCCGGTCCGGCTGCACCCGCGCCGACCATCGCCAGAATCGCGGCAGTCACCGGTAGTACATAAGTCGGGCGCATAGCGAAGAGTGGGCACTTTGCGGGCCGTTCGGCAACAATTCCAAAGGAGTGATTTTCAGAGGCAACACGTCCGACCTTGCTGCATTTCTTGCCTTCCGGACCGCAGGACTTGCACATGACAGCCTACGGAAGCGTTGGGTAGTGGGGTCTTTTGAATTTCCACAGGCTTGACGTTGGACCTCGAAGTGCGATACTTGGGACATGCCCAAGCGTACGCGCAATCAATCCCAAGACATCAACCAGTTCGCGGCCGACGTCGTAAAGCGGAGCACAGGAAGCGGGCCGGCGATGCCAGACCAGGCCGTCATCTCCCAGGTGATGGCCGCCATGGGGCGCCGCGGCGGTCTCAAAGGGGCGGCCACGCTCAACAAGCGCCTGACGCCGGCGCAACGCCAAGCTTCGGCCCGGCGAGCCGCCCAGGCGCGCTGGGGAAAGAAAGCCGAGTAGCTCCCTTTCCTTCTGGGCCCTCCCAGATCTGGCGGCGGTAGCATAATAGGGAAAGAGGTACAATGCTCCTCATGCGCAAGCAGCGGGTACTCTCAATTGCAGACTTCCGTTATGTGTCGATACACTGCGTTCATTGCAATAGCACGCTCGCCCTGGATCTGGAAGGCGAGATCGCTGGCCGAAGGGCGTACTTTACGCCCACCGCGTGTTCGGTATGTGGGCACGATTTTGACAGCGCTCTAACCAACCTGAACATGCTAAATCAGGTCTACAAGAAGTTGTCCGCAGCCAAGAATGCCATCACCTTCAGTGGTGAAGCGGAGAATGAACCTGCCGAGTAGGGAGCCGATCTTCGTGACCTTCTCATTTTTCAGCAGGGACCACGGTGTGCGCCGATTGGCCACGCTTTTCCTGGTTCTGGGTTTTTGGGTAGGTGTTGTCAAAGTCTGGCCGGCATTCAGAAACCTCGAAAATCAACGGTATTGGGCTAAGTATGTCCACAGTTGGGTTTCAGCCTATCCCGGTTCGCACCTGATAGAAGGAACATGGGGTGAGGTTTTGCTGGTCGCCAAGGCCTCGGCCTCCACCCCGCCGCTGCCCCCACTGCCGAAGGGCTACACCCTTGCCGAGGAGCCGGCCTCTCCGGACGAGCTACTGAAGCAGGCGCCTGACGCTTCCCAGCAGATTACCATTCGGTCGTTTGGTAGTACTTCGCCAGATCCTCCCAGCCTCGGCGCGTACGGATTGCTTGGCCTGGTGGTTCTAGCTTACGTTGCGGTTCCTTTTTTGTGCCCGCACGCTATTGCGTGGGTTGTGACCGGCTTCCGGGCAAAGCCACCAACTCGACTTTAGAACACTCCCCGGGTCAGGGGCCTTGTTCTGAAATCCGCCAAGGTGTAACTTAAAATTAGCCGCCTAGTTCCGGCCCGATCAGCCGGGACGAAAGTGGGAACCTTGACCTGCGGGCGGCTTGCTTCTCCTCAAGGAATCGCTACAAGGAGCGGTGCTTTGCGCAAACGAGGAAAGATGGCAATAACGGCCTTGGCCGCAATCGCCGTTGGCAGGCAAATTATTCAGGGGGCATCTTGGGTGTCAACCGTGGTTTTCATCCGGGATACGGGAGCGAGGGTGCCTGCACCCCCCTTGTGGGACATGGTAGCGGTGGTCGCGATGGGTCTTTTGGTCTGGTGGATCTGGTATGAGCTACCAGGCCGAAGCCAAGTCTCGGCGCCGCAAAATGCTGGGTCTGTCAGCACAGAACCGGAACCCACCATCGAGTTGAAGCAGGAGATTTCGGAGTTGAAGGCCAAGCTTGGCCAGGTCGCAACCGTTGATGCAAAACTGCACGCGGAGAATATAAGGCTGGTAGACCAAATCTATGCCCTTCGCACTGAATCGGCGGCCCACGTTGCTAAGATTCACCAGGAGTTGTTCGAAGCGAGGGCACAACTGGCCGACGCCAACAACCAATTGCATCGCCAGGAGCAGCAACGGACAGAGGAAGCCGCCAAACAGCGGCAACGCGCGGAACTTCTCGAGCAAGCCCCCCAACTCTTGATTCAGTATTCCAATGCTGGCAGCATCGAGACGCTCGAATTCATCAATGATGGACCGAACGCTGTTGTCGGTGTTGACGTTGGCCCGCTTACGTGGAAGGAAGACCGCGTGATTGGCCTCCGTAGTCAACTCCCGCCGATTCCTCCCAGGAACCGAGAAGCAGTTCAAATATGCTTCCAGGACAGTCCCCACAGCACGACACACATGGATACATTCGTCCGCAGCACTATCCCGCCCGACGCATCTTCCGTGAGCGTCAATTATCAAAATCCAGGGGGGACCCTCTTCGTCCGTGACTTTCTATTGAAGAGCTTTCCTGACGGTAGGTTGGTCTGGAATCCGGGACCGGTTCGCCTGCAAAATTAACCGCGCTTTGTTCACTTTTCTCTTGACTATGCGCGAGCGGTCGCGTATACTGTACTTATGAACCGGTTGAACCTCGATGAACGCGCCCAGATTCTTGCCGCCCTGGTCGAAGGCAACTCGATCCGCTCCGTCTGCCGCATGTTGGGCCGCGAGAAGCGCACGGTGACGCGCCTGCTGGTCGATGTCGGTACGGCCTGCTATCACTACCAGGACCGCGTTCTCCGCAACCTGAAATGCCGACGGTTGGAATGCGACGAAATCTGGAGTTTCATCGGCTGCAAGCAGAAGAACGTCAGCCAGAAGATGGCCGAGGAGCGCATCGTCGGCGACGCCTGGGTGTGGGTCGCCATCGATGCCGATACCAAGCTGGTTCCCTGCTGGCTAGTCGGCACGCGCGATGCTGGCTGCGCAACGGAGTTCATCGCCGACCTGGAGCGGCGCCTCGCCAACCGCGTGCAACTCACCACCGATGGCCACAAGGTTTATCTGAACGCCGTCATCGATGCGTTCGCCGATGAAGTCGATTACGCGCAACTCGTGAAGTACTTCGGAAACTCGCCCGAAGCCCAAAAGCGGTACAGCCCGGCGGTCTGTAGCGGTTGCAAGAAAATCATCAGGCTTGGCGATCCCGACCCGGTGCACATCAGCACCAGCTACGTGGAGCGCCAGAACCTCACGATGCGCATGTCCATGCGGCGGTTCACCCGCTTGACCAACGGCTTCTCGAAGAAAGTCCAGAACCACGAAGCGGCGGTGGCGCTTCACTACATGCACTACAATTTTGTGCGCATCCACCACTCCCTCAGAATCACGCCAGCGATGGCGGCAGGAATCTCAGATCATGTCTGGTCGTTCCAGGAAGTCGCAGCCCTCGCCGAGAACCGCCTCGCCGTCGCGGCCTAGATTGCTGTAAACATTCCATCCGGAAAAGGGGGGAGATTCAATTTGCGGGGAGAAAACCTCTTAACCTGCTTGTCTAGAAACTTGGTTCCTCCTTCAGTCAGGACGAGGGGTCTCTGTCCGGGGCGCAACACGAACATGATTACCCTCCTGCCGACGCCAGGAGCTTTTTCTGATAGACACTTGGCTTCGTAGACCTGATAGACAGTTGTTTCGAAACTGTCTAGCGAATTCTGGTTTCGGTGAAATAACGCGGCCTCTGCAATGCCCGTCCCCGATCCTGCAACCGCGAAATTCTCTGAGTGCCAGACCTTACCGAACGACGCCTTTATGATCGTTGGGACGGGGTGTCCAGATTTGCCCGGAGCAGGGAGAAATCCCGCAACCAGCACTTCGACGTTTGGCGACTGGCTCCGGATTTCCCATGCAAGGCTGCGGTACAAATCCTCTGGTAGCGTCACTTTCCCCTTTTTCCTGAACTCGTCGTACGATATACCCAATGCTATTTCAATGTGGGTCTCGGCCATGCCGTGTTTGAGGTCTCTTACCGCTGTCCTGACCTGGCGCAGGAGTCCGGGGAAGTCTGCGGGTTTCTCAACCGCGAAACGGCTCCGAATAATCCGCGCAAACTCGCCCGCATCACTAAACGTCCCGGCAAGTAGCGCGAAGAAGTCGAACCCGAGCGGATAGAATTTATGAACGGTATCCGAACTGGTGTAGTCGGTCGAACCCATCATATCCACGCACAGAACAACAGCCGGAACGCCGTTCAGTGTTGTGCTCGCCGCAATGCAAACCGTCATAGTTTCCAAAGCATACCGCATTTGCGGGAGCGTTCGCGCAGGATACCACCTTGCCAGCGGACGATGCGGCAACGGGGGGTGCTCAGCCAATGGAAAGAGCCGCGATGGGACTGGCGCCGGACCCGGCGGCCACAATAGCGACGAGATCATACTTTCAGGACGCGCACATCCAGGGTACCGGTGTCAAGCCTGTGGAAATTCAAAAGACCCCACTACCAAGCGTTGCGGAGACGGCCGTGGACGGCCGTGGCCGAGTGCCATTAGCGCGAACCAGATTCAGCCAGGCCGGTTCGCGTCACCTAATATCAAAGGCATCCACCCAGATCCACGAGCCGCCAGACAGCGGGTTGTGCGTGCCAGTGACTGCGATGGTCAGCGTGTGCTGTCCGGAATTCAAACCGCCGATGTCGAATCCGGTGGTCTGCGGCAGGTCGACCGGCACATAGGTGTCGACCGTCGTTTGCATGACGCCATCCAAGTACACGTTGGCAATCCCCGACCATGCGTCACGATAGGCGATCCACCGAATCCCCGTTCCCGTGAACGTGATGGTCGCGCTCGATCCTATATCCATCGCCAGCGCGGCCGTGCCGCCGCTTTGCATCGGGTTGGTATTCAAAAACCAGGTGCCGGAATAGCTCACCGCCGGGCTGTTTTGTTCGATGCGTCCACCGGAGGCGGTGATGCCACCGGGTATGCCGGCGCCATTTTCGATATCGAAGGCATCAATCCAGACCCATGATCCCTCGGTGTTGCCGTCGCGGACGTGAAGGACCTCGATAGACAGCGTATGCGGGCCGGCAGCCAAGCCATGGGCAGCGAACAGCGGTTGCTGGTATTCCGTGTTCAGAGCATACGTGTCAATGGTACTTAGAGTCCCATCCAGATAAACCTGGGCGAAGCCGGAATACGGGTCCAAGACGCCGATCCAAGTGACTCCTGTGCCGTTGAAAGTGAGTGCCGCCCGCGCTCCCTTTTGATTGGTAAGGACGGCGCTCCCCCCGCTGTTGGGAGACTCGCCATTGGGGTACCAAGTGCCCGTGTAAGCGATGCTGGGATCGTTTTCCTGAATTCGCGTTGTGCCCGATTGGGCCAACGCGAGTGAAACAGAGCAGGCCATGGCAGCAGGCAGAAGAACCCAAGCGCGCGGAGTATATCTCATTGTGGCAGTCCTTTTTCGAATCGGAAAACAACGAATCCAATGCAATATCGGAGCACGTTGGCCTCCATTCCCGCACAACCCGGCCCCCGGCTATCGTTCTGAAGTCTGCGCGGAGAACAGCAAGACGGGGCGCCGGGTTAGTCGTGCAGGACGACATTCAGCAGGGAGCCGTGGACTTCCATATGGTCCTTGCAGGTGTAGTCGACGAATCCCAGTCTGCGAAACTTGTTCATGAAGAAACTGACTCGCGACCGGGTGGTGCCGACTATCTCCGCCAGCGTCTCCTGGGTGATCTTGGCAATTACCGGTTCCGGCTGGCCGTCTTTTCCGAAGTTGGCCAGTAGTAGAAGCACTCGCGCCAACCTCTTCTCACTCGAGTTGAAGAGCTGATCCACCAAGTCCTCCTCAACACGAATGCTGCGTACGAGCAGATGCGCTACAAACATCTCGGAAAAGGCCGGCTCTTCGTGGAGCACCCGGATCATTTGCGCTTTCTCTAATCTCATGATCGAGCATTCGTCGATCGCGGTCGCGGTCGACATGCGCAGCGTCTGGCGCGCCAGACATCCTTCGCCAAAGAAGTTGCCCGGCCCCAAAATGGCGACCACGGCTTCTTTGCCGTTGTGGGACACGACTGTGAGCTTAACCCTGCCTTTCTGGAGATAAAAGATGGCGTTGGCGGGGTCCCCTTGCGCGAACACCATCTGATTCCTGTCGTACACCGCTGTGGTTCGTCCTTCACTGACCTTGCCCAGACCCAGGAAGACCTTGGGATCGAACGCCGGCCTGTCGTTCAACTTCATAGCGGCTTCTTAGAGCAGGCGGAGGGCCAAAATTCATTTCGATCGCAAATCCTGGGCTGGCCATGCTATGGCAATGCCGAACCGGCGATTCGCGATGTCCACCCGCTGTCGTCGAGAGGCCTGGCCGCTACCCGCCGTGCAGGATTTGCCGTTGCGCGCGCAAATCTTGCTTTCATCCCGCCAAGCGCCTCTGGTATCGGCCGGAAAGCCGCCATGGCCGTATGATTGGGTATAACCTACTCATAAGAAAGGAGTTTTTACCGTGATTCTGCGCCGCCCTTGCGCTGACCCTGGCAGAATTGTCTGGATTTCAGCGCGGCTGCCGGCCATGGTAGCCGGGTATGGATCCTGGACGTGCGAAGCGATCATGATCTGGCATGGGAGGGTTTCCTTCTGCGCGCCGTTTCCGGATGGACCGTAGAGCCACTTTAAGGAGGGACCTTCCGGGCTACCCGTCTGCGTCAAAATATTGGCGTATCCGGCATAGGAGGCACGTGCAGAACCGGGTCTTGCTAGTCAAGATCGCCGGATTTCCCGCTGGGATTCTTCACCATCGGCAAGGCGCCGCAGGTGCTTGATCGGCAGGCGCCGGTCGACCAGGAAGGTCCGGCCGGCCTGGTAACCGCCGAAGGATCTCGGGAATCCGCACCAACCACAGGGCTCTGGCGGTGATCGAAACGGTCTCCCCAGCCGCCGACAACGGCCTGATGATCCCCGAGATGGCGGCAGGCGGAGCCCGGGCGAGGTTCGGCGCGCCAAAACGAACCGAGTTCAGGAACGGAAACCCAGCACACGGGGTGCGATTGGCGGTTACGCCTCAGTTCGATGCGGAACCAGCAGCGAACTGCATGGTAAGATCGGTGGTTCGCCGCCGCTCGTCGCCGCAGAATCGCAGTGCAAGAGTAACAGGGAGGCAGATAGGTGGATAGGGCAGGAGAAGAACACCCCATCGCGGGACTTGCTTTGACATCCTCCTTTCGCGACGCGCAATGTATGCTGTTGGCCACCGGGGATCGAATTTTTCGGATCGTAAGTGCGGCCGGGATGGCGGACCTTGAAGCTCTTCTCGCCTCGGCTGCCGCCGCCAAGTAGGCCAACAAAGGCGCTTTGAATCGCACCACGGCGCTCGGCGACGCGAACCGAAGAGCCTTGCTCGAAGATCCGCGCGTATCCGAACTCTATCGCAACATCCGGGGTGAGGCCATCCTCGAGCATGAGCGCATCCCCTTCCCGAGCTTTCCATATGAATGGGCGCCGGAAATGCTTCATGCCGCGGCCATGCTCACGCTGGAACTGGCGCTCGACCTGTTGCCCGAAGCACTCGGCCTGAAGGACGCCACACCTTACAATGTTTTGTTCCGCGGTCCCCAGCCCGTCTTCATCGACATCCTCTCGTTCGAACGTCGCGACCCGGCCGATCCGACGTGGCTCCCTTACGCCCAGTTTATCCGGACATTTCTGCTGCCGCTGTTGGCCAATCGGTATTTTGGCTTCGCGCTCGATCAGCTCTTGTTTACGCGACGCGACGGGCTGGAACCCGAAGAGGTCTACCGCTGGTTGGGCCCCCTCGAACGGGTGCGGCCGCCTTTTCTCTCCCTGGTGTCCATGCCGCTATGGCTCTCCTCCCATCACAACCGGGACGATACGTCCATTTACCCGCCAAGGCGCCGACTTCGTTGGCGAAGGCGATCTTGAGAGCGTGAAACGCGTTGCAGCAGTACTTGATCATTTCGGCTGTGCGCAGCGAGACCAGGCACGGATCCACGTCCAGCGGAGCGTAAATCTCGGCCACCGTCCGGACGGCTTGCGTATCGCTTCCACCCACCACTACCAGCGAGGGATCCAACTGGAGCGTGTGCTCGGCGAGGTCCGCCAGCATCTCACGGGACGGAGCCGCCCCCTGATTCTGGCGATCCGCAGCACGGTTTTTCCAGGCACAACCGAGGAGTTGACCGGCGCGCTGCTGAACACGAGCCTAGTATCCCTGGCGCGAACGGCAGTTTCAGATTCCGTTGCGGACGGCGGCGCGGTCAAATCCACCCTCGGACGAAATAATGGACAATCTTCAAGCTTTCGGTCGCTTCGTCCAGGAATGCCTGCCAACGCCGCAACCGGTACATGGCGCGCTTACGGACGTCGGGGATAGGCCGGGGCAGGACGTTCATCCCCGCTTTTCGAAAGGCCCGGACGGCGCGGAACATGTGGTAATCGCTGGTGAGAAGCATTTTGGAGCCGTTGTCGCCGGCCAGCCGCCGCACTGTACAGAGAGCGTTCTCATGGGTTGAGTGGGACCCCTCCTCGGTCACGAGAATTGCCGCGGGCACGCCCTCGGCTATCAACAGGCGGCGCATATGAGGGCTGGTTTGGGACCCCGCCAGCACAATTTTTCGGAAACCGCCGGCCTGGTGCGCGCGGACGGCGTACAGGCAGCGCAGGAGAGTGCCTTCGGCCGGGAATCCGTTGGCTAGGTCGCCGCCGGCGAGCACGATGAGGGTATCTCCGTTCGGATCGGTCCACGGGCCAGCTAACTTTCCCCCGTACCAGGACACGAAAGGTGTGAATGTAGCGAAAAGATAGGGGAATCCCACCGATGCGCAAATCGCCACCAGGGCCCGCCACAACCGCTTCATGGTAATGACTCGGGAAGGAACGCCGGATATAGCAGGACCCGGTCCAGACCGACGACGCTCCACTGCTTGCCGTCCTTTCGGCACTCCAGGCGCGGCAATTGCTCCTGGCATTCCACGGCTCTTTTGCCAGCGTATTCCACATAACTCCCGCCCGCGAAGAACAACTCCTCCGAAGAGAAACACAGCACGGCGGCGTCGCTCGCCCAGTTGAGGGAACTCCACGCTCCCTCGCGTGTGGCGAAGAAAAACCAACGGCGTTGGCCGGCGGCGGCGTACTCGTAAGCCACCGCTCCATGCGCGCCCGGGTCCGTCAGCTCCAGCCGCGCTTCCGCGATCCCCCGTCCGAAGCCGATCGCGGCCGCAAATTCGGCTGGGCACTCCCCGCTTGTGCTCCAGCGGACTACCGGCGCCGGGACCGTTAATCCGTAGGCGGGGGAATATTCGTCCATTTCCACCGTGCACTCCCAGCGGGGCAGCCGCGCCGGAAGAATCGCCAGCGATTCACCCCCCAGGCGGGAAACCAGCGCCCGCCCTTCGGCCGCCACCGAAAGCTCCGGCGCGAAATGCCAATAAATATCGAAGCGATGCGCCCCGCGTCCCTCCGCCACGTCGCGCACCAGCCAGAACCCCGAGCCCCACCGCAATACCCAGCGGCGATGCGTCACCGGATCGGCGAGCCGCTCGTATCCCGAATGGCAGCCCTCAAAGAGATCGAAAGCCTCCCCGGCCACCCACCTGCGGACCTGCGCGCGGGGCAGGCGTTCCCAGGAGAACGGTCCCCGCGGGTCGGCCTGGTGGCGCCCATCGATGGCCATGGTATTGTGCGCGGATGTGCCGCGGAACCTCTCTCTCGCGGAGCCCTCCGCATAGGCGCAAGTCCCCGGGTCGGTCAGCCATAGGCGGCCCTCCCTGGCGAGTTGCACGCTGAGCGCATCGGCGTGGCCGTGCCCGGCGGAGAGCGCGCCCAACTCGCCGCCGTCGATGAAAAGCTGGCTCACCGGCGGACCGGGCGACGTCGTAGCGTAAATGCCGGAGGCCGAAAACGCCGTAGAGCGCGGTGCGGATGCCGATTTCCTAATATCGTCGAACACCGCTGCCGCGCCTGGTCCCAGCAGCCACAACGTCTCTTCGCACAAACCCGGGGCCGCGGCCTTGAATCCGCCATCGCGAAAGAGCGCGGCGCCTGTCGAAAGCGGATCGAGCATGTGCTCGGGGCGGTTCCTGGAGGGGTCGAACAACCGGCCGCCGTCGTCGTCCCCAAACCGCGGCAAGGCTCCCGCCTGCGAGAGCTGTGCCAGCGCCGCCACCATCCCGCGAATCGTTTCATCCAGTTCCCGCGGGATGGCTACCCCGTTCCGTGCCGCCATCAGCCGCGCGTGCAGGAAGAAATCGAGAGCGTAGACGTGGTAATAAATGGACTGCTCGAAATGCAGCCCGTCGGCGCGCACCTGCCGGTGGGCTTCTTCGCAAACGATCCGCCAGCCGGTTTTGCGCCATTCGCCCGAGGACGCCAGCCCCGGATAGCGCAGTCCGATGATAAGGAGGGCCGTGCCTTCGCCCAGCAGGTGCGTGTTGGGAGAGAAGTAAGTGGAGAGGAAACGGCTGATGTACCAGGCGGAGCGGGCGATCTCCCGCGTCGTATCCCGCTGGAATGCTTCTGAATCCGCCGGAGTCCCTTCCAGCAGGAACGCCGCCCATAGCAGCGACAGCGCGCGGAATGCGACCTCCAGCGTGCTGGCCCAGTTCACTCCCATGGGGTAGGGATTCTTGCGCCGCCAGTCGTACCAGAGATCTTTCAGGCCTGCCGCGAAACGCGCGTCGCCGGTCACCCGATAGGCTTTCGCCAACGTAACCGGAGACTGCAGCCGGTTGAGTTCCCAGATCACCTTGTGGTCGCCTGTCTCGGCGAAGTTCAGAAAGGGAATGGCCGGCCAGGGGATGAACGGCACCCGTCTTCCGTGGACGGGGTCGAGGCTCCAATCGATATCGTGCCCGAAATCGAGGCCGTGATACCCCAACAGGTCGAAGCGGCCGTCCAGGATGTGCTCGGCTCTCGCCCGGATCGCATCCGCCTGCTCCGGCATTCGGCGGCGCAAGACCTCGATCACGCGGGGCGTGTCTTCGGGATCGCAATAAAAGCGGCCGCGGGATTCGCAGCCCGAGAGCTCTTCGCGGCAGGGATCCAGGCCCAGGCGGTGCAGCAGGACGTCCCACCGTTTGCCGGCCTCCTGGCGGATACGGGTATGAATCTCATCCCAACCCATGCGGGAGAGCCGGGCAATGGCGGACGGCGCGTTCACGTCTGGGCCGCCCGCGTCCTCACGGTAAACTGCGGCGCTTCATCCAGGACGCGCTCGAAGCATCCGACTACGTGTTCCCAGGAAAAACCCGCGGTGGCCATGGCTTCGTAGATTTTCAGCCGGGTGCCGCTGCCGATGCGCAAGGGAACGATGGAAACCGCTGCGCTCCACAGGAGGGGGCGAATATCCGGAACGGTGCCGGTTACTCGAACCCGCTCATCCCCGATCCCCAAGGCGGTTATCGAAGACGGCGGCCTACGCCCCACGATCGCCAGGGAACATTCCGGACGCTGGCGGCGAATGAGAGGCAGCACTTCTCGCACAAACCACTGGATCCCATCCACGTTCGGCAGCCAGTCCATGGATCCCACAAACACCAGGTCGAAGGTCTTGTCCGGAGGCGGGGCGGGCGGCGTGAAGCCTACGATATCGACGCCGGTGGGAATGGCGGTCACCCGCGTCACGCCGAAAAGCTCCCGCATGGTGCAGGCGTCCTGCTCCAAAACGGCCACTACGCGGGCGGCTGCGCGGCACGCCTGCCGCTCGAACCGGAACATGCGGTTGGCCTGAACATGCCGCCGGCACAGTTGGCGAAGCATTTCAAGGGTGCGGATTTGCCCGCCCTTGGTGGTGGGGTGCATGAAATTGGTGTTGACCCAGAGGAGCTTCATACGGCGGCTCGGGCACCGGCGGGCAAAAGCAGTCCGCCCCATCGCTCATCGCGTTTGCCGGTGAGGAACAGGTCGCCCCAGAGTTGCAGGTTCAGCAGTCTCCAAAGCCGGTCGGTAAGGTCGTACCGGCCGCCCTTTTGCCGCTCCACGAGAGACTCCACCTGTTGCCGGTCGAGATAAGCCGCCAGCAGGCCATCGCGCGCGGTGAGCAGGCCGAAAAGGCGGTCGGCCCGGGGATCCCGCAACCACTGCCGCAGCGGGGTGGGGAATCCCATTTTCTTGCGGTAGACGATCTCCGCCGGCAGAAGATCCTCCACGGCCTTTTTGACGATGTACTTGCCTTCCCCATGGCGCAATTTCAAATCCGCGGGCACGCGCGTCGAGAATTCCACAAATTCGTGATCCAGGAACGGAACGCGGCTTTCGAGCGAGGTCGCCATGCTCATCTGGTCCTGCTTCATGAGCAACTCGACCAGGTACGTCTTCTGATCGGCGAACAGCATCCGGTCGAGCAGCGGCCCGGCGCCTCTTTGGTCCCAATACCGGTGGAAATTCGCGTATGCCGACGCTCCGTCCGCCGCCGGGAGGAGCGCGGCGCGTTCGACACCGGGAAACGCGCTGTAAAAATTGTCCAGGTAAAGAGATTCGAGGTCTTCGCCCAGTCCCACGAAAGTATGCTGAAGCTTGCGGCGAACGCCGGCGGAGAGCAGAGGGGAGGATGCCACGGCGGCCCGGATCGCCCGCCGTAGCGGCCCGGGGACCGCCATCCGGTAGCGGCGCATCCAATGCTCGTTCCAAAGGTAGAACCGGTACCGGCCGTAGCCGGCGAACATCTCATCGCTGCCTTCTCCGGTCAGCGCCACCTTGACCTGCTCCACCGCCAGCTTTGAGACGAAGTACAGCGAGACGCTCGAGGGCCACGCGATGGGTTCGTCCTCATGCCATACCAGCCTGGGCAGGGCATTGAAGAAATCCTCCATGCCGACAACCACTTCGTGATGCTCCGTGCCGATGGCTTCGGCCACGCGCCGGGCATACGACAACTCGCTGTAGGGCGCCTCCGGGTAACCCACCGAGAACGTCTTGACCGGACCGCCGACCATGCGCCGCATCAGCGCTGCGATGGCGCTGGAATCGAGGCCGCCGCTGAGGAACATGCCCAGCGGGACGTCGCTCATCAAGCGCATGCGCACGGTTTCCTCGAGCCGCTGGCGGCATTCGCGGATCCACGATTGGTCGTCGCGCTTCTCGGTTGGAGCGGCTTCCGGAATCTCCCAATACTGGCGGATTTCGAGCGCCGGCCGCTCGCCGCTTACGTCCAGGGTCAAATGATGGCCCGGCATGAGCTTGCGAATGCGCGAAAACAGCGTGCGCTCCTCGCTCACATAGCCGAAGGCCAGGTATTCCGGCAGCAGCGATTCCTCGAATGAAGCTGAAATACCCGGGTGTTCCAGCAGGGCCTTGATTTCCGAAGCGAAGGCGAACAGGCTGCCGTCCCAGTAGTAGTAGAAAGGCTTCTTGCCCAAGCGATCCCGCGCGCAGAATAACCGCCGCGCGTTCTTGTCCCAGATGGCGAACGAGAACATGCCGCGGAAACGGTCCAGGCACTGGGGGCCGTACTGTTCGAAAGCGTGGAGGATGGTCTCGGTATCGCATCGAGTGGCGTAGCGATGCCCCGCCTGCTCGAGTATGGGGCGCAGATCCGCGTGGTTGAAGATCTCGCCATTATAGATGATCCACAAGCCGCCGTCCTCGTTCGACATCGGCTGCCGGCCCGTGGCCAGATCCACGATGCTGAGCCGCCGGTGGCCGAGCGAGGCCCAGTTGTCTTGATAGAAACCGGAATCGTCGGGCCCGCGGTGGCGGATGATCTCCGTCATCCGCTCGATCAAGTGCCGATTCGGTTCCGTCGGCCGGACGGTTACAAAGCCAGCGATTCCACACATGGCGCTATCGTTTCCAGGCGTCGGCGAAGAAGGAATCCGGGGCGGCCTTCTGGAAGACGAACTCGTTGCATCCCAGCGACCCGCCGCAGGTATGCAATCGCCTCAGCCAGAACCCCCGGGCTCTGTAGAAATCGAAAACCTGCTCGGGCGTGGAGACTTCGAACGGGTATCCGCCGACCCAATCGATCAGGTCCTGCCAAAAATCCATGCCACGACTCTCCCCGTATTGCCGTATGCTGCGGAAAGGCGGGCCCCGGAGCGCCTCCTTCAGCAGGCGGCGCCACCACCGGGAACCGCAGACCGCGCGGGAGCTGGTTGTAGAGCTTCTTTGTCTTTTTCCAACGGCGGCTGGCCGTGCCCTGGTCGTTGTAGAGCGAAATAAACAGGATTCCCCCCTCCCGCACTAGCGGCGCGACGTTGTCGAGCGCCGTCCACATATCGCCGGTGTGGTGCAACACGCCCCAGGAATAGACAACGTCGAACGTGCCCAGCGACCGCAGGTAATCGTTATCCAGGGCCGATCCTTCTTCGATGGTCCACTGTGGATCGTCGGGGAAATACCGCCTCTTCAACTCGCGAGTGCAGTTCACCGAGTGGGGGTCATAGTCGAACGAATGCACCCGGGCCCCCAACCGCCGCGCCGCCAGGCTGACCAAACCGCTGCCAGAACCGATATCGAGAAAGGTTTTCCCCGGAAGCGTCTCCAATTCCAGGCGCTCCGACAGGGATTTTCGGGCCTGCGCGATACGCTCTTCGTTCAACGCGCCGAGAAACCTGGCCCAATTCTTGCCAAACTCAAACCGTTCGCCGGATTGCACTTCGAGGGTATGCTGGGCCATCCGCGGGAAATCTCTCCACGCAGGATCTTAACATGATTGTCGGGGCAGGCTGCCACACCTCGCATGTTACATTTTGATATTGGCGTGTGCGGAATAGCTGGCCTTCTATTGCGGGATGGAGTTGCACAGGCCTACGTCGTAAGGGCCATGTGCGACGTCATCCGGTACCGTGGGCCGGACGATGAGGGCGTCTATATCGACGGGGCTTGCGGCATAGGCATGCGCCGGCTGAGCATCATCGACTTGAGCACTGGCCACCAGCCGCTATCCAACGAGGACGGCTCCATTTGGGTCGTTTTCAATGGCGAGATTTACAATTACCAGGAGTTGCGGCAGCGGCTGATTGGCCAGGGCCACCGCTTTCGCACCAACAGCGACACGGAAACGCTGGTTCACCTCTACGAGCAGGAGGGCGTCGAGGGTCTGCCCGCCTTGCGCGGCATGTTCGCCTTCTGCATCTGGGATTCGCGCAACCGGCGCATGCTCCTGGTGCGCGACCGGTTCGGCAAGAAGCCGTTGTATTACGCCGAGACCCCGGCGGGGTTGTTTTTCGGCAGCGAATTGAAGTGTCTGCGAGCGGCCGGCGTACCGCTCCACCTGGACGAGGAAGCGCTTCGCCTGTATTTCCAGTTCGCCTACATTCCGGACCCCCGCAGCCCGTTTCGCGCGATCCGGAAACTCCGGCCGGGGGGCTGGCTTCTGTATGACGCGCTGGGCCATACGCGTCAGGGCATTTACTGGAAGGCGCCCCCGCCCGCGGCCGATCCGCCGCCCGATTTGACCGAGGCGCAGGCGAGGAATGCGCTTCGCGATCTCTTCGACGAATCGGTGCGCATCCGCATGATGGCGGACGTGCCGCTGGGCGCGTTTCTGAGCGGCGGAATCGATTCGAGCTCGGTGGTGGCATCGATGGCCCTGCAATCCAAGGAACCCATCAAGACATTCTCCATCGGATTCGAGGAGAGCCAATTCAACGAGCTGCCATATGCGCGGCTGGTGGCCGAGCGCTATAAAACGGAGCACCACGAATCCGTGGTCAAGCCCAACTCGCTCGACCTGCTGCCCAAATTGGTGCGGCACTTCGACGAGCCGTTCGGCGATTCTTCCGCCATCCCCACCTACATCGTCTCGCAGTTCGCCGTCCAACACGTGAAAGTCGCGTTAAGCGGCGATGGCGGCGATGAATTGTTCGGAGGCTACGACAGCTTCTTCTTGCAGGAAAGGCTGCGCTGGGCGGACCGGCTGCCGGGCATCGTACGCCGAGGCTTGAGTTCGCTCGCCAACGCCCTGCCGTACTCGGCTTATGGCAAGAACTCTCTGCGCATGATCTCGAGGCCCTCCGCGCTGGAGAGGTATTTCGAATCGAACTCCGCGCCGTACTTCATCCGCAAGCGCCTGTTGCGGCCCGAGTGGGCGCTCCCCGCCGACAGCGCCTACCTGGTGAAAACCTTTGCCGACTGCCTGCTGCCCGCCGGCGCGGATGTGTTGCTCCAGGCGTTCTATTTCGAGACCACCGCCAATCTGACTGGCGACATGCTGATGAAGGTGGACCGCATGTCCATGGCGAATTCGCTCGAAGTCCGATGCCCGGTCCTGGATCATAAACTGGCGGAATTGGCCGCCCGATAAATAGCCGGAAGCGCCTCTATTGGAGGAACACCGGTCCGGCCGCAGGGATAACTCGCACTGGCTCTGGCGCCTGCTGGCGCTCGAACTGTGGTGCGAGGAGTATCTCACCGCCGCCGTAGAGACAAGGGCAATAGCGGGGCTGTGCCCTCAGTGAGCCGTTCTGGCGCGCGCTCCGGAAGACGGCGGAAGCTCAATGCAGATTGCGGAGCCCAGCCTTGGCCCAAGCCAGCACCATCGCCCGGTGCTCGGGCTCCACTCCGCGGAAGAAAACGAGCGCATAATAACAGGCGGCCATGGCTGCCCCGCCGCCTAAGACGACGGCCCACGATGCGGGCTCGCCGATAGCATGGTTTGCCAACCAGGTCACCGCGGAGACCGGAGCGGCGATCGAGAGGGCTTTACCGTAAATCCCCCACATATATCTCCCATAGGCAACATCCAGATACCGGCTGACCGCATATGGGACAACGATGCCGCGCGACACGATCATCAGGACCGCGGTTATGTAAGCCGCACCGAGAATCCCATACCGCGGGATGGCATACCAGAGACCAGCCACGCTGAGGATAGCCTCGACGAGCACCGCGCGCGCCAGCGCCGCATGTTTGGCGAGGCCGTAGAGGATCGCGCTGGAGTTGTATTGGGCGGCCACGGCGACCACCAGGCCCGCTCCCAGCACCGGCAGCAAAGGGGCGCTCTCCGCTCCAAATGCCGGATTCAGCCAGACTACCAGCATCTGCCGGCCAAAAATAGCCAGGTAGACGGTCAGCGGAAGGAACATCATCAGGCAGTACCGGTTCACCAGGATCGCCATGCGGGCAATGGTTTTCATATCGCCATAGGCAGTCAGTTCGGCTGCCTTTGTGCCGGTGACCATCCCCAGGCGGCCTACCAGGTCCACCGAGTAACTCAGCAATCGCAGCGGGAAAGAATAGTAAGCGACCAGCCTGGCCGATAGAAAATGACCAATCAGCAGCGGCGCATCCTGGTTTAGAACGATGAGTGAGATATTGGCGACGAAGGTGTGGGCGCCGTACGACAGCATCTGGCGCAAGGACGAGAGTCTCGCCTTTCGCGGAGCGAACGTCCTCCCAGGTAAGATGCGTCGAAGCGACCAGTAAGTAAGGGCATAGCCGATAATCTGGCCCCCCAACACGCAAATCCCCATGGCTTTGAGCCCGAAGCCCAGGTAGATCGCCGCAAAACAGCCGCTCACCCGGACGGCGTTGTTCACGATCATGATGCGGCTGGTAATATCGAATCGCTGATAGCCCTCCAGAACCGCGGTACACGTGCTGAAGACGACGCCCAACGCAAACGCAATGCCGACCGTGATGGTCAGGAAACGAAATGCATCCGCGTCGCGGGGCGGAACATTGAACCAGCGAGTAACATTGCGCGCGATTGCGAACGAAGCGGCGGCCACGACGATAGCCGCGATCGAGAAATACACGAGGCCCGTGGCGATCAACGTCTCCAGGCGATCCATCTCGCCGGTAGCGCGAAAATGGGCTGCGTACTTTACAACCGCCGACCGAAACCCGAAATCCACCAAGCCGTAATAGTCCACCAGGGAGAAGACCAGCACCCAGATGCCATATCGTTCATCGCCAAGGTGATGAATCACGTAGGGCGAAAGAAGAAGCCCGGCAACAAGGCTGAAGAGAACGCCGAGCCAACTCCACAAGACATTGTGAAAAAAGTCCGTTGCGCGGGAGGCCGTTTGTGGGCTGTTGGCGGACATCTTTTGGCGCCGGAACTATCGGCCGGCCCGGCGTCCGGCCAGGGCTTCCCGAAAAGCTTCAGCCACCGCCTCCTGGTCGGCGCCGGACAACTGGTGGAAGAGCGGAAGAATCACCGAGCGGTCCTGCGCGCGCCCCGCGTTTTGCCCACACGCCGCCTCCACCAGAAGCGAAACATGTCCCGAAGCGGATGAAGGATCACCTTGGGCTTACCGGAGGTTGCCACGCCCGCGGTCCGGGCATGATATTCGATTTCGACTTCCTCGATCCGGTAGCCAAGGTCATACGCCCGGATCAGCGCCTCCGGGGCGACAAACGCGGTGCTCCTCGCTTCGACCTTCAGCGCCTCCCAAACCGAGCGGCGGTAAAGCCGCACGAAACTGTAATCCCGGAGATGCAGGGGAAAGAGCAGGTGGAGCAGAGCGCGATGCACCACCGAGGTCAGGACCCGGTAAGGCGAATACCCTGCCCGTGACCTGCGGGCGGCCACCACGATATCGGCCCGCTCCAAAAGCGGCGTCATGCGGCTGAGGTCGCGGAGATCGAACGGGTAATCCATCGCGTTATGAATCACCAGATCGTACCGCGCCTCTCCCAAACCGCGCACCAGGCTGCCGCCCTGGCCGAGGTTTTTCGGATTATGGAGAACGCGGATTTCCGGATGGACGGCCGCCGACCGGTCGCACAACGCTCCCGTAGAGTCCGTGCTGGCGTCCTCAACGATGATGACTTCAAACGCCGAGAACTGCGGCCGCAGGGCTTCCAGCGCGCGGGTCATGGCCGACTCGAGATTCATTTCTTCGTTGTACGCCGGAAATACGACTGAGATCTCCATATCCGTCTTCACCAGCCGCTTTCAGGTCCAGTTCGCTCCAGCCGATTCAAGCGCTCGCTGCCAGCGCGTCGCGCCGAAGCGGCCTGGACATCGGTCGTGCGATAATTGTAGTCCACCTCGCCGTATTATTGAGATCGCTCGCGTCGTCCACGAACCCGAAAGCCGCGTGCCGCCCCCTGGGCGCCGGCCCCCACGATCAAAGCCTTCATGCGCCTGCCAAACCGCCGCGGACCGCTGCGCAGACTTCGTCGATCTGCGCCGGCGTCAGCTCCGGAAACATCGGCAAGGAGAGCACTTCGCGAGCGACCGACTCCGCAACCGGAAAGTCCCCTTCCTTGTATCTGGCGTCCCGATAAGCCGGTTGAAGATGCACCGGGATGGGATAGTGGATGCCCGCCTGGACGCCCGACGCATTCAAATGTTGGAACACACGGTCGCGGTTGGGAACGCGGATCGCATAGACATGATAAACGTGCCGCGCATAGGGCATCTCGCACGGGATTCCGATTCCAGCCCCAGCCAATTGCTCGGAGTAGATGCGGGCATTGGCGCGCCGGGCTTCGGTCCACGCTTCCAGGTGCTGGAGCTTTACCCGCAGAATAGCCCCCTGGATTCCCTCCAGCCGGTAATTGAATCCCCGGAGATCGTGATAGTACTTGCGCGATTGCCCCCAGTCGCGAAGTATCCGGATGGTGTTGGCGTACTCCGGATTGTTCGTGACCACGGCGCCGCCCTCGCCATACGCGCCGAGGTTCTTTCCGGGGTAGAAGCTGAAACAACCCAGGTCGCCGATGCCGCCGGTCCGCCTGCCCTTGTACTCGGCTCCGTGCGCTTGGGCGGCATCCTCGATCACCACCAGGTTGCGCCGGCGGGCGATGTCCAGAATCGGATCCATGTCGGCGGCCTGGCCGTAAAGATGCACGGGAAGAATCGCTTTTGTCTGGGGAGTGATAGCAGCTTCGATTTGCTTGACATCGATGGTGTACGAACAGGGGTCGATGTCCACGAACACCGGCGTGGCACCGGTATAAAGGACGGCCGCTACCGTGGCTACGAACGTGAACGGAACGGTGATCACTTCGTCGCCCGGTCCCACGCCCGCGGCGAGCAGCGCCAGGTGCAGAGCGCTGGTTCCGGAATTCACCCCCATGGCGTGGCGCGCGTCGCAGTACGCCGCAAACTCCCGCTCGAAGGCCGCAACCTCCTTCCCCAGAATGAACGCGCTGCTCTCCAGCACGTTCGCGATGGCGGCGTCGATCTCCGTTTTGATGCTGCGATACTGCGCCTTCAAATCGACGTAAGGAATCATGCGATGGTCTCCTGGGCCTTCAGTTCCACCAACTCGCCCCGCCCCTGCAAGGACTTGCTGGCCGCCTCGAGGATTCGGACCACGCGCAGTCCCGCCGGGCCGCTCGCCCGGGTCGCCTCCAGCGCCACCTTCGCCTCGAACTTCGGCTTGTACTGCTTTCCCGTCGTGCTACGCCGCAACCTTCGCGACGTTCTCCACGGTCGGCTAACGCGGCTGTCTGTTCCCAGCGACACACCCTACCTCTCGGGGCTTTGGTTGTCCAAGCGCTTGCGCTGCTGCTCCTGGAGGACCTTCTTCACCTGGTCGAGGGACTGCGCGAGCTTCCTGGTGCGCGCCACCTCCGCCGCCAGGTCCGACCTGAGTTTGGCGGCTTCCTGGGCCAGTTGGTCTCTCTGCTTGCGGATCTCCGGGTCTTCCGGTGGCGGCTTCCGCTCGGGAAGTTTTCCCAGAAAACTGGTCGCTCCGCGGGCCTGTTGTCCATTGGGCAGGCGGATGGCCAGCTTGATGTCAACTCGTTCGCCCTGGCGGCCGTAAGTGATCGTGCCGGCTTTCAGGCGCCGCGCGTCCAACTGGATGTCCCGGGGAACCGGGCCGTCGTCAATCTCCAGGATGGCGTCGGTTGCTTGGCGCACCGCGGAAGAGTTGCCGTCCCACTGGATCTGCAACTGGCCGTCGATATCGATCGCGTTGAGCCCGATGGAAAGCTCGGGCGCGGGCCGAATCGCCGCCATCAGCCCGGGCAGCCAGAGGTACCGGGTCTGGTACGCTGCCGCCGCAATCGCCAGGCCGATGGTGATCGCCAGCCCGGTCACAACAAACCAGCGCGACTTCCGCTGGGCGGGCGGTGCGAGGAAATTCGGCAGCGGCAGATCAGCCGGTAGCGCCTCAGATGCCGGCTCCGCGGGCGGCGCGGGCCCCTGAGCCGCCCGCTCGGCTGCCACCGTGATCACCGGTCCCCGCGGACCCGGCCCGTGCCGGAGACGCGCGGAAGGCCCGGGCTCCGTCGCCGGCGCGACTCCGGCCGGAACGGGACGAACCGGCAATGGCGCCAGCACGAATTCCTGGTAGCTGGCCGTTCCATGAATCGATCCGTCCGTCTCCCGGAAGAAAAAGCCCGCCCTGGTGGGATGAAAGGTGTGCGGCTTCAGCACCAAGGCTACCTGCCATGGTTCGGGGAAACAGCGGTTGTGAAGATCCTGGTCGGCCTCGGAAAGGAAAATCTCGCTGCGCGTGTGGGAGTGGTACCAGCCGACGGGCTTCAGCCGGTCCGGATTCCGCTCCGCCAGCAGCTCCGCCAATCTGGCCTGGTCTCGCGGGGAAAGCGCGAACGACGGTCCGTACGCGTGCTCGCAATCGAGAGCCACATAATCCTCGATCACGAGCCGCCGCTTCATACTCTGTCCGAGCAGAATCCCGCCGATTTCAGCGCCGCCGCGCGGCAGCGAAAAAAAAGCATCCATCACCGCCAGACGGATATCGTCCAGCGCTCTGAGGGAATACTCAATTGTGAAGGGGCACTCCGGCGCCTTCCATGTGGCTACTGCGTTCTCCGGGTCCTTCTCTATCATTACATTTGCGCCCGCTCAATTAATTGTAGACCGCCGGCGCGGCACCAAGCCAAGACTATAATGGAGGAGTGCCGAAAGCCAGAGATCTCGAGGGGCGCCTGCAAAAGACCGAGCAGCAGTTGCGCCTGTTCCAAAAGATCAGCCGCTTCATGGTCCGGGAAATGAGCCTGACCGAAGTTCTGCAAGGTATCGTCTCTCTGGTGGTGGAGTTCACCCAATGCGACTCCTGTCTCATGTACCTCCTCGACGGCGAGGACTTGGTGCTGTGCGCTTCCAACACGCCGCACCCCTCCACCATCGGGAAGCTGCGAATGAAATGGAATGAGGGCCTGACGGGCTGGGTGGCGCGCGAGCGCCGCCTGCTGGCGATTTCGCGCGAGGCATACAAGGATTCACGGTTCAAGAAATTCGGCGAGCTGGAGGAAGACACCTACGAGGCGTTCCTTTCCGCGCCAGTGACCGCCCGCAACCGGGTGGTGGGCGTGATCAACGTGCAGCACCGGCTGCCCCACCAGCATACCGGCGGCGAAATGGAGGTGCTCACCACGGTCGGCGAACAGGTGGGATGCGTCCTGGTGCTCGCCCGCATGGCCCCCACCGCGGTGGAATCGGCCAATCACGTGGAACTGGTGCTTTCCTCCGGACCTGTCGCAATGAAACAATAGAAGCATTGTGACGTTTTCATTCGCTCGGTTCCTAGGCGCGCTGGTGGCGCTGGTGGCGTGGGTGACGCCGCTCGACGCCCAACGCTGGCAGGTGCAGTACTTCTATGATCGGAATAAGTCTTCCCTGGCCATCGGCGACCTCTCGTTTGCGTCGGCCGTGCGCGGCGTGGCGGTGGGAAGCATCCACGAGGGCAGTCGCCAACGGCCCGTGGCGCTGGTGACCTCCGATGGCGGCGCCCACTGGCAGCTTGTCCCACTCAAAGAAGAGCCTCTCTCGCTATTCTTCCTGAATGAAAACATCGGGTGGATGGTGACGGAGAAGGGTCTGTGGCAGACCACGGAGGCGGGAAAGAGCTGGACCAAGATGCCCCGGGTTCCGGGCCAGATCTTTCGGGTGTACTTCAAGGACGAGAAGAACGGTTGGGCCGCCGGCGCCAGGAAGACCGTGCTCGAGACCCACGATGGAGGCCAGCAGTGGACGCGCGTGGCGGCAGCCGCCGAACAACCCGGAACGGTCGAGAGCTCCGCGTACGAGTGGATCGCGTTTGCCACGCCCCAGCTTGGCGTTATCACCGGTTGGAACCGGCCGCCGGAACGGGCGTTCACGCCGCAACTGCCGGCGTGGATCGACCCGGAGGCGGCCCTGCACCATCGCGAATGGCCCCATCTCGGGCTGTCGCTCGAGACCCACGACGGCGGCAAGACCTGGAAGTCCGCTTCCGCTTCGGTATTCGGCCAGGTTACGCACATCCGTTTCGGACCGCCAGGCGCGGGCCTGGGGCTGGTCGAGTTTTCGGAAACGTTCCAGTATCCCAGCGAGGTCTACCGCATCAAATGGCCCGCGGGTGGTAACGAAAGGATTTACCGGGACAAGCAGTTTGCCGTCACGGATGTCTCGGTGACTCCGGACGGCACGGGCTATCTCTCGGGCATTGTGGTAGCCGGCGAGCTGCGTAGTGTGGTTCCGGGCAGGGTGAGGGTGCTGAAGAGCCGGGACTTTTCCACTTGGACCGACATCGAGGTGGACTACCGCGCAGTGGCCAACCGCACCACCATGGCGGCGGCCGACGACCACGACATCTGGCTGGCCACCGACAACGGCATGATTCTGAAGCTGGAGCAGCAAAACACGATACCCAGCCCCTGATTTATTCACAGGCAATTCACGGCACACTTCTGTAACTATTTAGAAACATGGCACAAATAACTTGAGGAAAAGTACATCGGCGCATCAAAAAAGAATTGACGAAAAATCGTCGTGAGGTCATATTAGGAGAGGTTCCAAGAGGTTTGAGGAACAGCAAGCCTCCGGAAACGTAGCGGACCTGGAACGGTGATCCGCAGCCGAGAGATCTAGTGATAGAAACGGGCTGCGGGGAGCGAGAGGAGATCGGGCGGATTCGGAAGGTGGGCTTGGCAGGCGGCAAATTCTGCTGAACGCTTTGATCCCGAGGGAGGTAAAAGTCCCGAAGGGGAGTGGAGGTGGGAGGCGCCATCAGCCGGGCTATTTGGCAAAGCTGCAACGGGCCAGAAGCGGTGAAGCGGCCGAGGCCGGGGCGAACCGGCATTGGTAGCAGAGCGGAAGGGCCGAACGGGCAGGGGGAGCCAGGTAGCAGGGAGCGAAGTAGCAGGTCGGGACCTTTGACCCCGGAATGGGTTTCGCGCAAACGGGAGTCGTTGCGGGCGAGGGAAAGGCCGTTACGGGCGACCAGCCCCGATGGGGAGAGAAGAAAGGCTGCGACGCGCCAGGAAGCATTGATCCGGTGGCCGGAGAAAACGGTTGCTGGGGAGCGGAGAGGCGAAGCGTTCAGCGCTCCCGATTGCGATGTTCAGTACCGGGCATGCCGGTGGTGGGCAAGGCTGCAAATCGGATCACTTGGAACCTTTTTTTTTGCGCTCCGCCACGTAGCGCTTCACGAACTCCGAGAATGCTCGTTCCAGGGTCTGCCGCGCGCGCTCTGATCGGCCCACCTTCTTCTCTTCAATCTGCACGACCGGCAGCAGATCGCGCGTGGTGGAAGTGATAAAGACCTCGTCCGCGGATTCCAGGTCCGCCGGCATCAGGGCCTTCTCGCCGATCTTGATTCCGGGCAGGTGGATATCGCCGAGCAATACCTCACGGGTGATCCCCGGCAGGCAGCCGGAGCTGAGGGGCGGCGTCCACACCTGGCTACCGTTGGCGACAAATATGTTGGCCGAAGTGCACTCGGCCACCTCGCCGCGCTCGTTGAGGAGAATCGCTTCGTCGAAGCCGCGGGATTGCACGGATTCGAGCCAGGTCAGGTTCATGGCCCAGGAGAGAATCTTGGTCCCGGCGAAAGGGCATGCGGCGTGGCGGGCGTCCCGGACGTACGCCAGCTTGACGCCATCGCCCCACTCTTTGGAATCGGCCGTGAGAGCGATCAGGTCGCTCGGGCGGCCCACGGAGGGGTCCGCCCACATACCCGGGCCGTTACGGACAATCGCCAGCCGGAGCGTGGCGTTGTGCGCCTGGTTGGCCTCCACCAGTTCGAGCAGTTTCCGTCGCACCTCGCCGGTATCGTCCGGAATGGGGATGTGGAATGCCGCGGCGTCCCGCCGGATTCGCGCCCAGTGGCGCTCGAAGGCGAAAAGCACGCCATCGGCCACGCGTAAGGTGGTGAACACGCCCCATCCGGAAAGCAGGCCGGTCTGGCCCGGAGAGAGCACCGGATCGGAAACTTCGTGGATGGCGCCGTTGTGAAGGATGTGACGATGAAGCACGTGCTTATTTTAGCGCGCTGAAGATTACTTCCAGTTGGGGAAGGGGTCGGTCTTGGCCTGGCGGCAGGAGCCGATCAGGTCGGGCAGCCGCTTGCGCCGCTCAAAGAGGCGCTCCAGAAGTTGTTCGAGGGCGTCTTCTTCGCCTTCCACCCAATCCGGGGGAATACCCTTCCAGGCCTGGTCGATCACCTCCTCGGGGAAGTCCATGACCAGGTCCAGCCAGGGCCGAAAGTCCTCCAGGGAGCGCACCGCCTCATAGACCAGGCGGCGAGCGTAAATACCTTGCAGGGGCGATTCGGGGAAATCCCAGTTCGGCCCGTTGAAGGTGTAACCGTGATCGATCATGCGGGCCACAAAACCGGGACGACCCGGCCCAGCGGGCGCCCCGGATTCTCCGCGCCGCACCAGTGCGCGGTAGAACACCGACTGGCGGCCATCGGCGTTGCCCGTCCACTTGTCAAACACCAGGATGGCGCGGAAATCCTCCAGGTTCACCACCTGCGGCAGAAGCGCGTCGGGGAGGAAATCGTAAACCGCGGTGCGGCCGGGGTCGCCGGGGTAGCGCGAGCCGAAGTGCCACCCGGGCTCGATGGCGATGCGCTGGGTCCCCAGAAGCAGGTGGACTTCCGGGTTGGCGTCCAGGAACGCGGCGCCGACCTGGATCAGGGCGGTCTCGGGAGTGGCAATCTTCAGGTAGTCCAGCAGCGTCGCGGAGAGCCGCTCATTCACCAGGATGCGGCGATGCTGGGGATTATTGCGAAACTTGACGACGTACCAATTGCCGTCGTCAGCCTCGAGCAGATGAGACTGGGCGCCTCCTCGCATTTTTCGTACATGCCGGACAGCCGTAAGCGGCATCGGGAAGAAAGAGCGGTAACCTAGAGTTGTATCACACGGAGGAATCCATCACAGATGGCCGAACCAGAAACATCCACCGGCAGCACTTCCGATAGCGGGACCGCGCCAAGCGGGGCGCGAAGCCAGGACGAAGTGGCGCTGGAGCTGATGAAGTTCATTGCGGTGACCACGGGACACGGAAAGGCCGCGCAGTCTTCCGCGGGGTTCTCGGGAAAACCCCTGGCGCGCTCGGCGGAAGAGCACGCCGAAGCGCTGCTAGAGTTGTTTGAGCGCTGCCGGCGCGTGGTGAAAAAAGAGAGTTAAGCACAGCGACCCTCCGGGCCGCCGCACTCAGCGCTTCTTGGCGCCTTTTTTCGCGGGCTTCTTCTTCGGGGAAGCCTTCTT
>PMYB01000170.1 GCA_003170915.1 Bryobacterales bacterium | reverse complement strand
GTGAGCCAACGCGGTCGATCTCTGGTTATGGGGACAGACAATCAGACCATGCACGGAGGCGAGCGTGCAGATTTTCACCAGCTCGCTGATGCCGCCGCCCCATTCCGGGTCGATCTGAATGACATCGACGGCATGGTGCTCGATGAGATCCTGGGCATCCCAGCGGCCGTAGGAATGCTCGCCGGTCGCGATCGGAATAAAAGTCATCTGTCGCAGGCGGGCAAGACTCTCAACCTGGCCCGCTGTCGGAACCGGTTCCTCGAGCCAGCGCGGGCGGTATTGTTCCGCATCTTTACACCATCTCATCGCATAGGGAAGGTCCCATCTCAGCAACGCGTCGATCATGATATCGTAATTCTCCCCGACGCTTTCGCGGAGGATCCGGATCAGCGCCACGTTCTCCTCGTATCCCATTTGGCCGTCCGATGGCATGCGCGTGGGGAACCATTTCTGCGATTTGTATCCTTCCTTCTTCAACTGGGCGGCACTCTCGCCGACCCGGTCGGGTTCCAAGGATTGTCCTATGCAGCTTGCATAGACATCAAAAGTCTTCCGCGAACCGCCGAGAAGTTGGTAAACCGGAACACCCAAAAACTTCCCCTTCAGGTCCCAGAGGCAGTTGTCTATGGTGCTCACACCGAACATGTAGGTTCCGCTATACCTATGAGCGCCACCGTGCATCCTTTCCCATATGGTATCGATGGCGAGCGGATCCTGGCCGATAACATCTCGGGCCATTCCCATTACGGCATTGGCCGCAGTCTGATCGAACGTCCCATAGAAACCCTCGACGCCTTCGTTCGTAAGTAGTTTCATATACAACTGGCTGGCTGGCAGGTTTCTCAAATTTCTCGTCGTCCCATGGCCAAAGCTTGCCTGGTACGCCTTCATCCGATCCGGATTGCCTGTTACCCGCCAGATTTCAACGCCGGTAATCTTCAGATTGGCCGATTTGGTTGCCCCCTGAACTCTTGGTGAAATCATCGGCATGCCACCCAATGCCGCAGCAGCCGCGAGAAATGAACGTCTACGCATGGTGTTCCCTCCCTGGTGTTACCCCAAATACCGCTCGAAATCGTCCGTGCGAAAGCAATGCGCCAGCGCCGTTTCGCGCGTAATGCGGCCGGCGCGCACCAAGTCGGCGAGGGACTGCTCCATGGTCATCATGCCATCGGCGCGGCCCACCGAGATCTGCGAGCGGAGCTGGTGGTCTTCGCCCTTGCGGACCAGCGCTCGCACGGCGTCGGTGGCGATCATGATTTCGGTCGCCGGCCAGCGCATCACGCCGTCCACGCCCGGCACAAGCTGCTGCGCGATCACGGCCGCGAGCGCCAGCGACAATTGCTGGCGAATCTGCGGCTGATTGGCGGCCGGGAACGCGTCGAGAATGCGGCTCACCGCCTGGATGGCATCGTTGGTGTGCAGCGTGGAAAGCACCAGGTGGCCGGTTTCCGCGGCCGTGAGGGCCGTCGCCATGGTCTCGGCGTCGCGCATTTCACCCACCAGGATGACGTCCGGGGTCTGGCGCATGATGCTGCGCAACGTCACCGCGAAATCGGGGGTATCCCGACCNNGCTCGATGATGGCGCTGCGGTTGGCGTGCTGGTATTCGACGGGGTCTTCGATGGTGACCACGTGCGCCGCGCGGCGCGTGTTGACCAGGTCGATGAGCGCCGCCAGCGTGGAGGTCTTGCCGCACCCCGTGGGACCCGTCACCAGCACCAGCCCCTGCCTGCGTTCGGCCAGCTTGGCCAGCGACGCCGGCAGATGCAGCCACTCGAGCGACGGAATGCGCGCGGGCAGCAGCCGGATGCTGGCCGCCAGCGTGCCGCGTTGATGATGAATGTTGATGCGGAAGCGGCCCAGGCCCTCGCGCACGAAGCCCAGGTCCACCGACTTCTTCTCCCGCAACTCCTCCAACTGCGCCGGCTCGAGCAAGGGCAGCAGCAGGCTCCGGACGTCCTCCGCTTCCAGCAGCGCTCCCGAAGCCGGCGCCAGGTTGCCGTTGACGCGCAGCATGGCGGGCGCGCCCGCAATCAGCAGCACGTCGGAAGCGTTGCGGCTGGCCGCAAACGCGAGCAATTGATCCAGCGACGCGGTGGACTGCGGCAGGCGCGCCGCCGTCTTCTGGCTCGGCGCCGCGCGGTTCAATTCAGCCACGATTTTCGAAAGTTCAGTGTCGTATTCACCCATGGAACGTCCCGATATCCAAAGTATACCGATCCTGCGCTAAGATGCACTCATTGAAGCTGTTGATCTTCTCCGACATACATACCGATTGGAAGACGCTCGAACGCCTGCTCGGCGTGGAGGCGGATTATTACATCGCCGCCGGCGACCAGCTCACGTGGTCCAAGGGCATCGAGCGCTGCGGAGAGATCCTGCACTCGCGCGGCGACAAGGTCTACGTGCTCCCCGGCAACCACGAATCGGCCGACCAGGTTTCCGGGATGTGCGCGCGCTATGGGCTTCACAATTTTCACGAGCGCCACTTTCAAGCCGGAAAGTGGCACATCGCGGGGCTGGGCTATTCCAACCCGACGCCCTTTAACACCCCCGGCGAGTACAGCGAACCGCAGATTGCCGCCCGCCTCCAGCGCTTTGCCGATCTCGCTCCGCTGGTGCTGGTCTGCCATGCGCCGCCCTACGGCACCGCGCTCGACCAGATCGGCCCCGGCGTGCATGCCGGCTCGACCGCGGTCCGCGATTTCATTCTGAAATACCAGCCCGAATATTTCTTCTGCGGCCATATCCACGAGGCCGAGGGCGCCTCCGTACAGATAGGTAAGACGCGCGCCCGCAGCGTCGGCAAGGCCGCTTATTTGTTAGAATTGGATTGAATAACATGACCTTGGAAGAGTTAGACCGCGAGTACCTGTCCCTCCGCGACCAGGCTTTGGCCGTCCGGAGGTATCTTTGACGCCCCCGCGCAGAAGCAGAAACTAGCTCAAACCGAACAGCAGATCGCCGCTCCGGACTTCTGGAACCAGCCCGAGAAGAGCCAGAAGGTAATGCGCGACCGCAAGCGGCTGGAAGAGTTCATCGCCAGCGACGGCCGCATCCGCGCCATGACCGACGATCTCGACACGCTTTTCGAGCTGGCGCGCGAAGGGGAAAGCGTCGCCGCCGATATCGAGCG
>PMYB01000047.1:36696-38416 GCA_003170915.1 Bryobacterales bacterium | reverse complement strand
GTGGGTCCGCCGAACTCCCGGCGCTTTCCCGATTACTTCAACCTCAACCTGCACTTCGAGCGCAAGTTTCGCGCCTTGCATTATTTGTGGGCCTGGCGTTTTGGGTACAACAATCTGACTGGCACGCTAAACGCCAACGTGGTCAACAACGTTCAGGGGACGCCCCAATTCCTGAGGTACGGAGGAGGACAGGTCCGCGCATTCAGTGTGCGGCTGCGCCTGGTGGGGCGCAAGTAGGTACACTACTTATTCAGCAGGTCATGGCCTCCCCGCCCATTCCGCCCTCGCTCGAACACCTGACCACCCGGCCATTCTCGTTCTATCCGCCGATTGTCAACATCGAGCACAACGAGTGGCTCTTCCGGAAGGCCACATGGTCGGAGATCCTGGTGGTCAACTCCAAGAGCGGTGCGGAGGTCTGGATCTCNNCCAGCGGCGCGTGATCGAGATGCCCGTTGCGGTGGGCGGCTCTCCCCTGGCATCCGGGGGCGTTCCGGACCGCGGCGCGCCCGCGTCCGTGGTGGGCATCCGGCTGGAATCCAACGACCGCCGCATCTTCAAGCTGATCGGCGCCGCGTTGCCCGTGGCCGTTCTCCTCTGCCTGGCGGCCCTCCGCCTGACCCAGGTGGGCGAGGTCAGGCAGAGCGTGGTCTTCACCACCAAGGACCAGCAGTACCTCGCCCTGACCAGCCGCGACGATTACCTCGCCGTGGTGCAGAAGCTGGGGAAGCCCGCCTCCGACCGCTGGCAGAGCGAGTCGGGCGAGCTTCAGTACCGCGCGCTCGGCTACCCGGACCGCAAGTACACCGTGATCCTGATGGGCAGCGCCCGCCAGGCCGCCGTCTACATCGGGACCATGGACGAGAACTGGAAACCCGTTCACTCGGTGGAACTGCATTCCGGCGGCACCACCGCTTCCCTGCTGCGCGCGCTGAAACGGTTCTAGCCGAGCCGCGAACGTAAGAGAGCGGTTGCCCCGCAAACAGGAAAGACGCCATGTTTAGTAGACTCTAGGCGTGAAGTTTTTAACTCATCTATTCTGGGCCGCCGTGGCGGTGACCGCGGCGTTCTGTCTGGGCGCGATCGCCCTCAATCGCGGCGAACATATCAACAGCATCTGGCTGGTGCTAGCAGCGGCTTGCTCCTATGCCACGGGTTACAGGTTCTACTCCCGGTTCCTCGCGGCGCGCGTGCTGGCGCTCGACGACCGGCGCGCTACGCCCGCCGAGCGGCTGCGCGACGGCCAGGATTTCGAGCCCACCAACAAGTGGATTCTCTTCGGCCACCACTTCGCCGCCATCGCCGGGCCGGGCCCGCTGGTGGGTCCCGTGCTGGCGGCGCAGTTTGGCTACCTGCCGGGAACGCTGTGGATCATTATTGGGGCGGTGCTGGGCGGGGCGGCGCAGGATTTCGTCATCCTGTTCGCCTCCATGCGGCGCGACGGCAAGTCGTTGGGCCAGATGGCGCGGGAAGAGATCGGCAAGGTGGCGGGCTTCGCCGCGTTGGTTACGGTGCTGCTGATCATGATCATCATGCTGGCGGTGATGGCGCTGGTGGTGGTGAACGCGCTGAAAGGAAGCCCGTGGGGCGCCTTCACCATCGCGGCCACCATCCCGATCGCCGTGTTCATGGGCCTCTACCTGCGCTACTGGCGGCCCGCCAAAGTGCTGGAATGCTCCGCCATAGGTATCGTTCTGGTGATGGCGGCGATCTTCGCGGG
>PMYB01000047.1:0-36691 GCA_003170915.1 Bryobacterales bacterium | reverse complement strand
TCTGGCTGCTGCTGGCGCCGCGCGGCTACCTCAGCACCTTCGTGAAGCTGGGGGTGATTTTGATGCTGGGAGTCGGCATCCTGTTCGTGCGGCCTGAGCTTCAGCTCCCGGCGTTCACGCGCTTCGTCGACGGGACCGGGCCGATTTTCGCGGGCAAGATCTTTCCCTTCTGCTTCATCACCATCGCCTGCGGGTCCATCTCCGGCTTCCATGCGCTGATCGCCTCGGGCACCACCCCGAAAATGATCGCGAAAGAGGGGAACGCACGGCCGGTGGGCTATGGATCGATGGTGCTCGAAAGCTTCGTCGCCATCATGGCGATGATTGCGGCCTGCGTGCTCCAGCCGGGCGTGTACTTCGCCGTGAATTCGCCCCCGTCGGCCGTGGGCTCGACGCCCGCCGCGGCGGTGGCGACCATCTCCTCGTGGGGATTCCCGGTGACGGTGGCGGACATGACGAACCTGGCGCGCGACGTGGGCGAGCAGACCCTGTTCTACCGCACCGGCGGCGCTCCTTCCCTGGCACTGGGGATGGCCCACATCTTCGCGCGCGGCGGCGGCGGACGGGCGGTGATCGGCTTCTGGTATCACTTCGCCATCATGTTCGAGGCGCTCTTCATCCTCACCATCCTCGACACCGGCACGCGCGTGGGCCGCTTCATGCTGCAAGACTTCCTGGGGCACGTCTGGAAACCGCTGGGCCGCACAAGCTGGATGCCGGGCGTGGTCGCAACCAGCGCGCTGATCGTGGCGGCGTGGGGCTACTTCCTGATTCAAGGCGTGCGCGATCCGCTGGGCGGAATCAATTCGCTGTGGCCGCTGTACGGGACCGCCAACCAGTTGCTGGCCGCCATCGCGCTGTCGGTGGCCACCACCATCCTGCTCAAGATGCACGGCGCGAAATATCTGTGGATCACCTGCGTGCCGCTGGCCTGGCTGGTCACGGTGACGTTCACGGCCGCGTGGCAGAAGATTTTCTCTCCCGTTCCGGCGATCGGTTTTCTGGCGCAGGCGGACCGGCTGGAAGCATCCTTGCGCGCCGGCACGGCGGCGAACCCGGCGGCCACCCAGACGTTGATCTTCAACGCGCGGCTGGACGCCGTACTGTGCGGCGTCTTCCTGGTGCTGGTGGCGACCATTCTGCTGGATTCCATGCGCGTCTGGATCGGAATCCTGCGAGGCACGCGGGACGCCCGCGTGTGCGAAGCGCCCTTCGTGCTTTCGCAATTGCGGGCGGAGGAGTTATGAGGCGCCTGGGCAGGTTCATTCTGGCGCTGCTGCGCGAGCTCGCCGACGAGAGTGCCTACCAGCGGCACCTGGCGGCGCACGGGCACCCGCACTCCGCCGAGGAATGGCGGCGGTTCTCCGAGGCGCGGCAGCGCGCCCGGTACGCGCAGGCGAAGTGTTGTTGAGTTCGGACCGCTACTTCGAGACCGAGAACCCGTCCACCTGAACCTCGAGCAGGTGGTTGATGCGGATTCCGTAGATGCCGTCGGTCTTGGCCATCGCTCCGCTCTTGGGTTCCGAGTGGACCACCACGCCGTTCACCACGAAGTCGACCTTATCGGCGCCCACGCGCACTTCGAGGGCATTGGTGGATTGTCCGCTGGCGTCCGGTTTCTTCACCGCGTCGTTGGGCGTCTTCGGCGCCACGATGGGGGTGGCGCTGCCGGCGCGGCTCTTGAGCAGCCACGTCCCGTCCTGCGCTACCACAAAGTACAGATAGGCCTGGTCCGCGCCTTCGAGAGCGCTGCCGCCAAACACCAGCCCGTAATAGTTGGTGTGGCCGCTTGGCTTCATCAGCGTAAACGTGCCCTTGAGAGTATAAGCGCCCGCCGCGGTATTCGCCGGATTCCAGTACACCGCCGCTTGGGGATTCGTGGCGTGGAAACCCGATCCCATGGTTACGAACTTGATCGCGCCTGCGGCGTCGGGGTCCGACGCTGCCGCGCTGCGATCGACGCGCTGCTTCCAGCCCTGCGGCGTTTGGGCGGCCAGCGGCGCCAAAACCAGCACCGCGAGCACCGCAACATGAACATGACGTTTCATTTTGTGTTCCTCCTTCAATCTCTATCTGGAGACTATATTATATATCCGGACGCTGTAAGGCACCGGCTACCGCCGCCGGCGATGGACCCCCATCAGCGGGTCCGTTTTCGCGAGCGCACCGCAGTGGAACGCGCCTTCTCGCGGTTGAAAGATGAATAGTGGAGGGATCCACGGTCCCGACTGAATCGACGAAATGGCAGCCCGACATCCCGGTCTGGAATGAAAGGAATAGGTGTGTCTCTGGGTGGGCTAATCTGGGCGCAAATCTCAATCTGCATTGATTCAGTAACGCTCTGACGTAGCGACCAGTCGACGAACAGCGCCAGGAACTCGCCCATGCCTGCCGCGAGGGTTTATTCTGCAAGGTCCTCTCAAGCATGCCCCACCATGGCCCCGAATCGTTTACACTGAGCTTGTTATGACACGTTGGCGCATTTATTTTCTGATGGCTTCGGCTTTGACCGTGGTGGCCGCCATGCTCGCCACCGGTGCGGCCTCCGGCCAATCCGCGGGCTCCGTGGACTTGCTGCCCGACGAGGCCCTCCATGGTTGGACCCGCATTCCCTTTTCCGCCATCGACGGCGTCAAGCCCAAGCTGCAATGGCGGGTGGACCCCGCCCAGCACACCCTCATCTGTGCCGGCGACGGGGGACATGAATGGCTCCGCTACGACAAGGAGCTGGCCGATTTCGTCTTCGCGGTGGACTGGCGCTTTACCCCGCGCGGCGAGGGGGAAACGCGCTACAACAGCGGCGTCGGCGCCCGCCTGTCGCAGTTCGGTGAAATCTACTACCAGGCGCAGACCACCCTCACTGGCGGTTACCTTTTCGGAAATAACTTCGTCGATGGCGCGCTCAGGCGTTTCAATCTGAGCAAAGAAATGAAAGAGAACCGGGTCAAGCCGGCGGGCGAGTGGAACCACTACGAGCTCCGTGCGCAAGGCAGCCACCTGACGCTCGCGGTCAATGGCGTCGTCGTCAACGAGTTGCCGAATTGCGGCCTGCTCAAAGGCTACATCGCCCTCGAGGCCGAGGGGTACGAGATCACCTTCCGGGACCTGAAACTTCAGGTGCTCCCGTAGCGCTCTACACCACCACCATCTTGCCCACGCCGTCGGCGTATTGCTCGTTGATGGAAAACGCTTCCGCGATCCGCTCCAGCGGGCGCGTGTGCGTCACCAAAGGGGCAAACCACTCGGTGCGGTGCGCCAGCAACTCCAGCGCGGCCTCCGATTCGTGGGTCGCGCGGCGCACATTGAAGATGGCCAGCTCCTTGCGCCGCATGGGCGAGACTTCGAACGGCACCATCACCCCGGAATGAATGCCGGTGAGGACCACACGGCCGCCGTTGCGCGCCGCTCGAATCGCCCAGTTGGTGGTGTGCTCCTTGGCGGCGCAGTCGATGGCGCAATCCACTCCGCGGTTGCCGGTATCGGCTTGAATCTGCCGCACCACGTCGATTTCGCCGGGATCGAGCGCCACATCGGCGCCCATCCGCCGGGCCAGTTCGCGCCGGTGCGCCAAGGGTTCGATGGCCCAGATACGCCCCGCGCCCGCCACCTTCAGGCAGGCTACCGTCAGCAGCCCGATGGGCCCCGCCCCGAACACCGCCGCCGTCTCCCCAAGCTGAACGGCCGCGAATTTCATGGAATGCATGGCCACCGCCAGGGGCTCGAACATCGAGGCAACCTCGAACGAGAGGCCCTTCGGAATGGGTAGCAGGTTGGAGACCGGCAGATTCAGGAACTCGCGGAAAAAACCTGGATATCCCGAATTGCTGAGGAACCGGATGTTGGCGCAGATATTGTGGCGGCCGGTGCGGCAGAATTCGCAATGGTAGCAGTAGAGGGCGGGCTCCAGCGCGGCGCGGTCGCCGGGCGACCAGCCCGTCACGCCGGCCCCCGCCTTGACCAGCACGCCCGAAGGCTCGTGGCCCAACACCATGGGGTACTGATTCGCCATGTCGCCGACCCCGCCCTCCAGATATGCGTGGAGGTCGGAGCCGCAGAGGCCCACGGCTTTCACGCGCACCTGCACCTCGCCCGGCCCGGGCTCTTCGATCTCGTGTTCCGTCAGGCGCATTTCACGCGGCGCAATCAGTTCGGCAATCAGCATCTCCACTCATTGTAAAATAGCGAGAGATGCTCAGTTTCCGCGAGTTCGAAGCCGGACCCGATCCTTTCGGCCGCAAGTTCCAGGTGATGTTCAAATGGCTGCAAACCGCCATCTCGCTGCGCAACGCCGACACCGTGGATGTGAAGTTCATTCTGACGGATGACAACGGCGGGCGGTCCGAAAAGACCATCGCGCTTCCCCACGCCAGCCTCCTCGACCTGAGCCGCGAGACCGGCCGCGACATGGACGACCCCTGGTGCGCGCGCCTGGCGGCCCTGCACCTGCTGCACGCGATCGAGACCGGCGAGGACATGGAGAAAGACCTCGTCACCGTCATGCCCGCGGATCTGAAGCGCTACGCCGGCGAACTCGCGCGCGCGGAAGAATCCGAAACGCACGCCGGGTGATCCGATTCACCCCGATGGGCGGCCTTCTCAGGCTAGAATAAGGTCCAGGGGAGGACTTGTGAATAAGACCCGTCCCATTCTAGCCGCGTTGTCATTGGCCGCGCCGCTCCTGTTATGGTCGCAGGCGCTGGGGCCGAGAAGTCAAAATCCCGCCGATCTGAAAATCGATTACAGCGTCTTCAAAGACCCGCCGGGCGAGTACCGGGGCCACCGTTGGTACAACTTCGACATGAGCAGCCTCTCCGAGGCGGGCATCGCCGCCGCTATCCGGGAGGCCGCTCAAACCGGCGCGTACGGCGGGTTCATGATGACTCCCGACCGCAACGCCACGACCAACCTCTCCCAAGAGTACTTCAAAGCGTCCGGGCGCAGGCCGAACAACAACGGAGTAGCTTACCTCAGCGACGAGTACTTCAAGTTTTACCGGATCGCCATCGAGGAGGGCCAGAAAAACAATTTCCCGATGAGCGTTCTCTACGACGAAGTCCAGTTCCCGACCGGTACGGCGGGGGGCCTGTTCTATTCGAAGTATCCCAAGGACGCCGCCAAGAGCCTGGAGAAGGTCGAGAAAGACGTGGCGGGACCCGCAAGGGTGGAGGTCGCCATTCCCATTTCCGAGGGCATATACATCGGCGCGGTCCTGATGAACATGGGCACCTATGAGCGCATCGACGTCAGCGATCGGAAGACGGCCCAGAACACGGTCGCGGTCGAGGCTCCCAAGGGAAACTGGAAGCTCATGGTCTTTTACCTGGATCCGGCTTTCCGGCGCGGCCTTTGCGACTATCTCGACGCGGGTGCGGTGGATAAGTTCATCGAAATCACTTACGACAAATACTACGCCAATTTTAAGGAGTACTTTGGGAAGGTCATTAAGATGACCTTTTACGACGAGCCGGCGTTGCACCACGTGAGCGGCCGCACATGGACGCCGGGTTTCAACCAGGGCTTCCAGAAGAAATACGGCTACTCGGCCATGAAGTACTATCCGGCTCTCTGGTACGACATCGGCCCGGAGACCGCTGCCGCGCGCAACGCGCTTTTCGGCTACCGCGCCGATTTGTACGCCGACAACTTTATCGGGCGGATCGCGGCCTGGTGCGCCGCGCACGGCATCGACATGGCGGGCCACCAGGACCAGGAAGAATCGCGGAATCCAGTCCCCACCACGGGCGACCTGATGAAGGTCTTCAAGCATCAGCAGATTCCAGGCGTCGACGACATCTGGCTTCTGGGCCGCACCAACGTCTCTTATAAGATTGTGACTTCTTCCGCATTTAACTGGGACAAGCCGCTGGTCATGGCCGAGACGTATGCGGCGTACCGCCAACTCGACAAGAAGACCGTGTACAAGACGGCGATGGATCAATTCGCGATGGGCGTCAGCCTCCAGATTGGAAACCGCTCGCGGAAAGACACATGGACTCTGGGGCCAAACCAGCAGGGCGGGGAAGGTCCCGAGGAACCCGGCGCCGAGATGGGGCGCTTCATTGGGCGCCTGAGCTACCTGTTGCGGCACGGAAGGCACGTGGCGGACGTCGCGGTGTTGTATCCGATCGCTGCGCTTCAGTCGGCTTACGCGTTCGCCACCCCGGCGACCAGCGCCACCCGGCGGCTGGGCAGCTCGACGGACTTCTATTATGCCCTGGAAGGCGGGGTCCTGCCGCCGGAGATCGACTACATGGATCTCGGCGAACTCCTCTTCCGGGGAATTCGAGTGGATTACACCTACCTGCACCCCGAGGTGCTCGAAGGCCGGACCATCATCGACAAAGGCCGGCTGGTGTTCGACAACCAGGAGAACCGGGAGGAGTTCCGCGTCCTGGTGGTTCCGGGCGGCGACACAGTTTCGCTGGCTTCAGCCAGGAAGATGCAGGAATTCTACCGTTCCGGGGGAATCGTCATCGCCACCCGCAAGCTACCCGCCAGAGGCACCGAACTCAAGCAGGACGACGAGGTGCGGAGCATCGTCGAGGAAGTCTTTGGGATGCCGGACAAGAAACCGATGACGGCGGAGATCCGCGCGTTCACCGACGATTTCAAAACCTGCTTCGTCCATCCGAACGCGGCGGGCGGAAAGGCGTTCTTCCTGCCGCAGCCGGACGCGAACATGGTCAGTGCCGTCCTGAAGGAAGCCCTCCCGATTCGGGACGTGGAGGTGCAACAGGCCCCGGCATGGCCGGTAAAGATGGGGAGCGCTTACAATGGCGCCCTGACGTACATCCACAAAGTGAAAGACGGCAAGGACATCTACTTTTTCTCTAATTCGCAGGACACGCCGGTGGATACGAAGGTAGTGCTGCGGGGCAGGAAGAACCTGACGATCTGGAATCCGCACACGGGCGAGCGGCAGAAAGCGGAACTCCAGGAGGGCGAATCGGGCTCGGAAGCGGTGACTACGCTCCACCTGACGCTGCCGCCAGTGACGGCCACGTTCTACGTGCAGGAGTAGGCGAACTCGCACGCACGGAAAAACCCGAAATGCACGCCGGGTGATTCGATTCCCCGAAGCCGGTGTTCCTCATCCGATTCTTTACCAAACGTTCACACCTTTGTAACGTCCATCCGGTAACTTGAAGCGGAATGACAACCAGAATGCTACGCTTTACGCTGCTAGGGGTTATGGCTCTGCCGCTGCTCCATGGCCAAGCCGCCCGCATCGTTGGTACCATTACCGACTCTTCGGGCGCTGTGATTCCGGCCGCCTCGGTCGCGGTAAAGAATGAAAAGACCGGCCAGAGCCAGAAGGTTACTGCCAACGAGCATGGTCAGTACGTTGTGCCTCAGTTGCTGCCGTCCCAGTACTCGCTGACGGTGGAAGTCAATGGCATGGCCCCCGCCCAATACACCGGCATCCCTGTTCAGGTGGGACAAGAGCGCACTGTCAACGTCATCATGCAGCCTGCTGCCCTCAGCACCGAAGTGGTGGTGTCCGGCGGCGAGTTGGCAGTTGTGGACGTTAGCTCAGCCGTTGTTGGGGCAAATATCAGCTCGCGCGAAGTCGCGGAACTGCCCATTAACGGCCGGCAGGTTTCGCAACTTTATCTGATGGCGCCGGGCGCGTCCAACTTCGGATCCGGGACCTTCGACGACATTCGCTTCAACGGCCGGTCGAACGAGGAGAACGCCATCCGGTTGGACGGCGTTGAAGCCGGTGGAGTCATCAGCAACAACCCCGGCGATTTCAACGGTGAGGTCACGGGGGTGTTCAGGCTGCAATCCAGCCTGGAGAACGTGCAGGAGTTCCGCGTGGAATCGAACAATTACCCCGCGGAGTTCGGCACAGGATCCGGCGGGCAAATCAGCGTCAGCACCAAGAGTGGCGGCAATGCGTACCATGGCAGCGTATTTGAGTACGTCCGCAACGACGCGCTGGACGCGCGCAACTTCTTCGACGGCGCCAGCCCCTCGATTCTACGGCTGAATCAATTCGGCGGCTCCCTTGGCGGTCCCATCGTCAAGGACAAGGCTTTCTTCTTCGCCGGCTACGAAGGGTTGCGGCAGAGGACTTCCTCTCCATTTGTCGAGACCACGCCGAGCGCGACAGCCTGGGCGCAGGCGGTGCCGGCCATCAAACCGCTTCAGGGGGCATTCCCGAAGGGCCAATTCGCTTCTTCGAGTCCCCTGTTCGACATAGCTGTCGTTCAGGGTCCCGGCTCCGTCAATGAAGATTCGGGAAATGTCCGTTTCGATTATCTCTTTAGCGACAAGTACAGGATGTTCGCGCGCTACAACCGCGATCAGGGCTACGGCCTCATCACGCAGAACTCCAGCCTCAGCTACCTGACCGAAACCGCGGTTCCACAGAACCTGGTAGTGGCTTTCAACCAGATGCTTTCACCCAGCGTCGTCAACGAAACCAAGTTTGGGTTCAACGGGGCCAAGAGTCGCGTGAACGCCACCGCTCCACAAGTGCCCGGCGTGGATCTGACCGGTGTCACTCTCAGTCTCTCAGGCACGGTAGCCTTGGGCGGCGTTGCCGGACTGGGAGGTGCAGCCGGTATCTCCTCGCCGACTGGTCAGTTGCGCCTGAGCAGTGCCCTCAACGGACGCGGTGCGCCGTTCACCAATTATTCCTTGTCATTCATCGACAACCTGATTGTGATTCGCGGCAGTCACAGCCTGAAGTTCGGCGTCGAGCTTCGCCCAATCCGGATGGTGACGGCATACCTCGGAGGTACGACCTACACGTTCTCGAACATTACAAACTTCCTGGCCGATCTTCCGCAACAGATCCAGTTCAACGGTGACAGCAGCGCTTTGAGCCCTTTCACAGGCAAGTCAGGCTTCGAGGACATGCGGCAGATATATTACATCGGTTACTTCGAGGACCAGTGGAAGATTCGCCCCAACCTCACGATGAACTACGGGTTGCGCTACGAGTATTACTCTCCGCTCAATGAGGTAAACAATAAAGTCGATTTCTTTGACACCACCACCGGCAGGCTGATTCCCAATTACAGCGGCGACTGGTATAAAATGTCCACAAAGAACTTTGGCCCGCGCCTGGCGTTTAGCTGGTCTCCAGAGAAGTTCGCGAACCGGACGGTGTTGCGCGTCGGCGCGGGCTATTACTACGGTCCTGGACAGGGCGAAGACCAGATCCAGCCGGCGGTGAACGACCGCCTGAACCGGACCCTCACCAGCGGCCCGCTGCTGGCCTACCCGCTGAACCCGCAAAGTATCTACTCCAACTACAACATCAACGATCCGAACCTGCAGTTCCAGCCCCGCGCCTACGCACCCGGGTACACAATTCCGGAAAAGATTCTTCAATACTCCGCATCAGTCGAGCAGGAACTGCCGTCCAATACCATTCTGACAGTTGCGTATGTGGGCAGCCAGGGGCGAAATTTGTTTTTGCGGGGTATCACTAACAAGATCATCGGCGTGACCATGGATCCCACAACCGGGGCGGGCACGGCGGTGCGCGAGTTCACCAACCAGTATGCGGAAATCGACGTCAAGACCAGCGGTGGCACCGACCACTATGACGGTCTGCAGATGACCTTGAACCGGCGCTTCGCCCACGGGCTGAGCCTGGACGCGCAATACGTGTGGTCGCACAGCATCGGTGACACGAACGGCTCCAACGACGCCCGCACTGCCGCCAATAACTACAGCTTTTCGGCGGATTACGGGGACAACCAATCCGACGTCCGCCAGAGCTTCAATTTCAGCGCACTCTACGAGCTGCCGGTAGGCGGAGGCAAGAAATTCGGCTCGAACTTCAGCCCGCTCGCGAAAGCGCTCCTGGGCAACTGGCAGGTCGGTGGCTTGGCGAATGCTCGGAGCGGCCTTCCCGTCGAAGTCCTGATCACGCGGCCCGATATCGTCTATAAGAACAAGTTGACGGGGGCTATCACCGCGAGCCCAGTGGTTACGGGTGGCGTGGTACAGACCACGCCGATCGTCAACGTCCCCGGCGGCGGCAGCAGCCGCAACACGCGGCGCCCGGATCTGGTTCCTGGCGTGAACCCTTATATCGTGAATGGCGGCACGCTGTGGGTCAACCCGGCTGCCTTCGCGGTTCCGCAGCCGGGCACCTTCGGCAACCTCGGCCGCAACGCGCTGCGTGGCCCCGGCATCAGCCAGTTGGACTTTACTCTATCCAAGAAATTCCCCGTCACGGAAAAGACCAATTTCGAGTTCCGCGCGGAGTGCTACAACATTCTCAACAAGGCGGTCTTCGCGACGCCGGGCGGCAGCACTCCCCGGTTGGCGGACGCGACCGGAACCCTGCAACCCGGTCAGGCGTACACTAGCTCCTCAGCCGGCGGCAACTTCGGCGCGCTTACCTCCACGGTGTCCAACCAGGTCGGCCTCGGCACCAACCGCCAGTTTCAGCTTTCGCTGCGGCTCAACTTCTGATCTGGCGTATGGTCTATGCTCGGAGAGTCGGCAAACGTTGACTCATGAAGATCCGAGCTTTGATCGCGCTGCTCGCTTTAGTTCTCGGCGCGCGGGCCCAGCAGGCTTCCGAGTCTCGGGTCCGCGCGCGCGATCTCGGCATTCAGCCGGGCGTGCTACCAACCGGCAAGCTCAATGCGATCACCGACGTCGAGGGCGTCAAGGTCGGCCACGTCACTCTGCGAATCGGCGATAGCGTGCGAACCGGTGTCACCGCCATCCTTCCCCATGACGGGAACATCTTCCAGCGGAAAGTGCCGGCGGCGGTTTACGCCGGAAACGGTTTCGGAAAGCTGATCGGCAGCACGCAGATCGACGAATTGGGCGTCATCGAGTCTCCCATCGTCCTCACCAACACGCTTTCCGTGTGGCGCGCGGCCGAGGCCCTTGCGGAGTACGTGCTCGGCCAAAAGGGAAATGAGAACGTGCGCTCGGTGAACGTCGTGGTGGGCGAAACCAATGACGGCACTCTGAACGACATCCGCGGCATGCACGTTCAGAAGAGCCACGTGCTGGAAGCGCTGGCCAAGGCCGCCGGCGGGGCGGTCGAAGAGGGCTCGGTGGGAGCCGGCACGGGAACCGTAGCTTTCGGCTTCAAGGGAGGCATCGGGACTTCCTCGCGGGTAGCCGCCGTGGGCGCGGTGAACTACACCGTGGGCGTGCTGGTGCAGACCAACTTCGGCGGCGTGCTGAGCATCGATGGCTTGCCGGTGGGGAAGGAGCTGAACCGGCACATGTTCTCCGGGCGGAACGGCGACGGCTCGGTCATGGCCGTGGTGGCCACCGACGCCCCGTTGGAATCCAGGCAGCTCAAGCGCCTGGCCAAACGAGCCATGCTCGGCGTCGCACGCACGGGATCTCCCGCCAGCAACGGAAGCGGCGAGTACGCGATTGCCTTTTCGGTGGCAACGCGCACGGCCTTCTCCGACGATGCCATCACACCGCTGTTTGAAGCCACCGTCGAAGCCACCGAAGAGGCCATCTACAACTCCCTTTTCAAGGCCACCACGACGACCGGTTTTGGCGGCACGACCATCGAGGCTCTCCCCATCGGCGCCGTGAAGGACCTCATGCGGAAGCACGGCTACGCCGCCGCACAGTAGCGCCGCAGCCGCGCGATCCCTTCGCGGAACACCTCGGGCATCGTGAGCAGGCTCACGATCAGGAACGCTTCCGATTCGAAATCGTAGAAGAAGCCCGGCTGCGTCAGGACGCTCTCTTCAATGAGCAGTTCAACAGCCCAATCTTCTTCGCCGCGGATTCGCGGCATCTGTACCACGATGTACCAGCCGCCTTCCACCGCCAGAATGCCGGCCGCCGACCCGGCGAGCGCCTCGCGCGCCACCGCCAGGTTGCCCGCCGTCCGCTCGCGGATCTGGCGTTGCACCAACACGCCAGAGGCCAGCAGCCGCGCCGCCGCGCATGCCACCGGCGTGCTCACGGAAAGGTACGTGTCGGCGATCCATTCCAGCTTCTCCATGGCTTCGGCCCGCAGCTTCGCCGGACCGCTGGTCACCATCCAGCCCAGCTTCATCTGCGGCAGCCCGGCGACCTTCGAAAGTCCGCTCATGGAAAATGTCAGGCACTCCTCGACGCCCACCAGCGTCGGGACGCGCTCCGCGTCCGGGGCTTCCCCCAACGCGTAATCGGAGAAGACCTCGTCGGAAATCAGCGCGATCCGGCGCTGGGCGCACAACCGCGAGAGCGTTTGCAACTCCGCCCGTTTCACGTACGAGCCAGTGGGGTTGTTCGGATTGACCAGCACCACCGCGCGCGTGCGTTCGGAAATGGCGGCGGCGAGGGCGTCCAGATCGATGGCCCAGCCGCCATGGTAGGTCAGCGGGTACTGGCGCACTTCGACGGATTCCAGGTTCGCCAGAAACTCGAATAACGGATACGAAGGCCGGGGAACCAGGACGTGGTCGCCGGGGTCGCTCAGCAGCTTGAAGAGCCAGGCATATGCTTCGCTGGTGCTAGCCGTGAGCAGGATGCGCCCCGTTTCCACGCGCTCGCCGCGCGCCTCGTAGTAAGACGCTACCGCTTCGCGGGCCTCGGCGGCGCCGGCGGGCGAAGGCTCGTAGACTAGCATGCGCGGGTCGTCGAACGCGCGCACAATTTCCGGCGGGTACACCAGCCCGGCGCGCGTGGGGTTGGATTCGGTGAGGTCCAGTATGCGCGCCCCGTCGCGACGCCTGGCCTCCAGCGCCTGGGTGAGGCGGTTGGTTCGGAAATCCCAGTGGAAGCGGGAGGAAAACATGATCAGTGCGCGGGGCGGCTGATCACCACCGCGGCGTCTCGCGGCAAGGAACTGCGCCCTTTCACGCGCACCAGCGCTTCAAAATAGGGAAACGCGTTGTCCTTCGCCGGCGGCAGGCTTTTCCGCAGCGTGCCCAGTAGAATGGCGTTGCGGCTTCTCAGCTCGCGAAACGAGTAGTCGCGCGCGAACACCAGAGTGGTCCGCCGGGCTTCGATGCCAGGTAAGCGAAAAAGCTTCCAGAGAAAAGTCACATTCGAATAACTGGATTGCCGGCGCAAGACCAGCGACGATGCGGTTGCCTCGTTCAGTTTGGCCGCTTGGGCCGCCTCGGGAACGGTTCGAAGGTAGCTGCGATCGTAATAATCGGATAGCGCCAGGTTGCGGCCGGCCATCTCCTGGTAAAGGCCGAAAGCGGCGTCGTCCACCACCAGGTCCGTGTTTTGAGTCCCCCGAAACACCTGCGACCAGAACATCCGCGCAGTGGGGCCCAAATGCTCCGGCGCAACAGCGGCGGGAGCGCCGCCGCGGACCAGCAGAACCGCGGTGGAAACCGCAAACACAGCCGCCGCAATCGACAGGGCCAGGATTCGCCGGTCGCCAGCAGGCCAGCCAGCCGGTGCGACCATCGGCTCAAACTCCCGGTGCTCCCGGAAGACCGGCGCATAGTTGCCCTTGGGAATCTCGATGATCAGCGGCTCATCCGCCCCTTCGCTCGCGAAGTATTGCTCCAGGCGCTTGCGGAGCATGGAAGCATGGACCCGTACGATGTTGTCGCTGCCCGTGTCGTAGTCGGGCGGGCGGCCAAAGACTTTGTGCCCGACCTCCTGCTCGTGGATCTCCCCGGCGGAACCCTCCAGCACGCGCTCGCAAAGGTACAGAAGGAGATCGTGCAGCCGCGCCGACTTGCTGATGTACCGGCTCGCCGCTACCCGCTCGACCAGCAGTTTCCGGCTCTCATCGGTTTTTGTGCCGTTGACCCGCAACACGCCCGTGGTTCCATTGTAGACCAACCGGTCTTCACCGCGACTATTTACTGTAAAGACCTGGCCTGCCAAACGCATACAGCTTGACGGTTTGGCTCTTCTTCGGTGTCTTTACCCTGAATCCAGACGGTGAATTTTCTTGTAGACCGGTTGATAGACTCCTAATATTAGGCTCGGGACAAAACCAGTCATGACACGCAAACTCGCGGTTCTTCTTTCCATCGTGCCCCTGTTGTGCGGCGCTGCCGAAATCCAGCGGCCCAAGATCCTCGGAGTCGCGCACATGGCGATCTACGTCAAAGATCTGGCCAAGACGCGGCAGTTCTATGAGGATTTTCTGGGCTACGCCGAGCCGTTCACGCTTCCCAACAAAGCCGGCGGAGTGCGCATCGCTTTTGTCAAAATCAATGATCGCCAGTACCTGGAGATCTTCAATGAAGCCGATCGGGGCGAAGGCCAACTGAACCACATCTCCTTCTACACCGACAATGCCGGCCAGATGCGCGACTACCTGGCATCCAAGGGCGTAAAAGTGCCGGAAAAGGTGGGCAAAGGCCAGACCGGCAACAAAAACTTCAATATCAACGATCCCGATGGCCACATTGTCGAGATTGTGGAATACCAGCCGGATAGCTGGACGGCCCGGGAGGCGGGCAAGTTCATGCCGCCCACGCGCTTGTCCGACCACATCATGCACCTCGGCGTTCTGGTGGGCGACCTCGACAAATCCATGAACTTCTACGGCGGCATCCTGGGCTTCAAGGAATTCTGGCGCAGCAGCGGCTCGCCCCGCATGTTGAGCTGGGTCAACATGCGCCCGCCGGACGGCGACGATTACCTCGAGTTCATGCTCTACAACAAGCTGCCGGCGCCACGGTCACGGCCCGCTCCAACGGCGCCGGGAATTACACCATCCCCTATCTGCTGCCGGGCGTGTACGACCTGAGCGCCGATTTCACCGGCTTCAAGAAAACCGAAAAGCCGGGCATCGAAGTGCGCGTCAACGACGTGCTAACAATTGAGGTCCGGCTCGAGGTGGGAACTGCCACCGAAACCGTCGAGGTCCAGGGCGGAGCGCCGCTGCTCGAAGCCTCCAACGTATCCATCGGCCAAGTGGTGGGGGAACGGCAGATCCAGGATTTGCCGATACAGGCCGGCAACGCCAATGAACTGGTCCTGCTGGCGCCGGGCGTCACTAACAGCACCAACCTGCGCCAGCGCAAGAGCTCGTTCAACAGCGCCTCCTCGCAATTCACCACCAACGGCAACGCCCTGTATGCCAACGAGTACACCATCGACGGCGTTCCAGACACGTTTTTCAATGGCGGCGGCAGCCCGCTGATCGCCTTCCAGTTGCCGGAGAACTCGGTTTCCGAGTTCAAGGTGCAGACCAGCAGCTTCGATGCCGCTGTGGGGCACACTCCCGGCGCCGTCCTCAACACCCTCTCCAAGAGCGGCGCCAACGACTTTCACGGCGAGCTGCACGAGTGGATGATCAACGCGGCTCTCGACGCCGACACGTTCTTCCAGAATGCTTCCGGCGGCGCCAAGCCGCAGTATCAGGACAGCCGCTACGGCGCTTCCCTCGGTGGCCCCGTGCGCATTCCGAAAGTCTATAACGGCAAGAACAAGACCTTCTTCTTCTTCGGTTGGGAGGGCAATCAGTGGGGTAAGCCGACGGCCACGATCGGGACGGTCCCGACCGACGCGGAAAAGAGCGGTAATTTCGCCGCGCTGCTGGCCCTGGGTTCCAGCTACCAGATTTACGACCCCCTGACCACGCAGGCCGCGGCCAACGGCCGCTACAGCCGGACGCCGTTCCCGGGCAACATCATCCCGGGTAATCGCCTGGACGCGGTCGCCAAGGCCATTCAGGCTTATTATGCCGAACCGAATACCGTGGGCTCGGCCGCCGGGCTGAACAATTACACGCGCAACACCAAGGACCTTTTCGACTACAACGTCTGGGTCTGGCGCGTGGACCACAACTTCTCGGACCGGAACCGCTTCTTCATTCGCATGGACGACGACCGGTATCTGGAGTGGGATTCCAGCTTTTACGGGAATATTGCAGCCGGTCTGGATCTGAAGCGCATCAATCGCGGGGGCGTGATGGATGACGTGATCGTGCTCAGTCCGGCTACGATTCTGGACTTGCGTTACGGCATCACGCAGGAAGAAACTCCGGAATTCCGGCCCAGCCAAGGCATGAATCTCTCTTCGTTGGGCTTTTCGCAGAACCTGCTGGCGCTGCTGAACCCGGCCACACAGACGTTCCCGCAGGTTTACCTGAACACCAAGGCGCCCACCAGCCGATGCACGGGCGCTTGCACCGGAACTTTTTCCGGATTCGGCGGCTACAACAACGGTGACGGCACCGAAACCGGCATCATCCACGACTGGGCCGCCACCATGACGACGCTACTCGGGAACCACTCCTTGCACTATGGTGTGGACGCGCGGCTCTATCGCACTTTCGGGTTTGCCGGCGGCTTCGATGTATCGCCCGAACTCACGTACCTGCCCACCTATACCAACGGTCCGTTGGATAACTCTTCGGTGGCTCCGCTGGGACAGGAGTATGCTTCGTTCCTGCTGGGCATTCCATCCGGCGAGATGACCCGCAGCGCCAGCTATGCCGGGCAGAACATATACTATGCCGCGTTCATTCAGGACGACTGGAAGCTCACGCCGCGCCTGACTCTGAACATCGGGTTGCGCTATGAATACGAGACGCCCGCGAACGAGCGCTTCAATCGTTCGGTGCGCGGTTTCGACCGCACAGACCCGAATCCGATTGCCGCGGCGGCGATCGCCGCCTACGCCCAAAATCCGATTTCCCAGCTTCCCGTGAGCCAGTTCAAGGTCCTGGGCGGCTTGCAGTTTGCCGGCCCCAACGATCGCAGCCTGTGGAGCGGCCAGAATACAAACTTCCTGCCGCGCATCGGCTTGGCTTACCAGCTTAACGACAAAACGGTGGTCCGCACGGGATACGGCATTTTCTATGACACCATCGGGGTAAACCGTAGCGCGATTATCCAGAGCGGCTTCACGGCCGTTACACCCATTCAGGCCTCGATTGACAACGGCCTGCATTTCCTCGCCACCACCGCGAATCCGTTTCCCAATGGTTTGCTTCAGCCGCAAGGCGCCGCCGCCGCGCTCCAGACCTATCTGGGACAGGCGCTCACGGTCTATCCGGTGAATCGCGTGCAGCCATACTCGCAGCGCTGGACGTTCACGGTTCAGCGGACCATCGCGAAGAACTGGATGATAGAGGCCGGTTACGTGGGGAACAAGGCGGTTCGCCTGCAGGTGAACCGCAATATCAATGCGACGCCCGATCGATACCTGAGCACCTCGCCCTCCCGCGACCAGGCGACCATCAACGCGCTGACGGCCACGGTTCCCAACCCGTTCTACGGTCTGAGCTCGGTCTATCCGAAGACCATCGCGGTCTCGGACTTGCTGCGGCCGTATCCGGAGTTCGGCGACATCACCGAGACCCAGCCGATCGGTTAGTCCTGGTATCACGCCTTGCAGGTGCGCAGCGAGAAACGCCTCTCCCACGGCATTGCGGTCGGCCTGGGATACACGTGGTCGAAGAACATGGAGGCAACCAGCTTTCTGAACGCGGGCGACGCCGCGGTCGACCGCTCCATCAGCCAGTACGACCGGCCGCACCGCCTCAACATCAACGCCATCGTCGAACTGCCGTTCGGACGCGGCAAGTGGGTCGGGAATCATGTCTCCAAGGGCGTGGATTACGCCATCGGCGGCTGGCAGATCAACACGATCTTCACCTACCAGAGCGGCGATCCTCTGGGTTTCGGGAATATCATTTTCCTGGGGAACCTGCACAATATTCCGTTGTCCAGCAGCCAGCGCTCGGTGAACCAATGGTTCAGTACGGCCGCCGGTTTTGTGACCGCATCCGCGCAGCAACTGGCCGACAATCTGCGTACCTTCCCGCTTTACCTCGCCGGTGTACGCGGCGATGGCCAAACCGACTGGAATCTTTCGATGTTCAAGGTCTTCCCGATTCGGGAGCGCGTGAAACTGGAGTTCCGGTTCGAAGGCTACGACATACTGAACCACCCGAATTTCAGCGATCCCAGCACCACCGTCACCAGCTCGGCATTTGGCACGGTGACTGGCCAGGCAGGGCTGTCGCGGGAATTCCAGGGCGCCCTCAAACTGACGTTCTGACGATTCGCGCGGGAGCGGATTCTGTGAAACTGACCACACTACTGACAGGCGTCTTGATGGCCGTGTCATTGTTGGCGCAGGCTCCCCCGCAGCGGCCGCGCATCACCGGAGCCGCGCACATGGCCTATTGCGTCAGCGACCTGAAGAAGGCGCGCGCTTATTATGAAGACTTCTTCGGCTTCCAGGAGGCCTTCTCACTGAAGAGCCCGGACGGTTCCGGCCACGTCGCGTTCATCAAGATCGACGACCGTCAGTTCATCGAACTCTGGCTGGAAGCCCCAAGGAATTACGGATATCTTCACGATGTCGCTTTCCAGACGGAAGACGCCAAACAGGTGCGGGCGCTTCGCGGCGACACGTCGGCTGAGGCGGCCAATAAGAAGGCGGAAATCCGGAAAGCTACGGACGCGAAGATCATGCCCCTTCTCACGGACGCTCAGTGGAAGAAATTGGAGCAACTCCGCGCCGGCCGCGAGAAGCAGGATCGGAAAAAGAAATAGCCGGAAGGATCAAAGGGGGAATCGTCATGGATGCGACCGTCAGCCGCAGAGACTTTATCAAAAGGACTTCACTGGCGCCGGGAGCCATGGCCGCTGCCGGGCTGTGCGGCTTCCCGGCGCCGGCCGGGCAGACGGCGAAGCGGCGCTCGCGCGCCGTGCTCAAAACCTCTCTCAACGCATATTCGTTCAACAAGCTGCTGAATGATGCGATCCGGGGCCGCGGCGAGGGGGTGACGCTGCTGCAATTGGTCGAGTTCGCGGCCAAGAACAAATTTGAAGGATTCGATCCGACCGGGTACTACTTCCCGGGCTATCCAAAAGTGCCGGCCGATGCGTACGTCAACCAGATCAAGAAAAGAGCGGCCGATTTGGGTATCGGCATCAGCGAAACGGGCGTGCGAAACAACTTTACGACCTCGGACGCGAGTGTGCGAAGGGAGGGCGTGAACCACATCAAGGAATGGGTGGAGGTGGCGGCCAAGCTGGGCGCGCCGGTGATTCGCGTGTTTGCCGATACGCAGATGCGAGCGGAGACCTGGGAATCGGTCGCCAAAGGGTACACCAGAGATCAGGTGCGGGAATGGATTGCCGCCGCTCTTCGGGAGTGCGCCGATCGGGGGAAGAAGTTCGGGGTGCGCGTCGGCGTGCAAAACCACGGGGATTTTCTAAAGACGGGGCAGGACCTGTTGAATCTGGTCAAGGCAGTCGGCTCCGAATGGTGCGGGCCGATTGTGGACACGGGGTACTTCAAGACTGAAGACCCTTATGTAGATATGGCCCTGGTGGCTCCGAGCGCGGTGAACTGGCAGATCAAACAGAGCCCGCTCGGCGAGGACAGTGAGGTTGCAACGGACCTGGTGCGGCTGATAAAGATTGTGCGGGAGTCGGGGTACAGCGGCTATCTGCCGATCGAAACGCTTTCTCCGAGAGGGAAACCGTACGACCCTTACACGGTGGTGCCGACGTTTTTGAAGCAACTGCGCGAGGCGATAGCTATAGCGCGGGCTTAAGATAGACGGTTGGCATCCTCTATCCCGCTGATCGATTTTCAGAACGTCACCGTGCGGCGCGACGCGCGCGTGGTGTTGGACAGTGTCACGCTCTCCATCGCGCAAGGCGAGCACGCCGCCATCCTCGGGCCCAACGGCTCGGGAAAATCCACGCTGATCAAAGTCATCTCTCGCGACCTGTATCCGGTGATCAAGACCGAGCCCTGGTCGCTGCGCATTCTCGGCCGCGACCGCTGGCACCTGTTCGATCTGCGCAACCATCTCGGCATCGTCTCCAACGATTGGATGCAGATGTGCACGCGCGACTACTCCGGGTTCGAGATTGTGCTGTCGGGTTTCTTCGGCAGCGTGGGGATCTGGCCCAACCACGAGGTCGCGCCCGAAATGCAGCGGAAGGCGCGGGAGGTGATGGAGTTGCTCGAAATCTCGCACCTGGCGGAACGTAACACCAACGAAATGTCGTCCGGAGAGGCGCGCCGCATCCTGATCGCCCGCGCCCTGGTGCACGACCCCCAGGCGCTGGTGTTGGACGAGCCCACCTCGAGCCTCGACCTGCACGCCACCCACGAGCTGCGCGAAATCCTGCGCAAGCTGGCGCGCAACGGCATCAGCATCGTCATGGTGACGCACCACCTTCCGGACATCATCCCGGAGATGCGGCGCGTGGTGCTGATCCGCGACGGCCGCGTCTATCGCGACGGGCCCAAGGATCAGGTGCTCGAAGCCCGGACGCTCACCGGCCTGTTCGGCATTCCCGTCGAAGTGCTCGAGCGCGGCGGGTATTATCACGTGCTGTAAACGGAGACCGCTTACACCGTGCCCACGGGCGTCAACTACACCATTTCACCCGCTCGGCGCGCAAGCGGTGCTCGAAATCGGCTACGTGGGCATTCGCGGAACGCATCTGCGCGTCACCCGGCAACTCGATCCCGTTCCGGTTTATCCTCTCCTTCGAGACCAGCCTGCAGAAGCGCTTCGCCAGTTTCGTCTTGGCGCTCCCAACATTTCGCCCACCAGCTCGGACGTCGGGGCGATTACGCCGACGTCGCAGTTACCGCGGATCATCGAGTTCTCACTGCGGGTGCAGTTCTAAATACAAAAAAGCCCCGCCGGCCCTGGCAAACGGGCGGACGGGGCTTTCCGACGGCCCGCATTACTTCGAGGGAGTGGCAGCCGTGACGCCGCTCGTTTTCTGCGGCGCTTTCTTGGCCTTTTTCACGGGCTTCTTGGTTTTGGTCGTGGCCGTGGCGGTGGCAGCCTGCGGTGAGCTGCTGGCCGTGGCCGGTTTGGCAGGCGTGGCCTGCGCGAACGTCAAGGGCATGGTGGCGACCGCCAGAGCGATCGCGAGTAAACTCGTTTTCATATTTCCTTCTTTCCGGCGGGCCTCTTTGCCCGCTCACAATTCCATGGTGCGCCCAGGACGCTGGAAGCACGATAGCCTGCGCAGGCTAGTGCGCCCCCCGAATTGGGGGTGAAGACGGTTAATCTTTATTAGTATGCTTCCGCGGCAGATTACTCATCGGAACATCTTCCGGGTGCTGATCGCAGGCTTCAGCCTGGTCATTCTGCTCCTCGTGGCGGCCGCCGTCGTGGGGGTCCGTAATATTCGGGCCATTCAGCAAAACGCGGCCAGCCTGGTGCGGGAACAATCCGTCACCAACCGCCTGGTGGACGAGCTGCAAAGCCAGCAAACCAATCTCAGCGAAGTTTACTCGGTGCTGGCGCGCGATCCCGATTCGGTGGACTACGACCGCATCATGAGCCAGCTCGACGCCGCCGATCGCGATATCGACCGCATCTCGGCGGAGGGCGCCCGGACCGCGGAGCGCGATCTGTGGGCGCGGCTCAAGCAATCCTCGCTGGATTTCTCGCGCGAAGCTCGCCGCCTGCTCAGCGTGGAGAGTCCGGAGACTTTTGCCTCCATCGACCTATTCCGCCATCACGGAGCGTTCGCCTCCGTGGCGGCCCGCCTGATCGAGGCCGAGTACCGCAAGGTGAGCGCGGCGCAGGCGCAGATCGACCGCCGGTCGTCGCGGCTGCTGGCAGCCTCGTTCCTGTTCGCCGCTCCCAGCGTGCTTCTGGCCCTTCTCTTCGCGGTGGTCACGGTTCGCATGGTGGGGCGGCTCACTCGCGAGATGGAATGGCAGGCCGCCGAGTTGGGGCGCGTCTCCTGGCACATGCTGGAAGACCAGGAGGCCACCGCCCGCCGCTTCTCGCACGAGTTGCACGACGAGCTGGGCCAGTCGCTCACCGCCGTCAAGACCAACCTCACCGCGCTCGAGGCCGGCGGGCAGGCGGACCACGCGCGTGTGGCAGACTGCCTGCACCTGGTGGAAGAGGCCATTGGCAACGTGCGGCAGATGTCGCAGCTTCTGCGCCCCACCATCCTCGACGATTTCGGCCTGGAGGCCGGGCTGCGCTGGCTGGTGGAAGGCTTCGCCGCGCGCACCGGCATCGAGGCGACTCTCGAATCCAGTTGCTCCGGCCGGCTTCCCGACGAGACCGAGACGCACCTGTTTCGCATCGCGCAGGAAGCTCTGACCAACGTGGCGCGCCACTCCGGGGCGAAGCGCGTCGAAGTCAAACTGGAATCCAGCGGCGATGAGATTCGCCTCGAAATCCGGGACGACGGCCGCGGTCTGGCCGATGCACCCATCGCGGAAGCCGGGCGGCCGGGCCCATTGGGGATGATCGGGATGCGCGCGCGCGCCCGCAGCGCCGGGGGCGATGTAACGGTCCGCTCGCGCTCCGGCGAGGGTGTTGTAATTGAGGTGCGGGTCCCGATCCCGGGCCCCGCGGCTGGGCATAGCGAATGAAGGAGACTCGCAAGCCGCGGCGCTTGCGCCGTGACGGGGGCCGGGCGGGGTACCCGCCGCTTCCGCGGGCCGGGGCCGGGGGCCGGGAATGGAGGCGGCACGCATGGCGCATGCTGGCGCTCTGGGCCCTGGTTCTGGCGGCGTATTCCAATTCCTTTGAGTCGGGACTGGTGTTCGACAATGCGGTGGTGATTTCGCGAGATGCCCGCATCCAAGCGGTGACGCCCGAAAACCTTCGTCTCATTCTGACCGGACAGTATTGGAGCGGCACCACCGCTAATGGCCTGTATCGCCCGTTCACTACCTTCTCCTATCTGGTGAATTACGCCGTCCTCGGCAATGGGACGCATCCGGCCGGCTATCACTGGGTGAATCTCGCCCTGCACGGAGTGAATGTTTCGCTGGTGTACCTGCTGGGCATATTGGTGTTGGGGGCGCCGGCGCCGGCCCTGGCGCTGGCAGCGCTCTGGGGACTGCATCCGCTACTCACGGAATCGGTCACCAATATTGTGGGCCGCGCCGACCTGCTGGCCGGCTTCGGCGTGCTGGCCGGCCTGCTGTGTTACGTGAAAAGCGCCACCGCCCTCGGGCGGCGCAAGTTGTTCTGGCTGGCGGCGATGGCGGCCGCCCAGACGGTCGGGATCTTTTCCAAAGAGAATGCCGCCGTGCTGCCCGGCATCATGCTGCTATACGACCTGACGTGGTCCCCACGCGCGGCGTGGCGAGAGCGCGCACCGACCTACGCCGCCCTGGTGCTGCCATTGGCCGCGTTTTTCTATTTGCGCGTCGCATTGCAAGTGCATATTCTGGCTCCCTTCGCCGACAATCCTCTTTTGAACGCCGGTTTCTGGACGGCGCGGCTGACGGCCCTTAAAGTAATCGGCAAGTACCTGTGGCTGTTTGTCTGGCCGGCCCGCTTGTCGGCGGATTATTCCTATAACGCAGTGCCGCTGTTTGGCTGGCATCCAGGGGAGTGGGAGGACGCGAAAGCGCTGATCGCGCTGGCCGTCTGCCTGGGCGCCGCCCTGCTGGCCGTGCGCTGGTACGGCACGCGGAAGCCGCTGTTCTTCTTCCTGGCTTTCTTTTTCGTGGCTCTCGCCCCGACGTCGAATCTGGCGATTCTCATCGGGAGCATCATGGCCGAGCGGTTCGTCTATCTGCCTTCCATCGGCCTGGCGGGGTGCGCGGTTGCGGCCATCTGGGCGCTTGGCCGGCAAGCCACGCGCCAGCGGCTGGGAGCTCGATGGATCGCGCTCGGGCTCCTGTGCCTCGCATGTGCCGTGCGGACCTACGCCCGGAACTTCGACTGGCTCGATGAGGGCAGTCTCTGGACCAGCGCCGTGGACGTTTGTCCGGGAAGCGCTAAGACGCACTACAACCTGGGAAACGCCTTGAAGGAACTACCCGGCCGGCTGCCGGACGCCATTGCCCAGTATGAAGCGGCATTGCGGATCAATCCCGATCTTGCCGAGGTGCACGCCAACCTGGGACTGGCGCTGGTGAATTCCGGCGGGCCTTTGCAGGAGGCGGTTGCCGAGTACCAAGTAGCACTGCGGATCAACCCCAATCTTGCCGAGGCGCACTACAACCTGGGAAACGCCTTGTTGCAACTGCCCGGCCGGCTGCCGGACGCCATTGCCCAGTACGAAGCGGCATTGCGGGTTTATCCCGATTACGCGAAGGCGCACTTCAGCCTGGGAAACGCCTTGTTGCAACTGCCCGGCCGGCTGCCGGACGCCATCGCTCAGTATGAAGCGGCGCTTCGGATCAGGCCCGATCCGGCGCTGCAAGAAATGGTGAACCGATTGCGAGCGGGCCGAAAGTAAACGCGGCGGAATATGAAACGCATTCGTATCCTACTGGCCGACGACCACGCCGTGGTCCGGCAGGGTTTCAAGATGATCCTCGACGCGCAGGCCGACATGGAAATTGTGGGCGAGGCCGCCAACGGCCGCGAAGCCGTGGAACTGGCGGAGCAACTGCGCCCCGACGTGGTGGTGATGGATGTCAGCATGCCGGAGCTGAACGGCATCGAAGCTACGCGCCGCCTGGCGACGTCGGCACCGCGCGCGCGCGTGGTGGCGCTCAGCATGCACAAGGATTCGGTGTATGTGCGCGAGATCCTGCGCGCCGGGGCGCGCGGCTACCTGCTGAAGGATTCCGGCGCCGCCGACCTGGTGGCGGCCATCCGCGCGGTGGCTTCCGGCGAAAGCTACCTCAGCCCCGCCGTTTCCAACGCCGTGCTGGACGATTACCGCCGCCAGGCGACCAACCCCATCGACCTGCTGACCAGCCGCGAGCGCGAGGTTTTACAACTGCTGGCGGAAGGCAAGACCAACAAGGAAATCGCCGGCGTGCTGAACCTCAGCGTGTACACCGTGGAGGCGCACCGCGGCCGCATCATGGAGAAGCTGAACCTGCACAGCATCGGCGAACTGGTGCGGTTCGCGGTAAGGAATGGGTTGATCGAGTAGGTCAGAGCTTGTAGGCCAGCGCCAGCCCGTCCCCCATGGTCACGACGCTCAGCGCCACGCGACGATCGGTGTGCAGCTTGCGGTTGAAGGCGCGGATGGCCTTGGTATCCACGGTGTGGTCGTTGGGGTCGAGGGGCCTGGCGTGCCAGAGCACGTTGTCCACCACGATCAGCCCGCCGGTGCGCACGAGCGCCAGGGACCGCTCGTAGTAATTCGCATAGTTCGCCTTGTCGGCGTCGATGAAGGCCAGGTCGAAGGCGCCCGCGTGGCCTTCGGCGAGGAGCGCGTCCAGGGTTTCAAGCGCCGGCGCGAGCCGCAATTCGATTTTGTCCTCGACGCCGGCCTCACGCCACGTGCGCCGGGCGCGGGCGACGTACTCCGCGTTGCGGTCGCAAGCCACAAGCTTTCCGCCGGGCGGCAGAGCCAGCGCCACCCAGGTGGAACTGTAGCCCAGGAAGACCCCCACTTCAAGCGTCTTCCTGGCGCCCAGAATGCGGGCCAGCAGGTGCAGGAACTGTCCCTGCTCAGGCCCGATCTGCAACATGGGACCGTTGGGTTGGCCCTCCGCCTCTTCGCGCAGGCGCCTCAATACTTCAGGCTCGCGCAGCGTGACGCGGCGAATGTAGTCCGCCAATTCGTCGGTGATGGGGGTGTGACTCAGGGACATGCCAGACCAGTTTACAGCACCGGCGGCAAGACCGCCGGCGCTACTCAGCGGGCGCCGGCGATCTTGAGCACGTAGGCCTGGCGCGCGGGAAGGCTGGCGGCAAGCGAATCCGGAATCCGGATTGTCAACTTGCTGCCTTGGCGCGCGGCTTCCAGTGTCTGGCCGCTTTCGAGCAGCGTCACGCGCACGCCGGAGGGGGCTTCGATGTCACCCAGCACGACGTCCTGCAACGGACGGCGCGGCAGAATCGCATATACCGCGCTGTCGCCGGCGGTGAAGAAGGCCTCGACGCGCGCGAAACCGGGGCCGGGTGAATCGACCAGGCTGCCGATCGGGTAATCCGACATGAAGTCCTTTTCCTCGAGTTGCGGCACCTTGCCCTGGCTCCACTGGCGCGTGACTTTGCGGGCGCGCGTGTTGTAGATGGCTTCGCCGTTGGGGCGCAGCCAGTCGCCGATCCGGATCAGCCGCTCCTCCATAATCACCGGAATGCGCCCGTCGCCGGTGGGCCCGATATCGAGCAGAAGATTGCCGCCGCGGCTGACGATATCGATGAGCATCATGAGCAGCTCGCGATCGGTGCGGTAATCGGCGAGCGACTCCATGCGGTTGTACCCGTAGGAATACCCCATGCCGCGGTTCTCCTCCCACGGATGAGCGGTCTGCGTCATGCCCGAGGTGTACTCGGTGGTGAAATAGCCGCCGTGGAGGTGGCGCGTTTCCTTGCCCCAGCGGTCGTTAACCACCACCTCGTCGCGCACCGGAGATTCGTTGAACAGCCATGCCAGCAGCTCCGGCGTGCGCCATTCGGCGCTGGTCAGCTCCCATTCGCCGTCGGAGAAGATGATGCTCGGTTTGGCGTGGGTCACCACGTCCTGGAACTGCGGGAACATGTGCTCGGCGGCGTAGCGCTTGCGGTCGGCGAGCCAGAGGGGGTTGTACCATTCATAGAGCGAATAGTAGATGCCCATGCGCAGGGCTCTGCGGCGGCCCGCCTCCATCAGGTCCAGCAGGAGATCGCGCCGGGGGCCGATGTCCACGCTGTTCCAGGGCCGTCCCCAGGCGCGATTGGCCTCCGCGCTGCGCCACAGAGTGAAGCCCTCGTGATGTTTCGAGGTGAGGGCCACGTACTTCGCGCCGGAGCGGACGAAGACGTCGGCCCACCGGTCGGGGTCGTACAACTCCGCCCGGAACAGCGGAGCGAAATCGAAATACGGGAACCTGGCGCCGTACACGCGCTGGTGAAACTTCCACGTCAGCGCGCCATGGCCGGTGGGGGCGGTAGCTTTCATGCCCTCGGTCAGGGAATTCCAATACCACTCGGCGTAGGGGTTTTCGTCCTTGACGTCGACGGCGGCATAGGCCGGCACGGAGTACACGCCCCAGTGGATAAAGATGCCGAACTTGGCGGCGGCGTACCAGGCGGGCGAGGGCCGCCGGTCCAGAGATTCCCAGGTTGGCTCGAAGCGATTCTGCTGGCCGAAAGCGCGGCGGCCGGCGCCAAGGGCGAGTGGAGTAAGCATGGAGCGAAACAGATCTCGTCGCATCATTGCTGGCCATGGTAGCACGGCCGGAATCTTATCTCTCGAACACAATCCCGGCACTCGGCAGGATGGGGAACATCTTGTCGAGCGTGATGTAGACCTGGTGAGTGCTCGAGGTGTAACCGTTGAAGCTCTCAAACACATAGTTGGTGCGGTCGGCCAGGTTGATCGCCTCGCCGAAGAGAGTTAGCTTCCACTTGTCTTTCGTCCAGGACTTGTTGACGCGGAAGTCGGCGCGCTGGTAGGGGTCGAGCCGCAGTTGGTTGCGGCTGCTGGTGAGGTAGTAGTTCACGTCGCTCATGCGCAGATAGCCGGGGATCGGGAAACCGCTGCCGTAACTCCACTTGAGGCTCAGGTTGACGGTGGGGCGCAGGCGGTAACTGCCGTAGATATTCATGGTGTGGCGCTGATCGTAATCGGACGGGAAGCGATCGCCCGAGCCCGCGGGTTCCCGGCTGTCGCGCATGCCGGTGCGGCCGAAGGCATAGGAAATCCAACCGTTGAAGCGGTTGGCGCTCGAGCGCTGCAAGAAGAATTCGACGCCGCGCGAGTATCCGCGGAGGGAATTGTAATAGAGCGGGTTGGACGGCGGAACGAACACTTTGCCGGTGAGGAGCAGGCGGGGATCGTAGAGCGGCTGGAAAGGAAGGTCGCGGTCGGCGCGATTGTAATATTCGGCGCGGATCCGCGTGCGCTGGCCGAGCCGGTGTTCGATGGCGGCGATGGCCTGGTTGGAGCGAATCGGCAGCAGGCTGCGCGCGCCCAGCGGTGAGGTCAGCAGCGAAATCTCCGGGTACTGCGCATATTGCCCCCAACCGAGATGGATGACCGTGGACGGCGTCAGGTTGAAGGCCGCGGAGGCTTGCGGCGACACCACCGAAACGCCGTCGATGGAGTGATGGTCCCAACGCGCGCCGGCGGTGAGGTGCAGGCGGCCGGACCAGGCCATCCACGACTGCTGCACGTAGCCGCCCGTGTGCACGGCCGTCCCGTTGAAGTGGTCGAGCAGGCGCGGCGCCGGCGAATTCGACTGGTACTGATCCTCGTATCCTCCGTCGCGCAGGCGCCGCACGGACCAGCCTGCGTCGAGCGGGCTGCGCGCGTTCCACATCCACGTAGCCGTGGCGTTCCAGACCCACTCGCCGTAATAGCCGGCGCCCAGCGGAAGGTTGGTCGGATTACTGTCGCTATACTTCTCGCGCATCCAGGCGGCGTGGTTTACCACCAGCAATTTGCCGGTGGGAGTATAGCGCCAGGCCAGGTTGCCGAGGGTGTAATGGTAGCCCGCGCCCATCAGCGAATTGATGCCCAGTTGTTGGCGGACGGCGGAGCGGTCGAGGTCGGAATAGCTTTCGAGGACGTAGAGAGTAATGTTGTTTTTGGCGGTGAGGTCGTAGGTGAGGCGCCCTTGGGCGTCCTCCATGCCGAAGACCAGCGAGGTGTCGGGAAAGGTGCGCTCGAGGATGTACTGCAAATAGCTTTTGCGCGCGCCGGCCAGCCACGAGCCGCGTTTTTTCTTGCCCAGCGGCCCTTCCGCCATGACCCCCGCGTTGGAGGCGCTGGCGGTGGCGCGGAAGGTAACGGCGTTGCGGTCGCCGTCGCGGGTATGGACTTCGAGCGCGCCCGCGCTGCGGTCCTCGAAGCGCACCGGGTAAGCGCCTTCGTGCAACTCGAGTTCCTCGACCATGTCGCCGTTGAAGGCCGTGCCGGAGCCGGCGAAGTTCTGCCCCTCGAGCATGTGAAACGGAGCGTGTAGCAGGACGCCGTCGAGGTACAGGCCGATGCGGCTGTAATCGGCCCCGCGAAGGGAGAAGCGCGCGTCGAAATCGTTGTTAGAACTGACGCCGGGGAGGCCCTGCACGGCGCGCAGCGGGTCGTCGGCGAGCACGCTGGCCAGGTTCTTGGCGTCGTTGCCGGCCAGGACCAGCGTGGCGGGGCTATCCTGGCGCGCGGTTTCGAAGGGTCCGGCCTCCACCACCACGGTCTCGGTGCGGCGGAAAGTTTCAGGGCTGAGGATGACTTCGAATTCCTTGACATCGCCGGCGTCCAGATGGAAGGGGCGCGTCACCAGGTGGTAGCCGACCGTCGAGACGTTGAGCACGTAGTCGCCCGGCGCGACAGATGGGATGCGGAAATGGCCGGTATTGTCGGAGGTGACCCGGTACGCGCCGCCGACGAGTTGGACCTCCACGTTGGCGAGCGCTTCGCCGCCGTGCGCGTCCACAACCGAGCCGCGGACCTCGCCGGGCGTCTGCGCCCGAACCGGCGGCAGGACCAGAGCGAGACCCCAGAGAAGCACCAACCGGAGCGGTCTCAACGAACGAATGATAGCTCTATTTGCGGCGTGCGCGGGCCGGCATCTGGCGGACGGCGGCTATCCCCCCTGAGCTATACTACGAACGGCAAGAACAAGGCTTCAATTCGTGACACGCTGTCCGCTTTGGTGTTGGCGAAGTCGGTTGTCGCGGCTGCGCGGCTGCTTGAAGGACTTCTTATGGAAAAAAAGCGCAACCTGTTTGCGACGATAATGGCTGGGCTTTTTCTTCTCCCCGCCGCCGGAAGTTTGAGCGCCGAAGTCATTTGCGGCAAAGAGCCGCGACTCAAGCCAGTTCGGTGCGTGTGCGGAAAGCTCATTGATCCTACGGGTGGACCTGTTTCGGCCGTAATAGTGAAGGTTCTTAAGGACGGAACAGAAGTTGCCACCATGGTGACCGCCGGTGACGGCAAGTTCATATTCGGTGAACTGAAGTCGGGGAATTATGAGCTTAATGCGCAAGCAGACGGTTTCAGGATGTTTCGGTCTCCGATCGTCGTGGCGAAGCCCGCGAAGAAATGCAGACGCGGGCTGGTGATCCTACTCGACACGGGTGGCTTGGAAAGTTGCGGGAGCCGTGTGATAAAACAGTAGACCGCAGGCCGGGACAAGGCGCTACCGGTCACGTTTGGAGCATCCGGGCAGTTTGGGTTTCGCGGCGCTCTCAAATTGACTTACCATCGCTATCAATCGCAGTTTCTGGTCAGCAGGCGCAAACCATCCTCAAAGACGTGAATGATATCTCCTACTTGCGGCCTACGCGCACCAGCACCTGGCGGAGGGCGGCCGATACGCGGGCGTCGTCCCGCTCGCCCTCCACTGCAAGCACCACGAATTGCTTGCCCAGCGCGATGGCCTGCACGGAGCTGGAGCGGATGGTCTCGCCCCGCGGCTGGAGCCCATGCGCCGGGTCAACCATCTGGAACGCGGCGCGGATGGGCGCGCGCACGGGTTCTCCTCGGCCGCACCGCTCGAACGCCACCGTGCCATTCGCCGCCAGCGTAGCGCGGCAACGGCCGTCCGGCGCGGTGACAGAGACTGCTCCACCGCTCGACCGCACCACGGCCGGCTCGAGGCCGCCCAGCGCTGCGCCGATCGCCGCGACGGCATCGTCGGGGGCGGGATCGCCTTGCCCTGCCGAGTGGAGCAGCAGGCCGGCGCGGTTCACGCCGTACGCTTTCAGCACCTGGGCGCCGATGAAATCGGAGGCCGATTGCGATACGCGGAACTCGACGGTCGCGAAGACGGCGCGGTTGCCGCGGCGGTCTTCGAGCGCCAGCGCCTTCACCTTTCCGGCGGCGGCGGTTCCGGCCTGGTAATCGGAATCGGCCGCTAGAAGGCCGGCCGCGAGCAGCAGCTCAATAGCGAAATAGCCAGCGAGCCTTCTCGACAACTTTTTCGGCATTGGGCAGAAAGGCATCCTCCAACGGCGGGCTATAAGGGACCGGGGTGTCGGGCGCGCTCACCCGCACAATTGGCCCGTCGAGGTATTCGAACACGCTCTCGCTAATACTGGCGGCCAGCTCGCCCGCCATGCCGCCGGTGCGCGTGTCCTCGTGCAGCAGCAGCACCTTCGACGTCTTCTTGACGCTTTCGCAAACCGTTTCGCGGTCCAGCGGCAGCAGCGTGCGCAGGTCCACCACCTCGACCGAAGCGCCCTCCTCGGCCAGCGTGCCGGCGGCTTCGAGCGCCACCCAGACCATGGCGCCATAAGTGACGATGGTCAGGTCCGTGCCTTCGCGCACCACCTTGGCTTTGCCGATGGGCACGGTGTATTCCTCGGTGGGCAGGTCCTCTTTGATGCGGCGGTAGAGAGCCTTGTGCTCGAAGAAAAGCACCGGGTCGTTGTCGCGGATGGCCGATTTGATCAGGCCCTTGGCATCATACGCGGTGGCCGGGGCCACCACCTTGAGACCGGGAGTCCGCACGAACCACATCTCGGGGTTCTGCGAGTGAAACGGGCCGCCGTGAACTCCGCCGCCGGAAGGCGCGCGCACCACCATGGGGACGCTGGCGTTCCAGCGGTAGCGGCACTTGGCGGCGAAATTCACGATCTGGTCGAAACCGCAGGTGATGAAGTCGGCGAACTGCATTTCGGCCACCGGACGAAGCCCCATGAGCGCGGCGCCGATGGCCGCGCCCACGATGGCCGCTTCGGAGATGGGCGTATCCACCACGCGGCGTGCGCCGAAGCGTTCGAATAAGCCCGCGGTCACTTTGAAAGCGCCGCCGTATGCGCCGATGTCCTCCCCGAGCAGGAACACGTTGGGATCGCGCTCCATCTCTTCCCACAGCCCTTCGCGGATGGCTTCCAGGTAGGTAGTGGACATGGTTACGAACTCTCGTACACGCCGTCGAGCAGGGTTGCGGGGTCGGGATAGGGACTCTGCTCGGCCCACGCCACGCCTTCATCGACCTCTCGATGAACGGCGGCGCGCAGCTCGTCGATCTCGGTCTGGGTGCCCCAGCCTTCAGCCAACATGCGGGCTTCGAAACGGGTGATGGGGTCGAGCTTGCCCCACTCCTCGAAGAGGTCTTTGGGGACGTAGTGTGCGGCGTCGTGCGCGGAGTGGCCGGTCATGCGGAAAGTCTTGCACTCGAGAAGATAGGGTCCGTTGCCCGCACGCGCATACTCGACGGCGCGCCGGGTGGCTTCGTAAACAGCCAGCACGTCGTTGCCGTCCACGATTTCGGCCGGCATGTTGTAGGCCGGGCCGCGGTCGGCCACGTTGGCGCAGGCCATTTGCAGGGAGAGCGGCGTCGAGTAGGCGTACTGGTTGTTGTTGCAGAGGAACACCACCGGCAGCTTCTGCACGGTGGCGAAGTTCACGCCCTCGTGCCAGTCGCCGCGGCTGGTCGAGCCTTCGCCGAAATAGGAAAAGACCACGCCGTTCTTACCCTGATAGCGGAGCGCCAGAGCCGCGCCCGCCGCCACTGGAACGGTGGCCGCCAGGGCGCTGATGATGGAAACGATATTGTGATTCAAGTCGCCCATGTGCATGTTGGCGTCGCGTCCGCCGGTGACGCCGCCGGCGCGCCCCATGTACTGTGCCAGGATGCGCCCGGGAGTGACGCCGCGGATGAGAAACACGGCCATGTCGCGGTGGGAAGGGAACAGAACGTCGCCCGGCTCGGCCACGAGCGCGGTGCCCACCGGAATGGCTTCCTGCCCGCGTCCCACATAGACGCCGCCCACGATCTTGCCCTGGCGGTAGAGCTTGCGCTCGATGCGGTCTTCCACCTCCCGCATGAGCGACATGTAATACAGACAGTTGTGCGCCAAGTCGGCCGCGCTCATCAAGGGATTCCTCGCCCGTGCAAGTGTATGGGAGTAGTATAACGCGTCTGGTGGGTTTGGGTTCTACGACTCCGTCTCCATGGAAACCGGGTGTCCCTCTTCGCCCTTTTCCGCCAGCGTGTGGACCAGCGTCGCCCCGTATTCGAAGCCTTTATCGAACGCCTGAAGGTTCAGCTTCTGCATCGCCGGCGGCACGGAATCTGCGACGGCCTTGCGTAATGCATCCGGGTCGAGCAGGTTGGTCACCGCGCCGAAGAAGCCCACCATCACGATGTTCAGCACCACCTTGCGCCCCAGCTCTTCGGCCAGGCGCGTAGCTGGAACCCCGTAGACCCTTATGCCGCTGGGCATCTTATCGATATGAACCAGCTCCTGCTCGGCGATGAGAATGCCGCCGGGCTTCAACTGGGGCGCGAAGCGCGTGTAGGCTTCTTGCGACATTACCACCAGGACGTCGGGGTGGGCGACGTACGGGTAGAGAATGGGCTCGGTGGAGAGGATCACCTGCGCGCTCGAAGAGCCGCCGCGCGCCTCGGGGCCGAAAGCCTGGGTCATGGTGGCGTAGCCGCCCTGGTAGATGGCCGCGGCCTTGCCGATGACGGCGGCCGCGAGGATCACGCCCTGGCCGCCGAATCCCGCAACCCGAATCTCGGTTAGCAACTGCATGACGCCTCCGATTCCACGTAGCGCTCGCCCAGCGCCTCGGTCATCTGCGCGCGGAGCAGTTCGAGATAATCGGGGCGGTCGCGGTCCACGAACTTTCCGACTACGATCTCGCCGCTTTTTGAAAGGGTGCACTCGCCGGTAGGCGCGCCGTTGCGAATCTTGCTGGCTTGCTTGTAGTACTTCATGGCGTCGAGGCCATCTCCCATTTTGTTGCGGCGCTGGTAGAGCGTGGGGCAGGGCGAAAGCACTTCGATGAAGCAGAAACCCTTCTTGTGGAGCACCTCTTCCATGGAACGGCTGAGCTGCTTGACGTGATAGGTGGTCCAGCGCGCCACGTAGGATGCGCCGGCGGCTTCGGCCAGCGCCACCAGGTTGAAGGTCGGCTCGAACGCGCCATAGGGTGCGGTGGCGCTAATGACATGCGCGGGGGTGGTGGAGGACGACTGGCCGCCGGTCATGGCGTAAGTCATGTTGTTCACGCAGATCACCTTGAGGTCCATGTTGCGGCGCGCGGCGTGGATGAAGTGGTTGCCGCCGATCGCAAACAGGTCGCCGTCGCCCGAATAAACCACCACCTGAAGCTCGGGATTGGCGAGTTTCATTCCCGTGGCGAAGGGGATGGCGCGCCCGTGGGTGGTGTGGAAGGAATCCAGGCGCGCGTACCCGGCCACGCGGCCGGTGCAGCCGATCCCCGAGACTATCGCCACCTTGTCGAGGTTCACTTTGGAATCGAGCAGCGCGCGGGTGAAGCAGTTGACCGTGGTGCCGATGCCGCATCCGGGGCACCAGATGTGCGGCATCCGGTCCATGCGGAGGAACGGCTCGACGGGGTTCTGGGCGCCATCGGGGATTTCGAGAGTCGTCGGGGTCATCGGGCCGCCTCCACAATGGCATTGAGAATGGTGTCGGGATTGTGCACGGTGCCTCCCGCGTGGCTGACGGGGATCACTTTGGCTTGGCCCGCGGCGGCGCGTTCCACTTCGAGGACCATCTGGCCGAGATTCAGCTCGGGCACCACGAAGGCCTTCACGCGGCCGGCCAACTCGCGGATGCGCTCGGCGGGGAACGGCCACGCCGTGATCAGGCGGAACTTGCCGGCGCGAATGCCGCGCGAGCGCGCAAGTTGGATGGCGCGCTGCGCCACGCGCGACGTGATGCCATAAGAGACCACCACCACGTCGGCATCTTCCAGATTCTCGGTTTCGCACAGGGAGCGGCCATTGGCCAGCGGGTTCAACTTGGCTAGCAGGCGTCTCACCAGGCGGTCCTGCGTTTCCACGCTCATGTTGGGATAACCGCGTTCGTCGTGCGTCAGGCCCGTGATATGGAACCTGTAGCCTTCGCCCGTGCGCGCCATGTCGGGGACCAGGTCCTCGCGCGGCTCGAACGGCCGGTACTCCTCCGGCGGAAGCTTGGTGTAGCGGCGCGGCGTAATCTCGATCTGATCGGGCTCGGGAATGACCACCTTTTCCGTCATGTGGCCGACGCACTCATCCATCATCATCATCACCGGGACGCGAAACTCTTCGGAGAGATTGAACGCCTGGATGGTGAGGTCGAAGCATTCCTGCGGAGAGTTGGGGCACAGCGCGATGATTCCGTAGTCGCCGTGGGAGCCCCACCTGGCTTGCATCATGTCCGCCTGGCCGGGCAGGGTGGGAAGGCCCGTCGAGGGGCCGCCTCGCTGCACGTCGACGAACACGCAAGGGGTTTCGGTCATGGCAGCCAGGCCGATGTGTTCCATCATGAGCGAGAAACCGGGTCCGGAAGTGACCGTAAAGGCCTTCGCGCCTGCCCAGACCGCGCCCTGGATGGCGATGGAAGCGGCCAGTTCGTCCTCCATTTGGATGAAGATGCCACCCACCGTGGGGATCCTGGACGCGAATCGCTCGACCACCTCGGTGGAGGGGGTAATGGGGTATCCTGCGGCAAATCGCGCACCGGCAGCGAGAGTTCCCTCACAGCAGGCATGATCACCGTCGAGAAAATGAACACCCGTGAGAACTCCCTTGGGATCAGCGTGCATAACGGGCTCCAAAAATGGCGAAATCCGGGCAGTACATGCCGCAGAGATCGCAACCACTGCATTTCTCAGCAGCTACGACGTGCGGCGGATGGTATCCCGTAGAATTGAAAGCGGAAGAAAGAGACAGAACATGGGTGGGGCAGAACTCCACGCAGAACCCACACCCCTTGCAGCGCTCGACGGTAATGGCAACGAAACCTTTGGCCATGTGGGCCCTCCAGATGTGACTCTTATGATATACCTGCACGGCAAGGGCCACTGAGGAAAGCGCCGCCGCGATACTCAGCGGCTGAGAATTCGCGGCATGAATTGGCTAGACTCAAAGCCATGGACCTGGCAATCCAAGCAGACGATGTGCGCGCGGCCGCGGAGCGGATTCGCCCGCTGGCGCGGCGGACGCCGGTGTTTACTTCGGCGGGTTTCGACGGCGAAGCGGGCGTTCGCGCGTTCTTCAAGTGCGAGAACTTCCAGCGCGGTGGAGCGTTCAAGATTCGCGGCGCCTCGAACCTGATTCTGTCGCTGTCGGAGGACGCGCTGGCGCGCGGGATCGTGACCTATTCCTCGGGAAACCATGCCCAGGCCGTGGCCATCGCGGCGCAGCACGTGGGGTCCCGGGCCACCATCGTAATGCCCGAGGACGCGCCGCGCTCGAAGATGGAAGCCACCCGTTCCCGAGGGGCCACCATCGTCACCTACAACCGCTTCACGGATAGCCGGGAAGAGATCGCGTCGCGGATTTTGGCGGAGACGGGCGGCACGCTGGTGCCGCCGTTCGACCATCCCATGATCATGGCCGGGCAAGGCACCGCGGCGTTGGAGTTGATCGAGGAAGCCGGTCCGCTCGATGCTCTGATTGCGCCCGTGGGCGGCGGCGGCCTGCTTTCGGGATGCGCCACCATCGCCAAGGCCATCGACCCCGCCATCCGTGTGTTCGGCGCCGAGCCGGAAGGCGCCAACGACACCTTTCTCTCGATGCAGGCGGGCGAGCCTGTGACGGTGGCCCATCCCGAGACCATCGCCGATGGCTTGCGCGCGCCCAGGCCCGGGCAACTGACCTTCCCGGTTCTGCACAAACTGGTGGAGCGCGTGGCGCTGGTGAGCGACGGCGAGATCCGCTCGGCGGTGAAGTTCCTGCTGCTGCGCCTGAAGATACTGGTGGAACCCAGCGGCGCAGTGCCCGCCGCGGCCGTGCTCTTCCGGAAACTGCCCGCCGGAATCCGGACCATCGGCGTGGTGCTCTCCGGCGGGAACGTGGATTTCGAGGAGCTGGCGAAATATTAGAGTCACTACCGCTGGTTCGCCTTCAGCACCTTCTTGCGCAGCCGGATGGATTGCGGCGTCACTTCCACGTATTCGCCTTCGCGGATGAACTCGATGGCCTGTTCCAGGTTCAAAATCCGCGGGGGCACCAGGCGAATGGCGTCGTCGGCGGTGGAGGCGCGCATGTT
>PMYB01000204.1 GCA_003170915.1 Bryobacterales bacterium | reverse complement strand
AGCGCCACCGGCGTGCTGGACGTCGCCGCGCTGGCGCAGCTCGTCGACCGGGATGTGGCCGCGCTCATGGTGACCAATCCCAATACCCTTGGGTTGTTCGAAGAGAACATCATGCAGGCGGCCGAGATTCTGCACGCCAAGGGCGCCATGCTCTACATGGACGGCGCCAACATGAACGCGCTGGTGGGCATCGCGCGGCCGGGCGATTTCGGCGTGGACGTGCTGCACCTCAACCTGCACAAGACCTTCTCCACGCCCCACGGCGGCGGCGGCCCGGGCGCCGGTCCGGTGGCCGTGAAGAAGCCGTTCGAGCCGTTCCTTCCCGTGCCGCGCCTCAAGCGCTCCGGCAAGAAATGGGCCTATGATTACCGGCGCAAACACTCCATCGGCCGCGTGCGCGCTTTCTACGGCAACTTCGGCGTGCTGGTGCGCGCGCTGGCCTACATCCTGGCGCACGGCGGCCCGGGCCTGCGCAACGCCACCGTGGACGCGGTGCTCAACGCCGTTTACATCCGCAAGAGCCTCGAGCCGTACTTCGACTTGCCGTACAATTCGCCCAATATGCACGAGGTGGTGTTCAGCGATTCACGGCAGGCGAAACTCGGCGTGCGCACGGGCGATCTGGCCAAGCGGCTCATCGACTACGGCTTCCATCCCTACACCGTGAGCTTCCCGATGATCGTGCACGGCGCGCTCATGATCGAGCCCACCGAGACCGAGGGCAAGCTGGAGCTCGACCAGTTTATCGAGGCCATGATCTCCATCGCCAAAGAGGTCGAAGCCGACCCGCAACTGGTCAAGAATGCGCCCTACGGGACCCGGACCAGCCGCGTGGACGAAGTCACCGCCGCGCGCAAGCCGGTGCTGCGATGGCGCCCAGCGTAACCCAAAGGCAGTTCCTGTTGGTGCTGGGCCTGGTGCTGTTGATCCGTCTCCCCTTTCTCAACCAGGCCATTCAGGGCGACGATCACATTTATCTCACCGAGGCGTCCCACGCGCTCATCGATCCGCTGCACCCGGACAACACCACGTACGTGTTTCAGGGTGAGGAAGTGGACCTGCGCGGCCAGCCGCATCCGCCCCTGGATGGCTGGGTCTTGGCCGCTCTCATCGCCGTGATCGGCGGCGTAAAAGAGGTCCCCTTTCACGCCGCGTACATGTTGTTTTCCGTGATCGCCGCCTGTTCCATGTGGTCACTAGCGCGCCGCTTCTCACCGCACCCGCTCTGGGCGGCGCTATTATTCGTCGCTGTCCCGGCCTTCGTAGTGAACGGCAATTCGCTCGAAACCGACCTCCCCTTTCTAGCCTTTTGGATGGCCGCCGTGGCGTTGTTCGAAGCCACCCCTTTGCTTTCCGCCCTCTGCCTCGCCCTCGCCGCTCTCACCGCCTACCAGGCCGTCTTGCTCACCCCCATCCTCGCCGTCTACGTCTGGCTCTTCCACCGCCGCAATCGCGCGCGCTGGCTCACCCTCCTGGTCCCACCGCTGACCGTCGCCGCGTGGCAACTCTTCGAGCGCCTCTCCACCGGCGCTCTGCCCGCCGCTGTGCTCAACGGCTATCTGGCCACCTACCAGACGTTCGACGCCAAGCTGGCCAGCGCCCTGGCGTTGACCATCCACTCCTGGTTCATCGTTTTTCCCGCGCTCGTGCCAGCGGCATTGGTACTCGCCTGGCGCAGGCGGCGCGAACCGGACACGCTTTTCCTGCTCGCATGGACCGGAGTTTTCTTCGCCGGAGCTTTGGCGATATTCTTCGCCGGCGCGGCGCGTTACCTGCTGCCCATGGCGGCGCCCGTCGCGCTTCTGGCATCGCGCTTACGTCCCAAGTGGCTGGCCGTTGGCTTCGCCGCGCAATTGGCCCTCGGCCTGGGCCTCGCCGCCGTCAACTACCAGCACTGGGCGGGCTACCGCCAGTTTGCCGAATCGCTGCGCAGCGTCACGGCGGGCCACCGCGTCTGGGTCGACGGCGAATGGGGCCTGCGCTACTATCTCGAATCCGACGGCGCCTTGCCGCTGAAGAAGATCCAGCGCCTGCGCCCCGGCGACATCGTCGTCTCGAGCGAACTGGGCGCTTCCGTAAACCCCACCGCCCCATTCGCTCCCCTCCGCACGGCGGAGATCCAGCCCACCCTTCCGCTGCGCCTCATCGGCCTCGAATCGCACTCGGGGTACTCGACGGTATCGCGGGGTTTCTGGCCATTCGGAGTATCCGCCGGCCCGATCGACCGCGTGCGCGCCCGCCAAGTCGCCGAGCGGCATCCCACGCTCGCATATCTGCCCATGAACGCCCCGGAAGCCGCGGACCAGATCGTCAGTGGCATCTTCTCTCTTGAGGACAATCGCTTTCGCTGGATGTCGCGCTCCGCCGTAGTAGCGCTCAAGAGTCCCCCGGCCGCCCTGCCACTGCGCGTGACCTTCACCATCCCGCCGCAAGCGCGCGCGCGTCGCGTCACACTGCTGCTCGATGGCCGCCAAGTGGCGTCGCAGACGTACCCCGCGCCCGGAACATACACTTTAGAATCGCCGCCCGTGCGCGCGGCCGGCGCCGTGGCGATAGCGGAGATCGCGATTGACGAGACGTTCTTCGCCCCCGGCGACAGCCGCGAGTTGGGCATCGTGCTGACGGGCGTAGGCTTTGCCCCGTAGTATCCTGGTCTGAGGAGATTCGACATGGAAGAGCCGATTCCGCCTGGTACTCGCCGGGTGTTCTGCGTGAAGTTCCAGCGCGAAATGGAGGGCCTCGATGAAGTGCCGTTCGACGGCCATCCGCTCGGGCAGAAGATCTACGAAAACGTTTCCAAGGAAGCCTGGAAGATGTGGGTGGACCGCATGAAGATGATCATGAACGAGTACCGGCTCAACCTCGGCAACCGGGAAGCCCAAGAGTTCCTCATCCAGCAGATGGACCAATACTTCTTTGGCGAAGGCGCGGCCCTCCCGCCGGATTTCGTCCCGCCCGGCTCGACGCATTGAGTGGATCGAGCACCCCGTGGCGCACCGGCATAGGGGGTGCCGGCACGCGGCCGCATTTCAGATTCCAGTAAGCCCAGGAACGCGCATCGAAGATACCAGGCGGCGCGTGTTCGAGTGCTTCTCTGAATTCGCGCTGGCCGGCCAGGCCTTCGAGCGCGCGCAGGTCTTCAACCGTTCCGTAGGTCATCACATGCGCGAGGAAATGCACCGGGTCGGCCAGAGCTTCCGAGGGTGTCTTGAACCACACCACACGTTCAGCCACGGATAGCAATTCCGACGTTGCCGGCAGCGGCTTCATGGCTTCAGACCATTTTCCCCGCGCGGCGCGTAAGCCGTCAATGCCGGCAGCTTGGTAACATCGACGGCTTCGACGGCGGTGCTGAGCCGTTCTCTCACGTCGCCGGAGAGCATCGGCACATCATCGAAAAAACTGAGCGCCTTGAGCGTGATGAGCGGATTGAACCTGCGTCCGTAGACGACGCTTCCCGCGGCCAAGGCCATAGGCAGATCGACGCCAGGCGCTCCGGGTCAAGAGGCGGGTTCGAGAAAAAGTCGAAAGCGGCCGAAGTCCGATGCCCCAAACGCAATGTCAAAGCCGTGCCGCCGTAAAGCGTGAACGACTCCGGCGTGGCCCCCAGTTCCGGCCACAGTTTTAGCTACGGCGGCGGCAGCATGGATAAATTGGGAACGAGAACCGGCACTTTTCAGATCTCCTCTTCCAACCGCCACACCATAGCCCATTTTGGCCCCGAGGGGCAAAGATCGTTCGGCGTCGTCGAGGGTGCCCGCGACGCCTGCCGCTGCTGCGGCTGCGGCCCCCCACCGTTTTTCTAAAGGTGTTTTGTTTGCATGTAACTACAAAAGCAGCTACACTGTGGGATGATGACATGCGAATGGGACGAAGCGAAGAATCGTAGCAACTTCGCCAAGCATGGGCTGGATTTCGCGGATGCTGAACAGGTGTTGACCGGACCTTGCGTCACTTTCGTGGATAGCCGCTTCGATTATGGAGAGGTGCGGCTTATCACCTTGGGTCTGCTCGCTGGTCGAGTGGTCGTTATTGCCCACGCGCCACGCGGCGAAGACACCACTCGGATTATCTCCATGAGAAAGGCAAATCGACGTGAGCAAAGAATCTATCAAAAGCGACTTGGCGAGAATTGACCGCATGAGGGATGCCGAGATTGACTATTCGGACATTCCGCCGCTCGACAAGTCTTTCTTCACCAAGGCAACGGAAGCATGGCCGCCGGCGAAGCAACAGCTCACCATCCGCCTTGATGCGGACGTGCTGCAGTGGCTGAAGGCCCACGGCAGGGGTTACCAGACGCGCATCAATCGGATTCTGCGGGCGGCCATGGAGAGCCAAGGCCCCCGCCCCCCTCGCGCCCGGCTGCGTTCCGCAGCAGCGCCGAAGAAGGACAGCCGGTCACGCGGTGAATTGAAGCTCGCCTGACGTTTCACAAAGGGTCCCCGAATCAGTGCCGGAAGGCCCGCCAAACGTGGGGTTGACCTGTTTCGAAGCAACGCTTCACAAATGCCTGGTGAGGTCGGATCTACGGATTGATATGGCCGTTTGATCCGATGAGCCCCGCGTGAGCGAAGTGTATAGCGTCCGTGGCGTACTTTTGGACAGCTCCGACGAACTCGAAATTGAGGTTACGCAATGCAAATGCCGGCCCGCCGCTCATGCCGCCGAACTCTCGTAGAGAGTCGGCGCCCTTGTAGTAGAAGTGCGTTAACCAGGATTGGCGGTCGAACGCACAGATGAACGACAGATTGCCGACCGCGGTCACTCGCTCCCTGACGCTATAGCTCGCGAACCGGAAAGAATCATAATCGACCGTCTCCCGCCATTCTCCCGGAAATCCACAGAAGGCCACATCGTCTCCCTCAGCCGCCCGCAAAGGCGGCCAGGATGCGGGCGCGAAGAACTGTGAACATATATCACTGCCGTCAGCTACCACCTTGCCGGCTTGGGTTTCGGTGAGCCTCAAAACGGCGAGATCGGCGTCAGAGTTCTCGGAAAGCAACTGGTCGAAAGGGTCCAAACGGCATTGTCCGACCTGAAACAAGCATTTCTCGCCCGCTTTCACCCGTTTTCTGTAAAAGTCAATGACATGGTGACAAGTCACCGCAACCGGACCACAGTCCAGCCGCAACAGTGAGACTGTGCCATTATTAAGTTTCGAGGGCCGTTCTCTCGATGGGTGTTCGCCAAACACCACAGCTTTGGCGAACATGGCAGGGAACTTACCCACTACCTTCAGAAAATCTTCGGATACCATTCACATCCTTATTGCGCAACTCGCGGATGCGCGCGCCCGCGGCCTCGTGTTAACCTGACTTTCGCACTTCG
>PMYB01000142.1 GCA_003170915.1 Bryobacterales bacterium | reverse complement strand
CATGCCGGCGTTGGTGAACAACAGGGTCGGGTCGTTCGCCGGGACCAGCGACCCGCTGCGCACCACGCGGTGCCCCCGGTCGGCAAAAAAGTCGAGAAAACGCTGCCTGATTTGGTCGCCTGTCACGGAAATTCCTTGTGGATGTGGAGTAACTTCAATTGTAGCGGAGGCCAAAAACACCGGCGGCAAGACCGCCGGCGCTACAGGAACGCCATGCTCTTGATGCCCGAGATGTCGAAACGCTTGCGGCAGCGCAGATTCTTGCAGGCCACCTTGTCGTCCATCAGCACCATGTAGCTTTGCGCTTTCTGGAACTTGGCGCGGTCGCGCTCGTCGGCGCCCCCGGGCAGGCGGTCTTTCTTCTTGCGCACACTCCACCGCAACTCGTACGTCTCGGCGCTCCGGCAATACGGGCAATTCAGCACGGCCGGCTTGGTGGTCTCGGAATCGGTGTAATACGCCCGCTCGTCCATGGTTCGCTCTTCCCGTCTTGAATCTAATGGTAGGTCCGCCCGTGCAGGCGGTACTTGAGGTTTCGCACAAAATCGTAGATCCGGTTCCGCTGAGGGCATTCCCCGTTCGGCCAAGGGGGCGTGAATCCGATTACCAGGCTGTCCCGTTCCACCCAGAGCTTCTTGTCCCCGGCAGTGCCGGCGTCCACATCCACAATGACCCCGGAACCACAGGACTCGCCGTCCAGCACCTCGAAGTGGCCCGCCGAGACGGCCGGCGGACCCCAATCCTGCAGGAATGACGTCATGGGGTAGTCGCGGCACGGATTGGCGTCCGAGCAGCCCCACAAGGCGTAGGCCTGCTTGTAGTCGTGGGCGGCCACCAGTTCGAAAAACCGTTTGACCTGCCGCTCCTGGCGGAAGGTGTGGAAACAGTAGAAGAGAAGCCCCGCCACCACCAATAGCGCCGCCAGCCAGATCGCCACTCTCTTGACGATCTTCCCCCGCCGCTCGTCGCCCGCGCCGTACTGCTCGAGAAAATCGGACATCTCCTCCCCGATCCCGGCTTATTTCGCCGGTTGCGCCGCGGTCACTGGGTACGCTTTGTCGTACGCGGCGATGGCGTCAGTGGTGATCTCCATCGCCGGTTTGAAGTAGATAGACGTGGATATGTCTACCACCAGGTCGTAACCCTTTTCTTCGGCGATCTTCTTCACGATGTCGCTCATCTTCAACGTGCTCTTTTGCAGGACGTCGTTGCGCTCGCGCTCCACATCGGCCTGGAGGTCTTCCTGCAGCCGCTGCAGGTCGCGCTGCTTCTTCTGTCCCTGCGCGGTGAGCTCGGCCTCCGCCTGCTGCGTGAACTTGCCGGCATTCGCCTGCAACTGCTGCGCGATGCCGGCTATCTCCTTCTGCAACTGCTCGATGGCCGCCGAACGCGGCTTGTACCTAGCCTGCATGTCCGCGTCGGCCTTCTTGATCTCGGCCGATTCCAGCACCGCGCGTTGCAGGTTGATCACCGTGATCTTAGGCTGCGCGGAGGCCATTTGGGCGACCCCAAACAGCGCGGAGCAGACCATCAGCGGCCCGAGTCCCATACGTAAATTCATGAAAACAACTCCTGATTTGACGTGTAGATCCTTAGATTAGCACACCCTATTCCAAGACCCCGAGAATCTCGTCTTCCGTCAGGATCAGATATTCGTCGCCTTCGATCTTGATGTCGGACCCCGAGTACTTGCCGAACAGAATGCGGTCGCCGGGCTTCACGTCGAGCGCTGCGCGCTTGCCGGAGTCCAGCAGCTTGCCGTTGCCCACGGCCTTCACCTCGGCCTGTTGCGGCTTTTCCTTGGCGGTATCCGGGATGATGATCCCGCCAACCTTTTGTTCGCCTTCATCCAGGCGTTTCACCAACACGCGGTCATGCAGCGGACGTAAATCCATGATTTCAATTATACAGTGCCCTGGGCGAAATGGAACCCCTGGCGGTACCCGACCTGTAGTTGACTTCGGTGCCTGGCGGGTCTTTGCAGTAGGGGAAGCTTGTCACTTGAAACGGTACCTCGGTTCTTTTGTCTTCATAAGCTTATTTGCCGGAGTCTTGGCGGCGCAGGACGGTGCCACGCGTCACAACCTGGAGGTCGGCGGCGGTGGTGTATTTCCGATTGGCGGCTGGTTAGCCAGCGAGTATTCCGCCGGTCCCGAGCTGCATGCGGGTTACGAACTCCGTCTCGAGAAGCACCTTGCGGCGGAGGCCGGATGGACTGGCTCCTGGCTGCCTGGAACTTCGTGCAGCCGGTTCGGATGCGAGCACCCGCGCGGAGAAGTCGGCTTTCTGGACTATGGTCTGCGGGGAATCGTTCCGGTTGCCGCCGGGCGGGTGGAGCTGTCGGCCGGGCTGGGCGGCGGCTACATCTGGTATGGGCCCGACGACCATTACTACAATGGATCGCTCCTGCAGTACTCCGGCAGGGCGACCGTAGCGGTTGATCGTCACAAGCACTTTCGGGTGGGCTTCACCATACGCACCTGGCGCGATCTCGGGCGGCCGATTCAACAATGGCTATCCACCACCGTGAGCGTTATCTACGGCTTCGGCGAGGTCCGGTAGGCCGACGCCGCTACTGCGCGAAAATCTCCGACAGCACGCGGCCCACGGACCCGCTGGGGGTCTCCACGTCCAGGATCGTGGCCAGCGTGGGAGCGACGTCATTTACCGCGATCGACCCATCGTACCGCCCCGCGCGGATGCCCGGCCCCATGAAGATCACCGGCACGTGTAGATCGTAGCCGTATGGCGAGGTGTGCGACGCGGGCTTGTCGCTCACGATCCAGTACGGGTCCGTGACCACCTCGATATCCGGTCCGCGGCGCACGTTGAAGCCATTGGTGATGAGTCTGCCAATGTCATCCCGCAGCAGCTCGCCGTGGGCGATCTCTTCGCGCGTATAGACACGCGCGATATGGGGCATCGCCATAAGTGCCTGCGCCGCGGCGCGGTCCACTTCCGCCGGGTCGAGCTTCTGGCGCGCGATCGGCGCTTGGTTCAGATACACCGACGCGTCCCAGGTGCCCGCCACCCAGTCGCCCGCTCCGTATTTCTTCTCCAGCGCGGCCTGCGCCACTTGCTTGAGCGTGGTCACCAGAATGCGCCCTCCCGGCATTTTGCGCAGGGCGTTCACTTCCGGCGAGGGGGCGGCGCCATGGTCGCCGGTCAGCACCACCAGCACGTTGTCCAGGCCCACCTGGCGGTCCACCGTCTGAAAAAGCTTCTCGATAAGCCGGTCGGCGCTTACCGCCGCGTCGTGCGCCTCCGGGGAATCCGGTCCATAATCGTGACCCACCTTGTCGTTGGACGTGAAGCTGATGGCCAGCACATCCGTGAAATCGCGCCTCCCAAGCTGCTCCGCAGTCACCGCGCGCTCGGCCAACAGCTCCACCAATTCGTTCCCGAACGAACTGGACTCCAAGGGACTTTCGTCGCTGGTCCCGTACAATTCTTGCAGGTTCTCCGGCAACTTGTGGTTCAGCCAGGTGACACCGCGATACTTCTCCGCGGGCCGGCTATCGTTGAAGTCCTTCACCCATCCCGGCAGCTCCCGGAAATAGTACGTGCTGCTGACGAAATTGCCGCTCACGGGGTCGAACCAGTATGCGCCGTCGGCCATGTGGCCCACCAGCAGAATCGCGGCCCGGTCTTTCAGGGAAATCCCGATCACACGGGACTTGCCGCCATCGGCCATTTTCAATTCGTCGCCGACGGTCGACACCAGCAGCCGGTGCGGCGAGCATCCCGGGCCGCCATTTCCGCCCACCAGTTGCGTGTGGCTATCGGAGACGCTGGTGACGTGCTGGCCCTCTTCGCGGTCGTACCAGTCGTTTCCCGCGATCCCACTGACCGAAGGCATAGCGCCCGAGAGGATGACGCTGTGCCCCAGGGCTGTCAGCGGCGGGAAATGCCGGTACCGCGCATTGGTGAAGACCGCGCCCTTGGTTAACAGCCGGTCGAAACCGGCGTGGTATTCGCCGCGGTACCGCGTGAGGTAATCGTAACGGAACTGGTCGATCGCGATTACCAGAACCAATTTCGGTTTCTTGGCCGCCGCCGTAAGCAGACAAGCTGCCGTCAGCAGACACAGCAGGGTTTTCTTCATCGCACGCGCCAATCACTTTTCCGGCGAGGACGTAGAGGCGGACGGCTGGCTCTGGTCCTTCGATTCGGGCTTCGCCTCGGGCTTCGATTCGGGCTTCGCCTCGGGCTTCGATTCGCTCTTGGATTCGTTCTTCGATTCCGATTTCGCGTCGGCGTTCGAGCCGTTGGCCGGAAGCAACTTGCCGCCACGGCCGTAGTCCGTGATGTAGAAACCCGTGCCCTTGAACTGCAATGCCGACGCGAAAATGATTCGTTCCACGTCGCCGCCGCAACCTTCGTGCACCGTCAAGGGCGCCTCTGCAAACTTCTGCCTCAACTCGAAGGTCTTACCACATCGGTGGCACCTGTATTCGTAAAGCGGCATAAACTTCCGGCCGGGATACCCGGAAATCCCTCGCCTTATTATAACAGACGGCTTCCCCGGCACATTCCATCGGGTCTCGCCGTGACGCGCTAAGTGCTTATGGAACACGGTGATGCCCTGCACACCGCGAATCTGTGACCGGCTCCCGGCAAACTTATTCCGATCCAATGCTAACTTTTCCGCGGCGGTCGTCGTCTTAGCAGGTAGAGATGACACGAAAGGCTTACATTATCGGAATCCTGACGGTGGGGCTGATGGCCACGGCGTTTCGCAGCGCACCAGCCTACGGCCGGCTCGTGTCCTCCGCCCAGAGCTTCCAGCACTACTTCCAGGACCTGAAGGGAGCCGGCGCTTCCCTGAGCCCGGTAGAGCGTTTCGTGTTCAGCCTGGTTCTGGCGAACACGAGAGCGCCCCGGCCGGAACAGCCAGGCACGGCCCTCGAGCGCCGTACCTAGTCCGCGCTTTTCTTCGGAACACTCTTCTTCGGAGCGCTCTTCTTCACTGGCGGAGTGCAAGGCGTAACGTTCAGCCCCGTGATCTTGGCCTTCTCCGTGTCCATGGTCAGCATGAAGGGTTCCTTGGTGAAAGCCGTTGGCTGGCCGTCCCATTGAATCTCGACGCCCGTATCGGGTTTGCCCGTGAGGGCCGCGTCGAGCAGCAGGGTGACTTCGGCATGGGTGGCATCGGAAATCGCCACCACTAGCTCTTTGGATTTACACGCGGGCTTGGCGTCTACCAGCGTTCCCTTCAACGCCTTGGCGCCGCCTTGCCCCGCCACATCGGCGTCTTTCAGCGATCCCGCGAAGTACTGATCGCCGTTGGTGTCGGCCAGTTGCCCCTTGATCCCCATCCACAGCGCCAGTTGCGGATTGGTCTTCTTGAATTCTTCTTCCTTCCTCCTGGAGATTTCGGCCGAGGATTCGAGCTTGTAATCGGCCGGCGGGGTTGCCGACTTCGCGGCCAGATCCTTGAGTTGTTTCAAGCCGTCGTCGTCGGCGCCGTGGTAATTCGTGTAGATGGTGGTGAGGTAGTTGTCGACCGCTTTCGGGTCCGTGCTTCCGCCCAGGGAGGGATCGATGACCGCCGCGCGGGCGAACTCGTAAATCGCCACCGGTATCTTTTCCGGCTTGGCCTGCCGCTGGCAAAGCTCGGCCCTGCCCAGGTTGTAGGCGATGATGGCGGCATCGGGGAACTGCTGTAAGGCCGTGGCGAGACCCGCTTCAGCCGGTTCGCAATACTTGACGTCCTTCTCCGCCTGGTACTTCTGCAAGAGGTCCATGCCGGGCCGCATGGCGATCACCCTGAGCGTCCCGTTAGCCAGGGTATCCAGGTCCTTCCCCGTTTTCGTCCAATCGGCGTCGCTGGTGGCCGCCGGCTTGTTGGCCGCCACGAAGTATGCCGGCACGAAATCCACCAGCGCGTGCGCCGCTTTCTCGCCAGTGGCGGTCTGGTCCGCCGTGGGAGCCGGGGCTTTCTGGACGTTCACGCAAGTCATGTAAAGAACCGTGAGGACTTGCTTGGGATCCGTGAAAACGGTCTTGAGATCCTTGGCCAGCAACTGCCCGGCGATATCCAACTCCTTGCCCGGCTGGTTGGCCCCACTGTAGGCCTGAACGTAGTAATACAATCGATCGTCTTTATAATCGGAGTCGGGATATTTCTGCGCCCAGGTGTCCAGGTCCTGCAACAGCTTGGGCCAAGTCTGCGCCCCCGCGTCTTTCAGGACGTTGTTGTAAATGTCGTACTCGCCCTGATCCTTAACTTTCTTCTGGGGCTGCGCCGTCTGGGCCGCCGCCTGGCCGCCCGCCGCCTGCGCGCGAGCGTGCTGTGCGGTCCCCGCCATGACGACGGCGCACATAACGGCGACAGCCGCTATCCCTTTCAACGTCCGATAAAACTGCTGCACGTGAACCTCCTGCCTGTTTCCGCTTTTAACCGACCGCAACGGGCTGCTGATCCGCTATGGTAACTCCGGCGCCGCTTCCCCGGCCATGCAACTGAGCGAGGCGGGTACTTGCGGAAGTATAGCCCAACCAGTCTTGTGGCGCAACCCATTTGACGCCAATTCCACCCGTCAAGTTCCGAACACAAATCATAGCAGATCAACGCTATGCTGGAAGTCGTTGTTTTCATGCGCTACCTGGATTTCGCCATCATCCTCGCCTACCTGGCCGCCATCACCTGGTTCGGGGCGCATTTCCGCCGCGGCCAGACCACCCTCCGCGATTACTTCCTGGGCGGCCGGACCGCCCCATGGTGGGCCATCAGCCTGTCCATCGTCTCGGCCGAGACCAGCACTCTGACCATTGTGGGCACGCCCGCCCTGGCGTTCTCAGGCAACCTGGGATTCCTTCAGATTGTCCTCGGCTACCTACTGGCCCGCATCGTGATTTCGTTCTTGTTCTTGCCCCATTATTTTCGCGGAGAGATGTTCACCGCATACGAGCTGATGCGGCGCAGGTTCGGCGAGCGCATTCGCAAACTCACCGCCTCCATGTTTCTGGTGACCCGCGCCCTGGCCGAAGGCGTACGGGTCTTCGCCATCTCGCTGGTAATCTCGATTGTGCTGGGCACCGGCGAAATCGCTTCCATCGTCCTCATCCTTCTCCTCACGCTCTTTTATACGTTTGAAGGCGGGATGACGGCGGTGATCTGGACCGACGTGGTGCAGATGAGCCTCTACGTTTTCGGCGCCATAGCCAGTTTCTTCGTCATTCTGGGCCAGATTCCCGGCGGATGGGCCCACGTGGTGGCGGTGGCCGGCGCCGCCCACAAGTTCTCGATTTTCGATTTCCGGTTTTCGCCTACCATGGCATTCTTCTCGCGCCCCTATACCTTTTGGGCCGGAGTGGTGGGCGGATGCTTCCTCACCACCGCCAGCCACGGGACCGATCAGCTTATGGTGCAGCGCCTGTTGAGCGCCCGCAACGAGCGACAGAGCCGCGCCGCCCTGCTCGCGAGCTGGGCCGTCATTTTCTTTCAATTCACCCTGTTCCTCCTGATCGGCGTTTTACTCTACGTGTATTACCGCGACACGGGCATGCCCGCGCCCCAGCAGACCGATCGCATTTACCCGGAATTCATTTGGAGCCATTTGCCGGCGGGCGTGGCCGGATTGGCCATCGCCGCCATCCTGGCCGCTGCCATGGCCAACCTGAGCGCTGCCCTGAACTCGCTCGCTTCCACCACTGTGGTGGACTTTCTGGGGGCCCGCGGCTCGAGCGACGCCCGCTCGCTGCGCGTCGCGCGGCTGGCCACCGTCGCGTGGGGCGTCGTGCTGTTGGCCATCGCCATCGCCGCCCGCCATTCGCGGTCGGTGCTCGAGGCGGGCCTGACCATCGCTTCCATCCCTTCGGGCATGCTGCTGGGCGTTTTTCTGCTGGGAGTGCTCACCAGGAAACCCCGCGAGGGTGCGGCCATCGCCGGCGTCGCCGCGGGACTCGCGGCCATCCTCTACGTCCGCTTCCAGACGCCCATCGCCTTCACCTGGTACGTGCTCATCGGGACCACCGTCACGTTTTGCGTTGCGCTGATGGCATCATGGTTTGAAGGCGTGGCGCAGCCTCTCAGGCTGCCGCGTCCCCACTCCTGGGGACGCTTGGTTCGCGCTCTACAAGAAGTCTCCGCAAGAGTGCGGAGACGGCACACTGAGAGTCTGCGCCACAAAGGACTAAGATGACAAAACCATCCGCACCGGCGGAACTGAAACGCGACTTGGGAGCCTGGGCCGCCGCGTCCATCGTGGTCGGCACGGTCATCGGCAGCGGCATTTTCCTGGTGCCCAAAACCATGATCCAGCGCGCCGGCACCCCCCACATGGTGTTCCTGGTCTGGGTCGTCGGCGGGTTGCTTTCGCTCGCCGGCGCGCTCAGCTACGCCGAACTGGCGGCGGCCCTGCCGGAAGCCGGCGGCGAGTACGCATTCCTCCGCGAAGCTTATGGTCCCATGTGGGGGTTTCTGTACAGTTGGACGCAAATGTGGGTCGCCAAAAGCGGGTCCATCGCCACCCTGGCCACCGGTTTCTTTGTTTACTTGTCCAATTTCTACGCGCCCCTCGATACCGTCTTTTATTCCCTGCCCCTTCCGCTCGGGCCTCACGGGGGGCCGCTCGAGCTGCGCTACGGCCAGCTTTTCGCCATCGCTTTAATCCTTCTGCTGGGATGGCTGAACTACTACGGCGTCAAACTCGGCGGCAACGTCCAGGTGACGGTCACCGTCGTCAAGGTGGCGCTGATCGCCATGATTATCTTTTCCGGCCTCGTCGTGGGCCATGCGCACGCTCCTTCCGCCGGGCCCCCGGTCGCCCCCCTGACCTTCGCCGGCTTCATCGCCGCCCTGGTCGCGGCGCTGTGGGCCTATGACGGGTGGAACAACGTGAGCATGGTCTCCTCCGAGGTTCGGAATCCGCAAAGAAACCTGCCGCTCGCGCTGATCGGTGGAACGCTCGCCGTTATCGCCATCTATTTGCTGGCGAA
>PMYB01000081.1 GCA_003170915.1 Bryobacterales bacterium | reverse complement strand
CATTGGGCGGAACCGCCTGCCCCGCCTTAGGAAGAGTGCGGCGAGCGCGGCCATCCAGGAGAGCGCGCTCAAAGCGGCCATGAGCCGCGGCTCGGCGGTCGCGCGGTAGTCGAGCTCGATGTGCGTGGCCGCGGCGGCGGCCGGGCGCAAGACCATGAAACCCAGGTTGTCGACCGCGATGGGGATGGCGCGGCCGTCCTGGAAGGCCCGCCAGCCGGGGTCGGCGTTGACCCGCACGGCCACCAGACGGCCGGGGGGCGCGATGCCGTCGATGACCAGGGTGCCGGCGGCCAACCAGCGGGTTTGGAGCGCGGGGCGGCCGGGGTCTTCCAGGGCCGCGATGTAAGGCTCCAGCACCCAGGGGCGGATGGGCGCATCCTTTCCGGGGAGTTCCTCGGGGTTCAACAAGTTCGCCAGGGGGCGCGCGGGCAAAGCGTAGATGGTGTCGTCCTCTTCGCGATAGACGGCGGGGAGCGCCGCGGCGAGGCGCTCGGGACGGACGAAGTCGCGGTAATACTCGCGCGACTTGGGGTCATGGACGACGACGTATTCCGCGCCCATGGCTTTCAGCTCGAGCAAGGTGTCCTGGGTTTCGCGGCCCGGGCGCGTGCCCTTCCCCGTGCGGATGTGATAGGCGAGGTCCCAGGGCACGCGGTTTTGCAGGCCGGTATCAAATCCGCCGCCCACCTGGGGAATGTCGAACCAGGAGTTCATTCGGAAACGCATTCCGCCGGAAGCGAAGACGCGGCCTTGCGGGGGATGCTGGGCCATCCAGCGGGCCAGGTGGTATTCGATGGACTCCTCGAGGGGGGCGGGCGCCCACCGGCTCCAGCTCTGGGTGGCGTACGCCCAGAGCTGCGGCGTGCCCGCCAGCAACAGGGCGGCGGCGGTTCCGATGGCGCAAAGGCGCACCGTCTGGTTGGGGTGGCGCATAGCGAGGCGGATGGCTTCGACTACCCCCAACGCCAGGAACAGCTCGAACTCGATGGCGTAGCGGCGCGACTCGGGAATAGTATCGAGGCCGTAAATGTAGAAGACGGTGGCGATGAAGCCGAAGGTGAAGGCGGCCAGCGTCACGAAGCGGAGATAGAACGAACCGCCCAACCAGCGGAACAGCAGCCGGAGGATCAGCACGCTCGAGGCGAGGCCGGCCACGAGCGATCGCTGCGGCGCGCCGAAATGGTAGGCGAAGGAGTCGGTGGGCCAGTTGAAGACAATGGTTTTGATGAAGGTGGGGGTGAGCCAGAAGCAGGCCAGCAGGTAGGCGAGGCCGGCGGCGGCGAACACGCGCCAGGCGCGGAACCCGGGTTCTCCCAGCGAGGCTACCAGCAGGACCAGGCAGGCGATGGCCAGGGCGAAGGCGCCTACCCAGTTGACCAGGGGGGTGGCGGCCAGCAATAGCGCGGCCACCAGGATGGGCGGGTATCCGCGGCGCCGGGCGGCCCACCAGAGGGCCAGCAACACCAGCGGCATGAGCGCCAGAGCGGTGTTGTGCGGGCCTTCGCCATACTTGGCCAGCACCTGGACCCGCCAGGGAAGCTGCACGATGCCGCGGTCCTGCTCCACCGCCGGGAAGAGTCCGTAGGAGGGTGAGAGGCAGCTATACACCAGCGCGGCGGCCAGCGACCAGCGGCGGCTGCCGGTGAAGTACAGCGCGAAAAAGAACAGGGTCACCGGACCGAAGCAGGTCATGGCCGAGACGATGACGCGGTAGATGAAGGCGAGCGGGACGTGCGGCAACAGGCGCCCCAGGAACGCGGTGAGGTAGGGCAACGCGGGCACATAGAGGAAGCGGGTGGGGAGGCCGCAGTATTGGAACGGGTCCCATCCCCAGGGGTTGGGATGCGCGGAAATGAAACGAACGATGGCGACATAGCCGCCTTCGATGGAGCCGCGGAAGGGGAGTTCGCCTGGCATGAAGAGCGGGGCGTTGAGGCACACGTTGAGCAGGAAGATGACGAGGGCTAAGCAAGCAGTCGGGACAACCGCTCCCTTACGGGGTGCCCCCTGGGCCGGGCTCCGATCGGAGCCGCGCGCGGAGGGCACCCCGTCAGCAAGCGGTTGGCTATTCATCGAGCGCGCTCGCGGCGGATGAAGAGCCATACCAGCAACAGCACCGAGATGGCGGTGAGCGCCCGGCCTACGCGATTTTCCAACGGCGTGACGAAAACCAAGCGGATCTCGTGCTCGCCGGGCGGAGCGTCGACTAGGATGAAGCCCATCACGTCCTTACGCAAAGGCAGCCGTTTGCCATTCGACCACGCCTGCCACGCGGGGTCGAAGGTCTCCTGTACGAGGACCGACTGCCCAGGGTCCAGTTTGGCACTCACCACCATGGCGTCGGTTCCGCTGCGCTCGAGGGCGGCGGGAGAATCCGGCCCGTTCTCGACCACGTCCACGTAAGCGCGCAGGCGCTCCAGGTCCTGGATGTCGCGCGGGGGGTGTTGGGCACTCAGGCGCGTGGATTCCACCACGCGCGCGCGGGCGGCATAACGGCGCGGGATACCGTAGAGCACGTTGCCCCGGCCATCGTCAAACAGCAGCGGAACGGCAGCGAACCTCTCGGGACGATTGAAGTCCTTGTAGGGTTCTTCGGAATTGGGACCGGCGAAATAGATGGCATCCACGCCCAGCGCCCGCAGCCAGAGAAGGACCACGGCGGGATCGGTGCCATTGCCGATTTCCCATTGCACGTCCTGAACGACGGGGTTGAGGAGTCCCTGTTCGGAACCACCGCCCAATTCCGCGAGGTCATGCCACGCGTCGAACCAGAACCGCACCGTGCCGCCGGTGCATACGCGCGCGTCGGGCATGTGGGTCCACAGCCAATCGGTGACGCGGTATTCGACGCGTGTGTGGTAATCCGGCCATCGGGCCACCACGTGCCAGGCGTGCCGGATGTAACCGGTAGTGGTGGCCAAGGCGGCGGCGAAGATTACGCATACGGCCAACCGCGCGGCGCGGCGACGGCGGTTCCACAGCCACTCCAGCAGGAGCGCGGCGCCGAGCACCAGTGCCAGATCGAGCTCAGGGACAAGGCGGTGGGGATCGCCGGCCACATTGAAACCGAAGTAGTATTTGCCCAGCACGTCGAGCGAAAAGAAAAACACACAGCCGATCACGAAGACCGCCCATGTCCGCTGCGGCCGGTTGAGCGCCTGCCGGCCGACCGCGACCATGAAGGCGACCGCCACCACGATGGCCACCCAGAGGGACCACATGTTTCCGTGCTCGGGAAGGTACTGCATGTTGTGAGCGGTGATCCGCAGGTAAGAGGGCACCAGCCAGAACGCGGTAAGACCGTAGGCCAGGAGCGGGATGGGGATGGCGATGGCGATGGTGACGAATTTGGAATGGCGGCGGGTGATCCAGAAGCTCCAGACCAGGATCGCGTAGAACATTGCCAGGGCAGTAGCGCCATAGAAATTGGTGGACACCACGGCGGCGCAGGCGATGGCGGCGAGGGCGATCCAGGCGGGGCGGCGGCGATCGAGCGCCAGCCAGGTGAATGCCAGAGCGAAGGGGATGAGCGCGAGCGCGGCGATGTGCGGCCCCTCGCCATAGCGGAGCAGGACGGTTAGCCTCACCGGCACAAGATGCTGGGAGTCCAGCCGCAGGTCCTTCATGAAGAGCAACGCCGACGACATGAGCGCGGTGGCCGCCGCGCCGAGAAATGCGAACCCGCGCGCCCGGCCGGCGGCGCGCATCAGGAAATACACGCCAACGATGCCCAGGCAGTAGAAGAACATGGTGTAGAAGTGATACGCCTTGACGGGCCAGAAGCCGGTGGCCATGGAGACGATGGCGGTGCCGTAACGCAGGGCCGGCGGATAGATGTAGTCGAAGCGCGTGCCGCCGTACCACAGCGGCTGCCACTGGGGATGCGGCCAGTGCGCCACCAGGAAGCGCGCGTCGGAGATGAAGGTACTCTCGATGGACGGCCACTGATCGGTGTACTTATTAATGAAGTAGGGGCGGACGAGGGTGGCGGCGCACAGGAACAGGAGCAGGCAATCGAGCAGGATTTGGCGGCGGCGCTTCACATCCATGGCTCCCAGCGGCGGGCGAAGACCATGAGGCTCAGGAGCAAGGTCAAGGTGAGCGCGGTAACGGCGCGGCCGACGCGGTTTTCGAGCGGCGTGACGAACTCCAGGCGGATGTCGTGTTCGCCGGGCGGCGCGTCGATGACCATGAAGTCCACTGCGTCCTTGCGCAGGGCCAAGAGCCGGCCGCCGGAGGAAGCCTGCCAGGCGGAATCGTAGGTTTCCTGCACCACCAGGGACTGGCCGGGCTCGAGGCGGGCATGCAGGCGCATGGCGTCGGTCCCCTCGCGCGCCAGCGTAACGGGCGAATCGGGCCCGTGCTCGATCGCGTCCACGTATGCGCCGAGGGTTTCGACGTCGTCGTTGAAGCGCGGCGGCCGGACGGCGTTCAGCCTGGCGGTCTCGACCACGCGGGCCCGCACGGGGTAGCGCCGGGGAACTTTATAGAGGATATTGCCCTGCCGATCATCGAACACCACGGGCAGCAAACCTACCAGTTTTTGGGGATGCTCGAAGTCCTTGAACTCTTCCAGAGAGCGCTGGTCGGAGACGTAAACGGCATCGACCCCCATGGCCTGCATCCACAGGATGGTGGGCACTGGCTTGGGGCCGAGGGTAGCTTCCCACTGCGCCGGTACGACCTGGGAGTTGAGCAAGCCCTGTTCGGAGCCGCCGCCGAGCTGGGCGAGGTCGTGCCAGGCGTCGTACCAGAAACGCACGGAGCCGGTGGGGTAGGCGCGCGCATCGGGCATGTTCTTCCAGAGCCAGCCGGTGACGCGGTATTCGAGGCGCTTCTGGTAATCGGGCTCGAGCGGGAACACATCCCAGGCGTGGCGAATGTAGCCCCTGGTGGTCCAGAAGGCGGCCAGGACGAGGACGATGGCGACGCCCCGCAGGGCGATGCCGGGGCGGTCCCACATCCAGCGCAGCAGGAGCACGATGGCCATGATGTAGGTCATGTCAAGCTCCGGCAGGAGGCGGTGCGGGTCGCCCGTCACACGGAAATTGAAGTAGTAATTGCCGAGGACGTTGACCGAGAAGAATACCGCCGAGCCGATGACGAAGACGCTCCAGGTGTGCTGGGCCTTGGCGCGCACCAGCCGATCGGTGGCAATGGCGAACGCGATAGCGACGGCCACGGCTACCCAAATGGACCAGGTGGTGCCGTGCTCGGAAACGTACTTCATGTTATTGGCGGTGATGCGGAAGTAGGAGGGCACCAGCCAGAAGGCCGTCAGCCCGTACGCGCAGACGGGAATGGCAACGGCGGGCGCGAGAATGCGCTTTTCCTGGCGGGTGATCCAGAAAGCCCACACCAGCGTGGGGTAGAAGACGGCCAGCGCGGTGGCGCCATAGAAATTATTGGAGGCCACCGCGGCCGATGAGATAGCGGCCAGCGCGATGGCCCACGGCCGCCGCCTTTCGAGCGCCAGCCAGGTGAACGCCAGGGCGATGGGGATGAGGGCCAGGGCGCTCATGTGGGGGCCTTCGCCGTACTTGACGAGGACGCCCAGGCGCTGGGGCTGGAGCTGCCAGGCGTCGCCGCGGTAGCGGGACATGAAGAGAAAGATGGGCGACATCAAGGAAGTCGCCAGCGCGCCCAACCAGGCGCAGGCACGCGAGTTGGTTCCGATGCGTATCAGCAGGTAGACCCCGGCGATGCCCAGGGCGTAAAGCCAGGAGACGTAGAAGTGGTAGGCCTTGACGGGCCAGAATCCGAAGAGCCGGGAAATGGCGGCCGTGCCGTAGCGCACGGCGGGCGGATAGATGTAATCGAAGCGCGTGCCGGCGTACCACAGCGGCTGCCATTGGGGATGGGGCCAGTGTTCGGCCAGGAAGCGCGCATCGGAGATGAAGGTGCTTTCGATGGAGGCCCACTTATTCTCGTAGTTCGCCTTGAAGTACGGGCGGATGAGAATCGCCGTATAGAGGAAGACCAGGAAAAAGTCGAGGAGGATTTGGCGGGAAAACGCGCTCGCTTTCTTACCTGGCGCCCTCGGAGCACGGCTCTGTGAACTTGGGATCAAGGTCGATGTGATCATTATGACAGGGGCAGCCGATTCGGGCTAGCCGCAATACTGTTCACTCAGGGCCTTGAGTGCCGCCAACGGCAGATGCCGGCCCGCCGATACCGAAAACGGATTCGCNNGCGGGGTGGCCCGGGTCATTTTTACGGAGACTCCCAAGGATTTGCAACTGGGTTTCCGGCGTTTGGGTTACGGGCGAGACCGGGTGGGGGCCGACCAAGACGACATCCTGGTCGCGGGCTTCGAGGCGTTCCAACTCTTTCAGCGCGGTGTGGAAGGCGCGGCGGGTGGAGTTGGTGCGGTGCTGGAGCCGGGTGAAGGTCTGGTCGCCTTGCTGGAGGGCATAGGCGCACTCGTCGAAGTTCTGCGGGCTGGCAGTGTAGAGCTTGTCCCACAGGGAACCCTCGACCCAGTCGAAGCGGCGAAGGTGCCATTCGCACATGACGATTTGGTCGAGGAGGCAGCGCGCCTCGGGGGAAGCGGGCGGATGGCGGGCGTAGTATTCGTCCTTAAGTTCCTGGAGCTCTTCGGGGTGTTCCCAGATGACGATTTGGGTTTCGGCAAAGATGCCGGTTTGGAGGTTGGCGTTGACGATGCGAGCCTTACCTTCGGCGGTGGCGGCGCCGTGGGACTTGCCTCCGTTCTCACGGGAGGCGGCGATCTGCTTCTGAGTGCGCATAAAAGGGCCTTTCCTGGCAGGTCTGGAGACCTCCGTTAGAAAAAGTAAAGGGCAGCCCGGAAGGACTGCCCTTGTGACAACTACGGTAGCAGGCGGACTTTGCCCGGACGGGGGCGAGGGCCGTAAGTTATTGAGGGGGTTTGAAAAATTTTGTGAGGTCAGTTGTGACTGAAAAATCAGGAGCCACGGGAAGGCTGGAGAGGAGGCCTATCACAGTAGGCCTGGGGTTGCCTACTGGAGCGGCGGGGCCTGCGGCGTCAGGCAGAATTTATTAGCCGGCTGGTAGATGTGAGCAACGGGGCGCGATAAGGCCAAATGAACCGAAACCTGGCCTCCGGCAGCCCTACGCCGGCGAAACACATCAAGGCGCGACGTACTCGCACGCAGTTCTCAGGCGCCCCGGAGCCATTCATCGCGCTTTGGATCTGGTAACCCGAGGCTTTTTCGGCCTGTTCGCTCGGGGCTTTCCCAGAATCTTTGGAGCTTCCGGAGGGACCTGCACCAACTGTCCGAATCGCGGAGGCACGGCGGCGGCACTGACGATCGGACCGGCAGCCACCAGCCTTTTCCGGCGTGAATCCACTTGCAGGTTCAGTCCTTCCAGCGCGCGCGCGCCGAGCGGTTGGAGATCGCCCCTTTGGGCAAAGACGACTTCATCTACGGTCTCCGCCTTATCGACCCTAAGCACGGCATAGCCGACCGAGCGCGTAACGATCTGGCCGTTCGCCGACTGAAACTGGAGATCCCTTTTGCGCCGCTCGATCGTATCCGTCAGAGGAACTACATGCTTGACAGGGGCGGCGGATGGCGCTATCGCCGCACCGCTTCCCAAGCCGTGGGCGTGAGTTCC
>PMYB01000202.1:12487-33427 GCA_003170915.1 Bryobacterales bacterium | reverse complement strand
GAAGTGCGAAAGTCAGGTTAGGATCCCACCGCCGGCGGGTGATGGCCGCTGCTGGAATTGCGCGCTGTAGGCGTAGCTGCCAAGTACCCTCTTCGATACCGCGATCTCAGCGGGCCCGAACTGTTCCGGCCAGAGCAGCTCTCCGCTCTGCTTTCGTGGGTCCGTCCACCCGATCGATGTCACCCGGTTGTCGCCTTCGAACTCCGCCGGCAGCGACAGGTGCTCCCACCCGCCCTGCTCCAATACGTGGCCGGCCAAATCGTCAGCGTGTACGCGCTGGCCGACGATCACCCGCGCCGTGGTCTTCGGGTCATTTCCGCGAGTTGACCATACCTGATCGTGCCAGTCGAGAACACCCTTACGGATGTCGTCGCTCTCGACTTCCTTCACGTTATGGGCATCATCGATTATCAGGCGGTCGCCGCCCTCACCCGTTGCGCTGCCCCCCGTGCCTACCGCGATGCGATGGCCACCACGGTCGGTTTCGACCTTTCGCTTTTCGTTTTGATCGCCCGCGAACTGGAACACATGGTCCCAGTTTCGCTGATACCATGCGCTCAAAACCAAACGCCGAGCCTTCACGTTGTCACGGATGGCCAGCGATTCAGCATACGAAGCGAACAGCCAGCGGCCTTCCGGCCGGCTCGCCCACTCCCAACATGGCCAAAGCACACTGACGATGAGCGATTTCCCATGCCGCGGCGGGATCGTGATAAGCAGGCGCTTCAGTTGCCCCGCTGTGATGGCTTCCAGGTGCTCTATAATCGCGTCGATGTGCCAGCCCCAAACGAGGGGTGAAGGCTCAATGATCGGCCATGCCGTCCGGATGAATTCCTTCAGGGAGCGCCGGCAGAGTTCCGCCCGTAAGTTCTGGAGTTGCTCCTGCGGCTCGCTCAAGAATCCCTTCAAGCTGTTGGAGTTCTGCGTTTGAAAGTCTGCTGAAATCGAATCCGCCATTGTCCACCTCGTGCTGAAGTTTGAGCGTAGTGGCCTGGGGCGCCAGTCGCTGTAGGAGAGTCTGGATTGCCCATGGTTCATTGTTGCGGGCGGCTTTCCACAGGAGTTGCGCCGCCTCCTCTGGAGAGCCTTCACCGATTAGCGAAGCGTAAAATACTTCTTCGAAGGCCCGCCGCGCGCGCGTATTTCCGGCGGGGTTGCCGCTTACATTTCGCCATCTCGTATTGGTGCCGATCGGATGCCCCGGAAGGAATCGCCCCGCCACATCCCGGGCATTGATGGTGATTTCTGTTGGTTTCTTCATCGTGGAACCTCAGCCATTCGCCCAGCCGTCGCGCTACGGCTTGCCAGGACAGCTCCACTGGCATCGGGCAGAGGTGTAGTGGCACCCAGCGCCACGGACGATTCCTGGGCAAGATTGCACACCGGGCAGCAACGATTGCACCAGATTCCAGCGAGGTACATGGGATTGTGTATCGGGCTTGCCCACTGATCGCACGCACAGCAAACCCCACGCACAGGTGAGCGGTAACAGGCCGTTGGCCCAGTTGCCGGCGCGCTCTGTTTTTTCTTCATAGTGAACCCCCAAAGAAAAGGGCCGTCCCGAAGGGCAGCCCCATGAAACAATTCGTTGTACCCGCGCGGCCCTTACCCGCGGCGCGCCGCGCTGATGCCACTGTCCGGGGTGGCGGTTTGCCGGCTTCCATCAATTCGCCGATAATGGCGAACAAAACACGAACCGCGGTAATCCAGATGAAACACGGTTGCAACTAGGTGCCATTGTTCAATGTTTTCATAGATTTACGAGTTTACATAATGCCGGTTACAGGAAGTGGCGCCAACTATGCGGACCCGGTTTACACTGGCCGCGCGTGGCGGCTTGCGCTTGCTTCGTCTCGACTGACGATATGCAAAAGCTCCCCCTGGTTTCGCCCTGATTAAGCAGCCCACGTCGACAGGCGGCGACGGCCCGCGTATCGGTCGGATGCAGGCCGCGCCCTGGTTTCACCTGCATCCTGCTGCCGGCGGGGCACGCCCGCGGTCATCGCATGACGTTACTGCTCACACACTCGACACGGCAGCGGGACCGCAACCAGGGCCAGAGTTGCCCGATGCGGGGTCACCACCAATCCCGTCAAGAGCGGGTATACGGGAGATGACCCGACGAACTGGCAAGATGGGTGCGCGCGGCGGAGCAGGAAGCCGTCGTAGCGGATCTCCGCTCCATCGGGCAGCGATGCGACGTACTCAATGCGAAACGAATCCACGGCTACATCCACGGTGGAGGCGCAGACGATGGAAGTGTAGGGGCCTGCCCCGACAACGCTGTACTGGACGGTGGTCATTCCGTCCGAGTAGGTCTGTGTTTGGGAGAAGCCGGCGCCCGCGACCAGCAGGGCCAGCATTAGCATTCTAAGCGTTGTCATAATTGATTTCCATTGCCTTTCCGGGTCCGTACAGTTCCGAAAGCATCTTCAGGTCCTTTAACCCATACAAGAGGGTCACCGCCTCCAGCGGAAGACGGAAAGCTGCGCAAGCGACCAGTACCATTCCCTCTTTGCCCTTGGCTGCCATACTCGAATCATCGGCAGTTTTACAGATGATCTGGCCCATGAGATCGGCTACCCCGCGCGCCTCATCGAGCCAGCCGAGCCGCCGAATGGCGTCCACCGCGTAGTTTTTGATCTCGGTATTCTCGTTCTGGAATTGCACGTTGAGCCACTCGTCCATCACATTCCAGTGAATTTCATACTCTGATGCCCAAGGCTTTGGCGGTATCGTGTCCCAAATTTCTCGCACGCAGTGACGCAGGCGATACCCCGGCACGTAGTTTTGTACTCGCGGTTCTATGACAATGTGCTCCAGAAGATTTTCAAGGCCCGCCACCGTCATTCGCGCCATTGGCTGCCCTTGTGGAACCGGGAGCGTCTGCGGTATCCCACGGATAAGGTACACTGATGGAACCCGATCCACCAACACGCGGCGGAGGTGGAGCAACTCATGGGCGCATATCGCAAAAGGCACAGTGAACAATGCGCCTGTTGCTGCCAGGTCCGTTTTGTACAGAAGTCCCGTGAGGCGGAGACTGTCGCACGGCGGTTTGAATTCCGGGCTCCATGCTCGTTCCCTTGACCCGAAAACCACCGCCATTTCAGTGGGCAGGTCCGGAGCGTGCTGTACAGGGATTTCGCCGCCGTATGCCGCTTCAATCTCATCGACAAGGGCCTTCAGGCTGGCTGGTAACTGATCCTTGTATTCGCTTTGCATTTATCGCACCATGATCCTCTTATCCGACAATTTCCGTGCCAGTAATAAGACCACCGGCGAAGTTTAATTGGATGATGCCAGCGACCCCATTAGCGGTTCCGGTGAAGGTTACATTCCCAGTGGCGCCATTCGTGCTCCCAACGCGGTATCCCGTCGAGGAGCGAATCTTCCCCTCAACATCCAGGGGGACGGGGCCTCCGGGTGCGTTGTAGTTGTTAATGCGCACGGAACCTCCCGCATCCCCGGAAAATATCGCTCCCGAGCCTACACCAAACAAGGTTCCACCCACGATGGTTAGATGCCCATAGGCATCAAAAAAGATTGGTGCGTTCCCCGCGTTTGTTCCGCCAACCCACAGGCCGCCCCCAACCCACGCACCACTTTTCCCTCCATCGAGCGGGTTAACGCCGAACCATGCAATAGTTTTCGCTGCCAGGTCCGCGGTATTACCCTGTGCCCACCTGCTCAATGGGTCGATGGCGCCCGGAGCGATAAGTAAAAGCGGTGCATGGTCTCCACCGAGGTGTGGAGCGAATATAATAGGCATGGCTTAGTTTCCCCCTTTTGGTGTACTGAATCTCTTATTGAAACGCTCTTCTCTGTTTCCGTTTTCGGCCCTACGAGGCCCGCTGTTGCATCGCGGGCCCTGGCCCAGCCCCGTCGCTGCGCACCCGAATCGTCCGCTCGTGCATCCAGGTCCCGTCAAGCTGCAGGGCGCGATCCGCATCCGCAGCCGAACCAAACGTGACAAACGCGATGCCAGTGCGAACCCCGGTTTGCGGGTTCAAGACCAATCTGACCTCCCGCACCGGGGCGATCGTGCCAAACAGCTCCCGCAGTTCTTCCTCGGACGTGCCAAAATCTAGACCCTTCACGCACACGTCGTGGAAGCCAACTTCCGGGCCAGACGCCCGAAGCGGCCGTTCTGAGTCCTTCGCTTGGCTTACGGTCAGGCGGAAGCCGTCAAGCTCACAACCGTCTAGGGCGACGATGGCCCGTTGAGCATCTCCCGCGTCGAGCATCTGGACAAATCCATATCTTTTGCTGCGGCCGGACCCGGAGTTACGCGCGAGCTTGGTGAGATGCACATCGCCGTATTGCGAAAAAAGCTCGTCCAGTTCTTTTTCCGCCCACGGGCGCGGTAAATTGCCCACGAAGATAGTTGGCCTCACGCTCATTCCTTTGCTCCGACGCTCAACGTCGATCCGGTTGGGATGTACGCCAGGAACTCGTTGACTTGGTAGAAGCTGAACTGCCCCATGAATGGCGCCATGAATCCGCAATTGGCGCCGGCCGAAACGGGAATTCCGCGCGTCGAAGAAACCGCAGAGTCTCCTACGCGCGCATTGCCCGTGCCTGTCACGGCAAACTCCACCCATCGGGCAGGGGCTGGAAGCAGTATCTGGTGCACGGCGTTATCGCCGACGATGTCTGGTATGGTCATCATGGTTTTCTGGTCTCCTGTTCCGTCTCAATCCGTTCGCATCCACGCGTTGATCCATTTGGCGAAGGGCTTGACCGCGAGCACAGGTGCAACGGCGGGCGCCGTCTTCGTGAACCACGAAAGGCTCTCCCCTACACTGGCCGCAGCCGGCCGGCAGCCGTTCGCTACCGGGTTGCATGGGTTGCGTGGGCCCCTCCCCATTCCGCGTCGATTTCCGCCTGCCGGCGTTGCTCCCGGGTGAGCGCGGGCTCGCGGGGTTTCGCCGCCTTCCGTGTCCAGGGCTGCGACTTCAGCCAAGACGCTGGGAAGGGAATCATCCCGACGTCACGCTCGGCCCACCCGGGCAGTTCGGCCGCCAGACATGGAATCACGCGCTCCGTCATATCCGATTCGCTGAGGTTCAACGTCGCCGCTTCCATCCCGGCATTTTTCCAATCCGCCTCATTGAGTGGCTTCCCGGATTCCATGTAGCGGTTGCGGAAGTCATCCCAGGTGGACGGCGAGATTTCCCCTGGTGTGATACTGCGCTCCTCTGATCGAATCGGACGAACTTCGGCCCGCGGCGCACTTGTGCGCGGCGCCTCTGGTTCAGGTAAAGGTAAAGGTAAAGGTAAAGGTAAAGGTAAAGGTAAAGGTAAAGGTAAAGGTAAAGGTGGGACGTTTGCCGTGTGCACGTCGTGCGCTTGCCGCGCGCTTGCCGTGTGTGCGTCGTGCGCTTGTAACACACACGAATCTATGTTTTGCGCGCACGAACCAAAGAATTCGGTTGCGGCGTCCCGTTCTTTGCTTGGCAGCCTCGTTAGTTTTGGGGCATGTCCACCAACAAAATGCTGCCGTGCTCGGGCGAGCCGGTTGTGCACGGTGTCATTTGCGTGCTCGTGCCAGTCGTGAATGATGAGCCGCTCCACGGGATCTCTATCGATCCACCCGGCGGAAACCAGAGCTCCAATCATCTTCGATTCGTCGTTGCGGTATTCGATGGCGAGCGCGATGTCCTCATCGGACAGCTTGCCGATGTCGCCGCGCGGCGTTTCCCTGGCCGTCAGGTGCCAGATCGATTCCAACAGTCCAACACCCTGCCATAGCGGAATGTCCAGCCGCCGGCAGAGTCGCTTCATTTTGGTGTGGTCAACTGCTTCACGTTTCATCTTGGTTCGCCCTCCTTTGGCGAGATCTCCTCCGAAAAAGCTGTGGCCGCCAACCCGGTGGAAGGAGTCATCAGGCTTGTCGCCCCATGAAGGCTAGGCGGCCACCTGTCCGCACTGCCGGCCGGCAATGCGAGCCCAAGTTCTCGGGCTGGATGGGTGTCGGCCCGAGAAGACGTTCAAAAGATTCGGCCCGCGCGATGCGTCAACATCGGCGGGCCGTTACTTGCTGCAAAATTCTGGGTTCAGGCCGCTGGAAAATGGCCCTCAAAACCCGTAACACTCCGTAACACGTTTCGCCAGTATTTCGCCCGCCCGTAGCACTTCCGTAGCACTTCGCGCTGAAACAAACCTTTTGTTTTCAGCGGAACTGCTTGTAAGTGACGGAGCGGGCTACCTTGACACGGTAGAGGTCCGGCGTTCGAGTCGCCGCGGGCCCACCATCCACCAGATTGAGAATAAAGGCTCTACGCCAAGAATGCGGGCGCCTCCGTTCACACGGCACCGGCCAGCGCGACGCCGGCGGCGGAGGCGGCACCGCGGAGGTCGTCGTCGAGCGTAGCGAGCGGCAATCCTTCACGAATCGCCAATTCCAGGTAGGCGGCGGCGTAAGCGCTGAGGTGGTAAGTCCGCGCCAGCAGCAGAATCTGTTGGGCGATCCAGAAGGCCCAACTCAGGGTCATCGAAGCGTCGAGGACGAACGGACCGGTCAATACTTGTGGCCCTCGTGGATCAGGTCCTGGATGCGCTGGCCGGGACCGAGGGTGAGATGGTACTCTTCCCGAAAAGCGACCATGCCGGCAACGGCCTCCCGCCGCCGTTCCCGCTCTTCCTCGGAAAGTGTGGCCGCTGCGCCGGTAGCCGCTTCCAGAGCCCGTTCGACGACTTCCTCAGGCGAGCGGCCCACACCGCGAGAGAGTGCCGCTTCGAGCAGTTGCTGCCCGTGAGGTGTGAGTTGGACCGTCATCGATATCGGTATAACCTGGGCGAGGCTCGCATCTATTTCAAATTGCGGTCGAAGAAATCCAGCATCATCTGGTTCATCTGGCGCAAGGCGGCTCCGGTGACGCCGTGGGCCTTCTGCGGATACAGCATGAACTCAAACTGCTTGCCCGCCAGCTCCAGCGCGTCGATGGCCTGAAGGGTGTTCTGGAAGAGAACGTTGTCATCCTCGAAATTGTCCGCGATCATGAGCTTCCCCTTGAGGTTCCCGGCTTTGGGCGGCAGGGCGGTGTTTTTGTAGCCCTCGGGGTTCTCCGACGGCAGACCCATGTAGCGCTCGGTGTAGATGGTGTCGTAGTTGAGCCAACTGGTGACCGGCGCTCCGGAGAAACCGCAGCGGAACACGTCCGGAGCATTGAGCATGGCGTTCAGGGTCATGAAGCCGCCATAGCTCCACCCGTGAATGCCGATGCGGCCGGCGTCGACAAAGCCCAGAGAGACGAGGTGCTGGATTCCGGCCACCTGGTCGGCCAACTCGGTCACACCCAAATTGCGGTAGACGGCCGTCTCGAAGGCGTGCCCGCGCCCCAGGATGCCGCGATTCTCGGATTGCCAGACGACGTAGCCCTTGTGCGCCAGCACCTGGTCGATGCCGATGGCCGCCCAGGTATTGTGGATGGGGCCCTCCACGCCCGGCCCGCCGTACACGGTGACCACGGCCGGATACTTCTTTCCGGACTGGAAACCGGCTGGCTTGATCAGGCGCCCGTAGAGCAGCGTCCCATCGGGGAGGTTGAACTTCACAATCTCGGTGGGCAGGATCTCGAACTGTTCCAATGGGGTGCGGTCAGCCTCGCGATAGACGCCCAACTCCGTGCCATCGCCGGAGTGCAGCGTGGTGCGCGGCGGGCTGCCCAGGTTGGACCAGGTATCCAGATAGAACGCGCCGCCCGGGCCTATCGAGATGGTGTGCGTGGAGCCTGCCGCCGTGAGCTGGCGCTTACCCTGGCCGTCGAGCCCGATGCTGTAGAAGTGGTTCTCGAGCGGGGTGGGCTCGTCGGAGCTATAGAAGACGCGCCCGCCGGCTTCGGCTTCATTCACCGCCGCGACCCCGGTGACGGTGACTTCCCAGGGACCCTTGGTCAACTGCTGGACGTTTTTCCCATCGATGGAGTACAGGTAGATGTGGCGGAAGCCGTCGCGCTCGCTAGTCCACAGAAACCGCTTTCCGTCCTTGAGGAATTCCACGTCGCCGCGGAGATTGATCCAGTAGGGATCGGACTCGCGGAAGATGGTGGAAGACGCGCCGGACTCGGCGGCGATGGAGAGCATCTCGAGGCGATTCTGCACGCGATTGGTGCGAATGGCGTATACGCTTTTGGAATCCGGCATCCAGCCGGCACGGGCGATGAGATAGGAATTGCGGGTGTCGCCGACTTCGAGCCACCTGGTGGGGCCGCCGGCGGCGGCCACCACGCCCAGGTGCACGTCGGCGTTGTTTTCGCCGGCCTGCGGGTAACGCTCCGGCTCGAACAGCGCGCGCGTGCGGAGCAGGTCCTCGTGGGGGAAGATGGGTTCGCGACTGGTGTCGAACTGAAGATAGGCAATGGACTTCGAATCGGGCGACCACCAGAAGGCCGTGCCCAGCTCGAGCTCCTCGGGATAGACCCAGTCGAGGCCGCCGTTGCGGAGGGTCTCGGCGCCGTGGGTGGTCAAGGGCGTCTCTTTGCGGGTGGCGACATCGATGGAGTAGAGGTCCCATCCGCGGCGGAAGACCACCGTCTTGCCATCCGGCGAGAGCTTGGGGTCCACCTCCGCAACGGGCGTCTTGGTGAGCTGGTCCCATTTGCCCGTATCGACGTGAACCAGGAACAGGTCGCCACGGCCGACATAGAGCAATTCCTTGCCGTCGGAGGAAAACTGAAGGCCGGCGGGGCGCACGCGCCGGTTGGTCCAATCGAACGGCCCGTCGGCGGGCGGGGGGTTCATGGCAGCGGCGGCACCATCCATGGCATCGACGGCCACCAGATCCTTGGAACTCTTGGTGGCGGGGTCGTAGATGGCGAGGCCACGTCCCTGCCGGAAGACGAAGGTCTTGCCGTCGGGCGCCCAAGTGGGCGCACCCGCGCCGCGGCCGGGCCCAGAGGGCACCCCGCCGCGGCCTCCCTGGTTCATCGAGTCGAGGGTAATGGGCTTCTTCTGGCCGAAAGCCGAAGCGACCAGCAACAGGCACAGGGTCAACTTTAGCATCGTGTAGTGATTGTAATCCAATGAAACTCGGTTCACATCCCGCCTTTGACGGCTGCGTCCAGCGAGATCTTGTTGTCGTCCAGGATGGTGCCTGTGGCCCGCTCGAGCGCGGCTCGCGCCTTCACATACGAGCTCATGGCGGCGACTTCGGTGGATCGCGCCTGGGCCAGCAAGCTCTCATACTGGATCACGAAAAAGCTGGTGGAGGCTCCCACCTCGAACTTGGCCTGCTCGGCCGCCAGGGACTCCTCCTGCAGCTTCCGCGCTTCGACCGCCGCTTCGTAGGAGGATCGCGCGCGGCCCATGGCGATGAGGGCGTCCTCCACCTCGAGGCGCGCCTGATTCTCGAATTGCCGAAGGCGGATCTGCGACTGTTTGAGTTGCAGCTCATCGCGCGCCAGGTCGGCCTCCGCAATCCGGTTATGCACCGGCAGCGTCATCTGCAGGCCAATGCCGTAAGTGGGGTACTTGCGCGCGAGCACCTGGTCGAGCACCGTGCCATATCCGCCGGTGAACCCGGGGTTGGGCAGGGCGAAAGGGTTCACGGTCCCCGCCATGCCGTTATTCTGCATCACTCCCACCAGATCCACTTCAGGGCGGGTGGCGCTCTTGGCGCCCTCGAGGCCGATCTGCGAATTCTCGATTTGCAGGCGCGCCTGGCCCAGGTCGGGGCGGTTCGCCAGCGCCTCCGAGATCAGGTCCTGAATGGGGCGGATCTGGTCCTTCTCCGGAATGGCAAGCGCATCGGTGGGAATGATGTGGGCGGCTCGCACCTCGGGGTCTTCATTCCCGCGCCTGGTCAGCACGTTCTTGAGGATGGCCTCTTCTTCCTCGAGCAGCCCGCGGGCATTGATGAGGTCCTGGCGCGTGGAGAAAACCTGGGCGTTGGCGCGCGTCATCTCGACGGGGGCCAGCGTGCCTTCGTCCACCTGCGCCTTGGTATCCGAGGAGAGCTTCTCGGCCAGCGCCACGGTTTCCCGCTTCACCTTCTCGTCTTCGTAGAGCGCCACGAAATCGGTATAGAGACGGATCACCCCGTAGACCGACGCGATGAGCTGCTGCTGGAACAACAGGCCGGTGATCTTGCGTTCATTTCCGGCAATCCGGATGAACCGCCGGTTGAGGGCCATTCCGAAACCGCGCAGCAGCGGCTGCGTGACCGTCAAGCCGAGGCTCGAGGTTGTAAACGGAGTGTATCCGTAACTCAGCGCGTTAACGGACTGGTAATTGTTGCTGAAGCTCAGCGCCGCCTGCGCGCCCGTGGAGAAGCCCTGCTGGATTCCCGCGTTGGCGAGCGTGGTGTTGCTCACCAGCGTGGGGGTGTCAGTCGTCTGGATGCTCACTTCCGGCGCGGTCTGGTGGGTCCAGTTCAACAGTCCGACGATCGCCGGATCGTAACCCGGCACGACGGTTCCGCTGGATTGCGGAATGCCGCCCTGCATCGACAGGTTGGCCAGCGGCGCGGCCAGCACTCCCAGTTCGAGCGCGTTGGTGGCCACCGAGCTTCCGGAGGTCGCGCGCCCGGCGATGGCGGCGCTGGTTACCACGGGGCTGAGCGTCCCGCCCACGCCCGCCGGCGCTTCCGCCAGGGTGTAGTTCAAGCCGCGCAGAGTGCCGCCGCCTTTGGCGCGCAGCAGCTCGGCGTCCGCGACGGGCAAAGCGGAGCGCTGCAGCTCGATATCGAGATTGTTCTCGATGGCCAGCGCGAGCGCATCCTGAAGCGACAGATAGAGGTTGCCGGCGCGAATGAGCTCGTGAACCCGCGGCGAGTTCTGGAAGCTGTCCTGCGGCGCGGCCATGCCTGGGCCCGCGGACAGAAGAGACGCAAGCAAAATGCCGATACTTGATTTGCACATGGTCGGAGACTTCTTACGAATGGCTTGCCGGCGCCGCCGTTTCCGGGGCCGCAACCGGCTTCACTTTGGCGCCTTCCCGGATGGCGTCGCTGGGGTTGACCACCACCTGCTGCCCGTCTTCGAGACCCGAGAGCACTTCCAGGCGATCGCCGAAGTCGCGACCCAACTGGATGCGCGCGAAATGCACGCGGCCGTCGGGCGCCACCACCGCCACCTGCGGGCCGTCGCTGCGCACCACCAGGGTGTCGCCGGGAATCAGCAGCGGAGGATCTTTCCGGGGAACCGAGAGGTCCACCTGCGCGTACATCCCGGGCATCAGCAGGGCGCCCGGGTTGGGGACCTGCACTTCCACCAACAGGGTGCGGGTGGCGGGGTCGAGCGCATTGGCGGTACGGGTCACGGCGCCGGGGAACCCGTGGCCCGGCAAATCGGGGATGACGAGCACGGCCTGCTGCCCCACGCGCACGGACCCGGCATCGGCCTGGGGAACATTCAAATACGTGCGCAGCCGGTCGGTCTGGGCGATGCGAAACAGCAGGGTGTTGCCCTCGTTGACGAGCACTCCCGCATCCACGTTACGCAGCGTGATGACGCCCGCGAACGGCGCGCGCACGGTCTGGTACGCCAGGAGATCGTTGAGCCGGGCGACGTTGGCCTCCACCGCGGAAACATTGTTACGCGCCGCCGCCACGGCCTTTTCGAGCGCCTGAATGTTGGCCTGTTGGGCAGCCCATTGCGCCTGGTAGGTGTCATTCTCCTGGCGCGAAACCACGCCCTTCTTGGACAGGTTCTCCCAGCGCTGGGCCGTGACACGCGCCAGGTTCTCGTTGCTGTGGCCCTGCTGGAGCGCGGCTTCGGCTTGCTCGACGGTGCTGTTGGCCTGGTCGACGGTGGCCTTGGCCTGGCGAATTTGCTGGTTTAATTCGGGAGCTTCGATTTCGGCCAGAACCTGCCCCTCTTTCACGCGGTCACCGATATCGGCGTAGCGCCGCTTGATGTAGCCGCTGGCGCGCGCCAGAACCGGGGCTTCGGTGACGGCCTGGATATTGCCAGGCAGAACCAGGCTGGTCTTGGCCTCCGCGCGTTTGACCTTCTGCACGTTCACCACCGGCAGGCTGTCCACCGCGACTTTCGATTCCGCCGCCAGCACCGATTCGCGACGCCGCCGCGGCAGGTAACCGGCGAAGAACCCGGCGACCACCAGCACCACGAGCAGCAGGGCGAGCGCCAGCAGAGTGAGGCGCGACGGCCCGGACGACGGTGGCGCGCTACCGGCGGCCTCCGAGCGCAAGTGGTCTTCGGTGGGATGGATCTCGTTCATGGCAAGTCCTCAGGTGGCATGTCGTCCCGCAAGTATTCGTGTTCTTCCTCGGCCATCCTGCGCGCGTAATCGACGGGTGGCTTCTTGCGCAAGAAACTGTACACCAATGGGACCACAAACAGGGTGGTAATGGTAGCCAGGATCAGGCCCCCGATGACGGCGCGGCCGAGCGGCGCGTTCTGTTCCCCGCCCTCGCCCATCCCCAGGGCCATCGGCAGCATGCCGATAATCATGGCCAGCGCCGTCATCAGCACGGGACGAATTCGCGTGTAGCCGGCCGAAAGCGCGGCCGCGCGCGCGTCCAGACCTTCCGCCCGCTGGTCGTTGGCAAAGACCACCAGCAGAATACTGTTGGCCGTGGCCACGCCGATGCACATGATGGAGCCCATCAGCGACGGCACGCTGAAGGTGGTCTGGGTGATGAAGAGAATCCAGACGATGCCGGCCAGCGCTCCCGGCAGCGCCATCAGAATGATGAACGGGTCCAGCCACGACTGGAAATTGACGGCCATCACGAGATAGACCAGCACGACGGCAAAGATCAGCCCCAGGCCCAGCCGGAAGAACGAGGACTCCATGGTGGTTACCTGGCCGCGCAGGTCCAGGGTGGTGCCCCGCGGCAGGTTGTGGGAAGCCTGCTGGACGATCTGCTCGACCGCCGAGCCCACCGCGCCGAGGTCGCGGCGGTCCACGTTGGCATACACGTCGAAGACCGGTTGCACGTTGTAATGGTTCACGATCTCCGGCGCGACCCCGCGCGACACGTCCGCCAGGTTCTCGAGCAGTTGCACTCCGCCGGTCATGGTCCCGGGATTGCCATAGGCGGCGGTGACCTGGCTGGGCCCGGCGCCCACCGCGGAGACCCCCGCGTTGGCCGTTCCCGCCTGCGAAGCCGGCGTGGTCGAGAGGATACCGCCGATGGGGCTCGTCAGCGGCGTTCGCATCAGCGCGGCGAGTGAATCGATGCGGTATTGCGGCGTCTGCACAGCCACCGAGTAGGTGACCCCTGTGTTCCAGTCGAGCCATTGAGTGGGAGAAACCTGGCTGCTGGAGCTGAGCGACACCAGCAGGCTGCCGCTCACATCCCTCTGGGTGAGGCCCACCAGCCCGGCCTTGCTGCGGTCCACGGCGACGCGGATTTCCGGATAGTCCACTACCTGGTGAACGTGAACGTCGGCGGCCCCCGGAATGCGGGCAATCTGCGTCTGGAGCCGTTGCGCAATCTGATAGTTGGCGGCGGCGTTCCGGCCGACCACCTGGACATCGATGGGAGCGGGCAGGCCGAAGTTCAAAATCTGGTTGGTGATGTTGGCCGCCTCGAAGAAAAACACCATTTCCGGAAACTTCTCATGCAGCCGCCGGCGGAGCCGGTCGGTGTAATCGGCCACGGGACCGTGCTCGTCGGGCTTCAGCGCGATAAGGATATCGCCGTCGCCGACCCCCAAGGTCGGGTTGTCTCCGAATGCCAGGTTGAAACCGCCAAATGGGACGCCAATGTTGTCGATAATGTCGCTGATTTCGCGCGGCGGGATGACCTGGCGGATTTCGTTTTCAATATCGGCGAAGATGGTCTCCGTCTTCTCGATGCGCGTCCCGGAGGGCGCCCTGGCATGCAACCGCATCTGGCCGGAATCGATGGTGGGGAAAAAGTCCTCCCCGACAAACACGGACAGACCCAGAGACGCCACCACGAATATCGCGAACCCCACCAGCACCAGTGCGCGATGATCCAGACACCAGTGCAACAGCGAGACGTAGGACTCCCGCATCCGCTCAAAACGGCGGTTGAAAAGGGAGTGGAACTTCCAGAAGAGCCCCTTGCCGCCGCCTGCCTCGCCGTGCTTGCCGTGGGCGTAGAGCTTCACTTCCGACCGGAGCATGTAGTGCGCCATGGCGGGAACCAAGGTGCGGGAGAGAAAGTACGATGCCATCATGGCGAACACCACCGCCATGGCCAGCGGCGTGAACAGGTACCTGGCCGCGCCCGTCAGCAGCAGCACCGGAACGAACACAATGCAGATAGCGAGCGTGGAGACGAAAGCCGGGACGGCGATCTGCTGCGCGCCGTCGAGCACCGCGCGGATGAGCGGTTTCTTCATGGCCATGTTGCGGTGGGTGTTCTCGATGGCCACGGTGGCGTCGTCCACCAGGATGCCGACCGCCAGGGCCATGCCGCCGAGCGTCATCACGTTGACCGTCTGGCCGAGCAGGCTCAGCACCATCAGCGACGCGAGAATGGAAAGCGGGATGGAAATGCAGACGATGACGGTGCTGCGCCAGCTCCCCAGAAACATCAGGATCATCAGGCCCGTGAGAAACGCCGCGCTCACGGCTTCGCGGACCACGCCGTTGATGGCCGCGCGCACGAACACGGACTGGTCGAACAACAGCCGGACGTGCAGCTCCGGAGTCAGCCCCGCCAGTATCCTGGGAAGAGTTTTCTTGACGTTGTCCACTACCGCCAGCGTGGAGGCCTTCCCGTTTCTCAACACGGTGACAAGAGCGCCGCGGCGGCCGTTGGTCCGGACAATGCTGGTCTGCACCGAATAACCGTCGCGGACCTGCGCGACATCCCGCAGGTAGACCGTGGCGCCGTTCACCACCTTGACCGGCATACGATTCATCTCTTCCAGGAGGCGCGGGCTGCTGTTGAGCTTGATCTGGTAATCCTTGTCCCCGATCTTGGCGGTGCCGGCCGGCAATATCAGGTTCTGATTGCCCAGAGCGGTGGAAATATCGGCCGGGGAGAGTTGCTTGGCGAACAGGGCGTCGGGATTGAGATCGACCATCACCGTGCGGGATTTCCCGCCAAACGGAAGCGGGACCGCGGCCCCCGGAATGGTAGCCAACTGGGTGCGGATGAAGTTCGCGCCGAGATCAAACAGTTCCTGCTCGGCCAGGCTATCGCTTTGCAGGGCCAATTGCAGAACGGGAACGGCTGAAGCGTCGTACTTGATGATGCTGGGGGGGGTGCTGCCCGGAGGAAAGATGCGCAGCAAAGTCTGCGCGATGGCCGTGACCTGCGACAGCGCCAGCTCGACTTTGGCGTTGGGCTGGAAGTAGACCCGGGTAACCGAAACGCCGGCATAGGACTGGGACTCGATGTGCTCGATGTCGTTGACAGTGGTGGTCATGGCCCGCTCGAAGATGGTCACCATGCGCTTTTCCATCTCTTCGGGCGAAAGTCCGTTGTAGCTCCACACAATGCTGACCACGGGGATATCGATATAGGGAAAGATATCGACCGGCATGGTGAGGATGGCGGTCACGCCGAGAATGGCGATCAAGAGCGAGACCACTACAAAGGTATAAGGCCGTCGTAAGGCTAATCGAACGATCCACATGGTTTAGGCACGGGAAGGGGCTAACACCTAATAATATCCGATGATCCCGGGAACATGCTACCGCTAGCCCTTTCGAGCCATCAAAACCCCCGGGTTTTACAGGTGGATGATGCCGCGCTGAATCGCCGCCGTCGCGGCCTGCGTGCGGTCCTGTGCCCCTAGCTTGCTCAGGATGTTCTTCACGTGGTTCTTCACCGTGTGCTCGGCAATGTTCAGCGTGTACGCGATCTGCTTGTTCGCCAGGCCCCGCACGATCAGCTCCAATACCTGGACCTCGCGCGCGCTCAGATCGGGCCTCGGTAGTTGCGCCGCCAGCGCGGCCGCCACCGCCGCCGGCAGGTACGTGTGGCCCTCATGCACGGCGCGAATCGCCTTCAACAACTCATCGTGCAGGACGTCCTTGGTCAGGTACGCCAGTACCCCCGCCGCCAGCGCGCGGCGGATGTCTTCGTCACCGCCGTAAGTCGTGAGCGCGATCATCCTGGCGGTGGGAAACTCCGCCCGGATCGCCGTGGCCGCCTCCACTCCTCCCATCCCCGGCATGCGCAAATCCAGCAGCGTCACATCCGGCCGGTGCTTGCGGAACAACTCTACGGCCTGCTGCCCGTTGGAGGCCTCCGCCACAACCGTCATATCGGGCTGCATGTTGACAATGGTGCTCACCCCCACCCGCGCCACCAGGTGGTCTTCGGCAACCAGAATTCGAATTTTGTCGTTCATGGCAACGGCACTTTCACTTCCACCTCGGTCCCCCCTCCGGGTTGGCTCGCCAGGCGTAGTTCGCCGCCCAGCCGCTCGGCGCGCTCGCGCATCCCGATCAGTCCGAAATGCCCGCCTTGGGAGGAAAACGCGTCCTGCTGCTCGAAGCCGCGCCCATTGTCCACAATCCGCAGGAAGAGCCGGCGGGCTTCGATATCGAGCTTGACCCGGATCTTGTTCGCTCCGGCGTGTTTCAGAACGTTGGTCATGGCCTCCTGGGCGATGCGCAGCAACTGCTGCTCGGCCTCTTCGGTGAGAGCGGTCCGTGGCCCGCTGACATCCACGTCCACGTCGACGCCCGAACCCGCGGTCCACAGCCGCGCGCTCGATTCCAGCGCCGCCGCCAAGTCCCGCCCTTCCAGGACCGAAGCCCTCAGATCCATCACCGAACGCCGCGCCTCCGTGAGGCTGTGCCGCGCCATCTTGCGCGCCATATCCAGGTACTTGCGCACCGGCGCGGTCTCGTCGGGCAGGCACATGGCAACCGCGTCGAGCTGCGAAGAAATGCCCACAAATCCTTGCGCCAGCGTATCGTGAATCTCGCGCGCCAGCCTGGCCCGCTCATCCAGCACCAGCGCGAACCGGTAGCGGATCTGCCGCACACGCAGCCGGAACACCGCCCACGCGCAGGCCAGCACCAGCGCCGCGCACAGCAGGCGGAACCATGCCGTCTCGTAGAACCGCGGCAGCAATTCGAAGGAGTACGATTCCTCGCTGGCCGCGCCGCCTGGCAGATTGGCTCTCGCGATAAACCGGTAGCGCCCGTGCCGCAGGCTGTTGTAGTCGATCACCCGCCGGGCCCCGGCCCACACCCACTGCGCGTCCAGCCCTTCCAACTTGTAAGAATATTGCACCCGCTCCGGCGCGCCGAGATGGATGGCGGTGTAGCGGACCTGGATGCGCTGGCTCCCCGGCGCCAGTCGCGCCGCGCGGCCGAGATCCACCGGCAGGCCGTCGGCCGTCATGGCCACCAGGTGCACCACTGGCGCCGGCCCGGCCTGCTTCAGCCCGCGTGGATCGAGCACCGCCAACCCACGGCCCGTTGTGAACCACAGGCGCCCGTCGGTGGTCCGGATCCCGCCGCCGCCGATGGGATAACTGGGCGAGCATTGCGCGCTGCGCAGGCCGTCTTCCACGCCGTAATTCGCCGGTTCCAGAGTTTTCCTCTGGTGCCCGGCGAACTCGCGCAGTTGGCGCTTGGCGATCCGGCAGATCCCCCGCGTGGTACTCAGCCAGAGCGATTCGCCGTCGTCGGTCAGGCTGGCGATATTATCGCTCAACAGCCCGTCTTTCGCTGTAAACGGCTGGAACCGGCCGTCCCGCAGCGCATCCAGGCCCCCGCCGAACGTCCCGATCCACAGCGTGCCGTCGGGGTCCTGGTACAACGAGCGGATCTGGTCGCTCGAAAGCCCATCCGCCACCGTATACCGCCGGGCGTCTTCACCTTGAATGCGCCAAAGCCCCTTTCCGTAAGTCCCCGCCCATAAGGCCCCATCGCGCCCTTCGCACAACGTCACCATCGCGCTCACCAGCAAAGGCTCGCTCTGAACCACATTGTGGACCTCGCTCCCGCGAAGCTCGCTCAATCCTCCCGGTTGCGCCAGCCAGAGCCGCCCCCGCGAATCCTCGAGGGCGTCGAACACATTGCGCCGCCCCAGCGGATCGGGAGGCGCATAGTTGTCGAAATGTTCGCCGTGCATCCGCGCCAGTCCTCCGCGCGTGCCGATGAGCAGGTCGCCTGTCCGGCTCTCCCGAATGGAAACTACATCGTTATCCGGCAACCCGTCGCGCGTGGTGTAGAGCCTCGGCTTCTCACCGGAGAACAGCAGCAGCCCGCCTTCGTGGAATCCCACCCAGATGCGGCCGCCGCGGTCCTGGAAGACGGTGTTGGGCTCGTCGCTCGGCAACCCCTCGCTCTTGCCGTAGACCGTAAACACATCGTCCCGGAAACGGTTGAGCCCGCTATTTGCGCCCACCCAGAGGTTGCCCTCGCGGTCTTCGAACACGCACCGCACCATCTCGCGGGGGAATCCGCCTTCACCGCCCGAGGTGACCAGACGCCCGCCTTCCAGCCGTGACAGCCCGGCGTTGGTGCCCACCCAAATGTTGCCGTCGCGATCTTCCCACAGCGCCCGAACGAACGGGTTGGGCAAGCCATCGCGCTCTGTGTACGTTCGGGTTTTGCCCGCCGGCGATCGCTCGATCAGCCCCAGCGAGCCGCCCAGCCAGAGATTGTCGTGCCGGTCCACCAGCATGCTCGTGACAATGTTCCCACTGAGGCCCGCGGCATCCACCACCGGCAAGAATCTCCCGCCCACGAGCTTGCCCACGCCGCCGAAACCCCCTACCCACAAATCGCCATGCCAGTCTTCGCGGATGGCGCGCACCGCGGTCACCGGCAGGACCGGCCCCGGCGCCAGATTCGTGAACTTCCCGTCTTGATACCGGCTGAGATACACGCCCGCGACAATCCACAGCGTCCCCGCGTGGTCCGCCACGAGCGCGGTGATGGCGTTGTCGGGCAGCCCCTGTTTGGTGGTGTAGGTGCGGAATCGCTTGTCGCGATAACAAGTCAGGCCGTCGGACGTCCCGATCCACAACGACCCGTCGCGGGCCGCCGCCAGCGCCGTAATCGAATTTCCCGGTAGATCGCCGCTGTCCTTGTTGAAGACTACGAATTCGTAGCCGTCGAACCGCGCCAGTCCTTCATCGGTGCCCAACCAGAGATACCCGTCGGTGGTTTGCGCGATGGCGCGGATGGTATCCTGCGGCAGCCCGTGTTCCTGGCTCCACACGGTCCGCGAATACTGCGTCAGACTCTTATGCGGATCGAGCGCCAGCGCGCCGCGCGTCAACACGCACCACAGAACCGCCCCGGCCGTGACTCGTGCTCTCATCCTCGTCTTCAGTATAATCAGCGACTTACGTCCAAGCGCCGGTAGCGGCCGGCGAGGTGGATCAGGGGCGCACCGGCGGCCACGCGCGCGCGGACCATTTGGCCCACGAAAACGTCGTGGTCGCCGGCCGTGAAGCGCTGGCGCACGGCGCATTCGATGGCTGCCAGCACGCCCGCGAGTATTGGCACGCCCGTCTTGCCGCGCCGCCACTCCAATCCATCGAAGCGGTCCTGCCCCTTACGGGTGAAGCGCTCCGCAAGATCGCGCTGGTCCTCGGCTAACACGTTGATTCCGAAGTGCGCGGACGAGCGGAAGGCGTCGATGGCGCTGACCCGGTGGCCCAAGCAGATCAGGATCAGCGGAGGATCCAGCGAAACCGATGTGAAGGAACTCACTGTCAGCCCGTGCGGGGTTCCCTGCGCGTCCAAAACGCTGGCGATTGTGACGCCAGTGGCGAAGCGCCCGCAGGCGCGCCGGAATTCGGCACTGGTGACGCCCACCTCGCTTGACATGAGAATAAATTCAATCCTATCATGTAGTTGACTGATACGGGAAGGAATGTCGCCCCGTGCGTGGAGAAGGAGGCTGAGTTTTGATCAAGCTGGACATCATCAACGAGGTCGTAAACAGGACCGGCATCACCAAGACCAAAGCCGAAATGGCGGTCGAAACCGTCTTCGAATCCATGAAGAAGGCGCTCGAACAGGGCGACCGCATTGAGTTGCGCGGATTTGGCGTGTTCAACGTGAAGCCGCGCAAAACGGGGATCGGACGCAACCCGCGCACCGGCGCGGAGGTTTCCATCCCGCCCGGGAAGGCCGTGCGATTCAAGCCGGGCAAGGAGTTACAGACGCTGCAGTAGACCGCTGCATGCGGCGGTTCATCGTGTCCTCTCAGGATTTCTCTCCTGCCTCGTACCCCCTCTACGCCGAAGACGGTAACGGCGAAGCCGTCGCCGCCCGGGAGGCTCCCGCGCGCCAGCGCTATTGGCTTCATGTTCTGCTGTTTGCGCTGACGCTCGCGACCAGCACCGTGGTGGGCGCGGCCATGCAGCATGATTTCGAGACGAATCTGCCGCTCGATATCGAGCGCAGTTTCTCGTTGTACCCGGTGTTCTGGCGGCATCCCGCCGGTCTGCTCCAAGGCCTGCCCTTCTCCCTGACGCTGTTGGCCATCCTGCTGGCGCACGAGTTCGGACACTACTTCGCCGCGTCGTATCACGGCGTGGATGCGAGCCTGCCGTATTTTCTGCCGTCGCCGCTAATGGGCACGTTCGGAGCCTTCATTCGCGTGCGCTCCCCGATTTATTCCAAGCGGGCGCTGTTCGATATCGGAGTCTCGGGCCCTCTGGCCGGCTTCGTGTTCCTGCTGCCCGCTCTTTCCGTCGGCCTGGCGTTTTCTAAAGTGATCCCCGGCATCGAGCACCAGGGCAGCCTGCATTTTGGCGTCCCCGGCTTCGAGTGGCTGCTGGAGCGCCTCATTTTCCCGGGGGTGGCTTCGAGCGATATCTATCTGCATCCGGTGGCGCGCGCCGCGTGGGTGGGAATGTTCGCAACCGCATTGAACCTGCTTCCCATCGGGCAGCTCGACGGCGGACACATTCTGTACTCGTTCTTTCCGCGGCGTCACCGCACCGTCTCGACCGTGCTGTGCGTCCTGCTGGTGCCGCTGGGAAAGTTCTGGCTCGGATGGCTGATCTGGGGCGTGCTGTTGTTTGCGCTGGGGCGGCACCATCCGGGGATCTACGATTCCACGGA
>PMYB01000202.1:0-12465 GCA_003170915.1 Bryobacterales bacterium | reverse complement strand
AGATAACGGCCACCATCATCACGCTCAACGAAGAGCGGAACATCGCCCGCGCCATCGAGAGCTTGCGCTGTTGCGATGAAATTCTGATTGTGGACAGCGGATCGGTGGACCGGACGGTGGAATTGGCCGAGAAGCTGGGCGCGCGCGTGATCGAAGCCGGCTGGCTCGGATTCGCTGCGCAAAAGAACCGGGCGGCGGAGCAGGCGTCCCACGATTGGATTCTCTCGCTCGACGCCGATGAGGCGATCGGCGAAGCGCTCGAGGCCGAAATCTGGAACCTCAAGAAGAGCGGCCCGCAATACGACGCCTATACCATGCCGCGCATGGCGCGCTACCTGGGCCGCTGGATTCTGCACTCGGGCTGGTATCCCGACCGCAAAGTGCGGCTTTACGACCGCCGCAAGGCCGAATGGACCGGCGATTTCGTCCATGAGAGCGTCCAGCCCCGCGGCCGCGTCGGCCACCTGGAGAGCAACATCCTGCACTTCACCTGCGAGTCGCTTTCCGAGCACCTCAAGACCATGGACCGCTACACCACGCTGGCCGCGCAGGAACTGGCCGCGCGCCGGGTGAAGGTTCCGCTCTCGCGTCTGATTGTGGACCCGGCCTGGGCGTTTGTAAAAACCTACGTCATCCAGCGCGGCTTTCTGGATGGGCCGGAGGGTCTGGCCATCGCCCAGATGGCGGCTTTCTACACCTTCCTGAAATACTCCAAAGCGAGAAATATGAGCTGATGCGCATCCTGCACCTTGATGCCGGAAAGGAAATGCGCGGCGGCCAGTGGCAGGCGCTCCGGCTGATGGAAGGGCTGGCTGCGGCGGGTGTGGAATCCACGCTGCTGGCGCGCCGCGGCGGGCCGCTCTTCGAGGCCGCGCGCCAGCGGGGCTGGCGCGTCGAGCCATTGGGCTTGGTGCGCGTCATGCTGCTGACCCGCCGGCACGACCTGATACACGCCCACGACGCGCGCAGCCACACGCTGGGAGCCATCGCGAGGAGCGGGCGGCTGGTGGTCTCGCGGCGTGTGGCGTTCCCGGTGAGGTCTCGTTGGAAGTACCAGCGCAGCCGGCGGTACCTGGCGGTGTCGGAGTTCGTGAAGTCGGTTCTGGTGGCCGGAGGCGTGCCGGAAGAAGATATCGCGGTGGTTTACGACGGCGTCCCGCTGCTCGAGCCCGCGCGCGGCTCGAGCGTAGTGGCCCCGGCGAACGCCGGCGATCCCCGCAAGGGCGCCCCGCTGGCCCTGGAAGCCGCCAGCCGCGCGGGCGTGGAACTGAAGCTCTCCAGCGATCTGGAGCGCGACCTCCGCGACGCCGCGGTCTTCGTCTACATCACGCACAGCGAAGGTCTCGGCTCGGGCGCGCTGCTGGCTATGTCGGCGGGCGTGCCCGTGGTGGCGAGCGATGTGGGCGGTCTGCCCGAGATCATCCGCCACGGCGAGAACGGCCTGCTGGTGGATAATACGCCCCAAGCCATCGCCGCGGCTGTGCGCCAACTGCTGGACAACCCCGCTTTCGCGCGGCGCATCGGCGAGGCGGCGCGCCGCACCGTGATGGAGCGTTTCACCGTGGACCAAATGGTTCGCCGTACCATGGAAGTTTATCGAGAGGTGCTCTCGTGATGGAAGCCATTCTCGCGTTCCTGTTCGGCTTGCTGGCCGGCAGCTTTCTGAATGTGTGCATTCACCGGTGGCCGCGCGGCCGTTCGGTGATGAAGCCGCGCTCGCACTGCGTCCGCTGCCGCCAGACCATCGCGTGGTACGACAACATTCCGCTGGTGAGTTATGCCGTGCTGAGAGGCCGCTGCCGCCATTGCGGCAAGCGCATTTCGGTGCGCTATCCGCTGGTGGAACTGATCACCGGGCTGCTGTTTTTCTATTTCGTGTTCACGCTCGGGCCCACGCCGGCCGCGCTCAAGATGTGCATCTTCACCGCCATGCTGGTGGCGCTCATGTTCTGCGATCTGGAGAAGCGCATCCTGCCCGACGAGCTGACGGTAGGCGGCGCGCTCGTCGGATTTGTGCTGGCGCTGTTCGTGCCCGTGCCGGACATCACCGCCAGTGCGCTGCTGTGGGTTTTCGGCGTGGAGTTGGGGGGCACTCTCGAATCCCTGGCTGAATCGGTGTGCGGCGCGCTGCTGCCGGCGCTGGTTCTGTGGGGCGGCGGCTGGCTTTATTACAAGCTGCGCCACCGCGAAGGACTGGGCTTCGGCGACGTGAAGCTGATCGCCATGGTGGGCAGTTTTCTGGGCCTGCGCGGGGCGCTGCTGACGCTGATTCTCGGCTCGATCTGCGGCTCGGTTCTGGGCTACGGCTACATCAAGGCCACCGGCAAGGACGCTTCCACCTACGAGTTGCCCTTCGGCACGTTCCTGGGTGCCGCCGCGCTGGCGGCTGCCATCGTGGGGCCAACGGTGCTGGGGTGGTACGGGGGGCTGTGAGCCGGGCTACCGCGCCATCCAGCCGCCGTCCACAGTGAGGACTGTCCCGTGAATGTAGTCCGATGCGTGCGACGCCAGAAAGACCGCGACTCCGGCCAGGTCCCGCGGAGTTCCCCACCGGCCAGCCGGGATGCGCTCCAGAATCTGGCGGCTGCGGTTGGCGTCGGCGCGCAGGGCGGCCGTGTTGTCGGTCGCCATGTATCCGGGCGCAATGGCGTTCACGTTGATGCCCTTGGACGCCCATTCGTTGGCCAGTGACTTGGTGATTTGCGCCACGCCGCCCTTGGCGGCGGCGTACGCCGGCACGGTGATGCCGCCCTGGAACGCCAGCAGCGAAGCCACGTTGATGATCTTCCCGCTGCCCTGCGCCAGCATGTGGCGTCCCGCCAACTGGCAGAACCGGAACACCGCGGTGAGATTGATCTCGATGACGTCCGCCCAGTCCTTTTCCGAATACTCGGCCGCGGGCGCGCGCCGAATGATCCCCGCATTATTGATGAGAATGTCGATGGAGCCGAGTTCCTTCACCGTCAACTCGACCAGCTCCACGCAGGCTTTGGCGTCGGAAACGTCGGCCACGGCTTCGACCGCCCTCGAGCCCGCCGCGCGCACCGCTTCGCAAACCTCGGCGATCCCCTTCGTTTTGCTCCCGTGCACGACGACGTTGGCGCCTGCCTGCGCAAGCGCCACGGCCATGGCCGCCCCCAGACCGGTCCGTGATCCGGTTACCAGAGCGTTCTTACTTTTGAGACTGAATAAGTCGATCATTGCCTGTTACCTCGTAAAATGTGCGCTGAGGGCCAGAAAGAAGATGGTGCCCACGGCGATGACCGCCCCGTGCGGCAACCCCAGCGCCTTGGGATTCTTCACGTCCAACTCTTCCCGGCGCATGTAAGCGGGCCGGCCGCCCTTCAACTCGCTCAAGATGAATGCGACGTTCCAGAACGTCTTTTTCACCCGCCCGCGCGCGACCACCAGGATCATCGCCATGATGCCGCCGATAATCGCGGTGACGACAAAAATTCCGAACCAGTTGGGCCACCCCACAACCGCCCCGACGGCCGCCATCAGCTTGACGTCGCCCGCGCCCATGGCGCGCAGCGCATACAAAACGAAATACACGGCGAAGGCGATCGCCAGCCCCAGCAGCGACGAAAGGAACATCCCGGGCCGGTTCCGGTCCAGAAACGCGTTGAGCGCCACACCAATCAGAACGCCCGCCAACGACAGCCAGTTGGGGATACGCCGGTACCGCACGTCGTAGACCGCGGCGCAGAGCACCAGCGCGATCAGGACCGCTTCCACTCCGGGCGGCGGAAGAGAGAACGTCATGGACTCACAAGTATAACGCGACTACCGCGCCGGGCTGGCAACCTGCACGGCCCGTGTAGCCTGTACCTGAATCCCATCCCCGTAGTTCGCGAGGCCAGGGATTGAAACCGGCAGATGGCCGCGGATGTCGATTTCGCCGAACAGGACTTCGACCGCCGCGATCTCCGACGGCGGCACGTCGCTAAAGGTGGCCAGGTACGCGGTTACGCCGGGGAAATTGCGCAGCAGGTAAGGATTGCCGAGCGCCACCAGCGCCACCGGCTTGTCCGAGGCGATCAGAGTTTCGACGGCGTGCGGCAGTTCGCCCGCCAGTCCCACCGAGCCGCGGTAGGCGCTCACCGCGGCGAACGCGGCCACGGCGTAGCTCTGGCACGCGGGCAGTCCGCGGATGGCATCTTCCAGCGCATCGCGCGACATGGAGGCGTCGAGGGACGCGATCGCCGCCCTGGGCGCGCGCTTGCGAACCTCTTGGGCAAAGACCTGCCCGTCGGACGAGTACCGGTTTTCCACCATCACCACGTAGCAGGCGCGCTCAGGCGTGGCCAACGGGATGAGATCGCCGCCGTTGCGCACCAGGGTGACGGCGCGGCCGGCAATCTCCTGGGCGCGCTCGGAAGCTTCCGGAGAATCGACCACGTCGCCGATGGCCTCGAGGTCCACCAGGCGCTTGCGCTCGAGGCCCACACGCTCCTTGGCCGAGAGAATCGCGACCACGCTTTCCTGGATGCGCCGCCGGGTAAGCCGCCCGCTCTCGACGGCCGCCACTACGGCCTTCAGAGCAACGTCGGGATCGGCCGGCATCAGCAGGGCATCGGCCCCGGCTTCGAGCGCGCGCACGGCCGCCTCGGCCCCGCTAAAACCTTTGGCGATGCCGCCCATCTCGAGCGCGTCCGTCACCACCAGGCCTTTGAAGTCCAGCTCGTTGCGCAGCAGGCCAGTGAGGATGGCCGGCGAGAGCGTGGCGGGCAAATCGGGCGGCGCCAAGGCGGGCACGGCGATGTGCGCGGTCATGATGGAATCGACGCCGGCTTCGATGGCGGCGCGGAACGGCGCCAGTTCCACGCGCTCGAGCCGTTCGCGGTCGGCGTTGATGGTGGGCAGGTTCAGGTGCGAATCGACGGCGGTGTCGCCGTGGCCGGGAAAATGTTTGGCGGTGGCCAGCACGAAATTGCGCTTGTCGGAATGCGCGCCTTCAATGAAGGCCTTCACGTGCGCGGCCACATCCTGAGGATTCTCGCCAAACGAGCGGATGTTGATGATGGGGTTGTCGGGATTGTTGTTGACGTCGGCCACCGGGTAGTAGACCCAGTGAACGCCCAGCGCTCGCGCTTCGCGCGCCGTGACTTCACCCTCGAAGCGCGAAAAGGCCGGGTCTCCCGCGGCGCCGAACGCCATGGCATGTGGAAAGACGGTGGTTCCTTCCACGCGCATGGAGGCGCCCCGCTCGAAATCTCCACCCACCAGCAGCGGCACTCCGGCCATCCGCTGCATGCGGTTCAGAAACGCCGCCAGCGCGTACGGCTCGGCCTTCCGCACCACCCGGCCGTTGGATGCATTGGTCAGGATGAGGCCGCCGACCTTGGTCTCGCGGATCAGCCGCGCGAAGCTCCGGTACTCGCGCGAACGCGAATTGGGCGGCGCGCCGTGGAACGGGATGAAGATCAACTGCGCCACCTCATCGCGCAACGTCATGCCTCTCATCCAGCGGCGGACGGTGGAGGACGCCTTGGCCGCGGGGGACGGTTTCGGCGGATTGGGGCTACGGCGGGGCGCGGGCGCGGCCGCGAGGGCCACCGACAGGCAGGCTATGACCGGGGCGAGGGCAAGAAAAGGACGGGGCACGTTCTCAGTGTGCCAGATTTCAGCCGCTCGACGCCTTGGCTCGCGCGGGAGCGATCTTCTGCATGGCGGGGGGCTTGCGCGCGGCGCGGTTCAGGAGGCGCTTGACCCAGCGCGTCAGGTGCGCCGGCTCGTTGGAGCTCTTGGCGATGACGACATCCGCGCCGGTGTTCTCCTCCGTCAGTCCCAGTGGCTCCACGAAGCCGGAGAGCAGAATGATGCGCGCATTGGGGTTGAGTTTGCGAATCCGCTGGATCAGTTCGGCCCCGTTCATGCGAGGCATGCGGTAATCCGTGACCACCACGTCGAAGTCGGCGCTCTCAAATAGTTTGAGGCCCTCTTCTCCGTTTATGGCGATGGATACACCATACCCCAGTTCTTCGAGCACCGATCGGCGAACGAGCAATCCATCGCGATTGTCGTCCACCAGCAAAATGTTGGGGTGGAGCGGGGCCGGGGTCTTCATGCTACGACGGAGCGAGAGTAACAGAACCGTAACGTGCCTGTCAACGCTCTTGCATCATCTTGTAAAATCGCCAGATTCAGTGCTTGACAAATCGGGCGGGCGTGGTCCGCGAAAATCCACACAGCCGAGCGTGCGGAAACGCACGCGCCGTGCGGTCGTGCCGCTATTCCACTTCGCGGGGCGCTTTGTAGCCAACCTTGGCGACGATCTGGTACTTGATGGGCTTGCCCTTGTCGTCCTTCACGGGCAGGGCTTCGTTGGTGGCGGGGTTCACCAGCTCGATTTTGATTTTGCGGAAGGTGCCGTCGTGGGCCTTGTTGCTGGGGGAGTAAGTGATTACATACTGGTTGCGCAAGGCCTGGTGGATTTCCCCGAAAATCGAGGGATATTCGCCCTGGAAGCGGGGGAAGAACGACGCGCCGCCGGTCTCCTTGGCGAAAGTCCGCATCTCGTTATCGGCCTGGAGGAAGTCCATGCGCTGGATGGATCCCATGCCACCGCGCGCGTCGATCAACTCGCGCAGGGTCTGCATCAGGCCTATGGCGTAGATGGGCACGCCGGATTGCTGCAACGACTTGCGGCACTGGTCGAAGGTGATCTTGCTGAAGGTGTCGATGCCGGAAGCGATCAGCACGATGGCTTTGCGCCCCTCGATCGCCGACATGCGATCGGCCGTATCGGTGATCGCATCAAACAGGTTGCACTCGGAGAAGGCGGCAATCTGAAGCCGGCTCAGGGCTTCCTGCACCTTGCTCCTATCGGTAGTGAAATCCGCCAGGATTTCGGTGCGCATGTCGTAGGCCACCACGGCCACGTAATCCTCAGGCTTCAGGGTGGACGCAAAACCCCAGGCGAGCTGGAGCGTCTGATACCAGGCCGGTCCCCAATACTGCTGGAACCGGTTGCTGAACTCGATGACCATGGCCACGGTCATGGGCGCTTCGCCCATATTGACGCCGCGGACCTGCTGGGGCACGTTGTCTTCGAGCACGCGGAAGTTTCCGGGCGGAATGCCGGGAATGAAGTGGCCCTTGTTGTCCACCACCGCCACGTCCACCGTGACGATGTCCACGTTGCTCTTGAAGCTGGGCAGGTTGCCGACGTCGACCTTGTCTTTCTTGAGGCGCGAGGGAATCGGGGGAAGGTCGGACTCGCCGGCGTTCTTGTCGGCGTCGGCTTTCTTGGGCTTGGCGACGGTGGTGCTGGGGTCGCGTACCGGCCCCTGCTCCTGACCGATCGACAACCCGGCCGCCGCCAGCAGTGCGGCGCCGCACATCATGAGGGTTCTGGAGGGTCGCATAGGCGTGCTTCTGGTGTCACTATATCAAAAGACGCGCCCCCCGGCACTGACGTTGCCGATCAATTGACCCGCGGCCCGCGCCCGTCCCGTTTTCGCATGTAAACCTGGAACTTCCTCTTGGCCCGCCGGAGTTTCCACTGCCGGTAGGCGCCGAGCGCGTCGGGCATCCGAAACGCCGGCCAGCGGCCCTTCAGGTACACGTACCCGAACAGCATGCCCCCCAGGTGCGCCACGTTGCTGACGCCGCTGTTCTCGCCGAGCGAGCTGAACAAGGCGATGGCGCCATAAATGACGACCAGGTACTTGGCCTTGATGGGGAACAGGAAGTTCATGAGCACGCGGGTCTCCGGGTACAGGACGCCGAATGCCAGCAGCAGGCCGTAGAGCGCGCCCGACGCGCCGATGGTATGCGTCCGGCTGCGCAAGGCGACGTTGACCAAGGTGTCGCAGACGCCTGCGCCCACACCGCAAATGAAGTAGTACTTCAGAAACCGCCGTGTGCCCCAATCCTGTTCCAGGGGCGTCCCGAACATCCACAGAGCCAGCATGTTGAACAGCAGGTGCCCGATACCGCCGTGCAGGAACATGTAGGTAAAGAGCTGCCAGATGAAGAAAGGAAAGCTGTAGACCACCAGCGTGGGGGTGAGCGCCAGAAGCAGGAGATGGCTTTGGACCGGCTCGCCGCCGAGGTACCAGAGCAGAAACATGGCGACGTTGGCGATGAGCAGCCACTTCACTCCCGGCGGAAAGTATCCGTAGAAAGCCGAAGTCCTGTCCGAATACCGGGGTTGGCGCATAGCGCGTCTCTAAGAATTCTCTAAGAATTCAGGATATCAGAACCTTTCCGGCCCTCACGAGGCGGCGCGGCCGGCGCCTTTCCCGTACCGGTTCAGAACACGCGAGCAAAATTGCAGCCCGGCGGCCGCGGCCAGCCATACCTGCCAATGAGAGAAGGCCCCGGAGGGGATGGCAAAACTGTTGGCCCAGTTCAGGTCGGCGGCAATTCGCCACAAACCGAGCGCCGCGGCGATAGCGGCGGCGGGCGTCAGCAGCGCGGCCACCACCAGGGCAATTCGCTGGTTTCTCCCGCGCCTGATGGCGATGCTGGGACGTCTGGCAAACCGAATCCTAACCCGCATGAGGCTGTGATACCAATCTAGCAATTTTTGCGCTAGATTATACGTTCGGAAGCACGGGAGGAAATCATGCATCGATTCAAAGCAGCGGTATTCGGCACCGGTTTCGTGGGCCGCGTCCATCTGGAAGGCATCCGCAGGCTGGGCTACGTCCAGGTGTATGCCATCGGGGAGAGCGAGGTGGAGAAGGCGGCGCGGCTGGGCGCCGAATTCCACGTCGAGAAAATCGACTCGGATTACCGCAGGATTCTGGAAGACCCCGCCGTCGACGCGGTGCACATCTGTACACCTAACTTCATGCATTTCCGCATGGCCAAGGACGCGCTCGAGGCCGGCAAGCACGTGATTTGCGAGAAACCGCTGGCGACCTCGGTGGAAGAGGCGCGCACGCTGGTGGCGCTGGCGGGCGAGACCCAGCGCCGCAATTGTACCTTCCACAACCTGCGCTTCTACCCCATGGTGCAGCACATGCGCCGCATGCGGGAGGATGGCGACCTGGGCGAGATCCTGGTGGTGCAGGGCACCTATTCCCAGGACTGGCTGCTCTACGACACCGATTGGAACTGGCGCCTCGATTCCAAGACGAGCGGCCCGTCGCGCTGCCTGGCGGACCTCGGCTCGCACTGGTGCGACATGGCCGAGCACGTCGCCGGGTTGCGCATCACCTCGGTGTGCGCCGATCTTCAGACTTACCACAAGACCCACAAGCGCCCCAAGGGACCGGTGGAGACGTTCGCCGGCAAGATGCTGAAGCCGGAGGATTACATCGAGACGCCCGTCGACACCGAGGATTTCGGGGCAGTGACGTTCCGTATGGGCGACCGCGCGCGCGGCGCCTTCACCGCCAGCCAGGTATCGGCAGGGCGCAAGAACCGTCTGAACCTCGAAATCTACGGGACCAAAGCCGGTGTGGCCTGGGACCAGGAGCGCCCCGACGAGCTGTGGATTGGCAACCGCAACACCAACAACCAGATCATTATCAAGGACCCGTCGCTGCTGAAACCGCTAGCGCGCTCCTACGCGGATCTGCCGGGCGGCCATAGCGAAGGCTACGACGACACCTTCAAGCAGGTGTTCCGCCGCTTCTACCGGTCGATCGAGGAGCCCGGCTCCGAACCCGAGTACCCGCAGTTCGCCGACGGGTTGCGGACGCTCACCATCCTCCAGGCGGAGATGGACAGCCACCGGAAACACGCCTGGGTGGATGTGGCGTAGGGGCCGGGAGGTGGGACAGACGACCGGTTTGGGTCGTCATGCAGCCGTGTTTTAGCGAGGCCGACAGACCACGCAAGGCGATGGTCTGTCCCACAAAAGCAGCCCAAACTCTGCTACTCTGCATTAGATCGCTTCGAGTGAGGGCATGAGATCCAGTTCTTCGCCGCGCGTTCCGTATCAGCTTCTCGCCCTGTTCGTCGTTCTAGCCACCGCCATCGGCGTGATGGCGTACTGGTTCCACGTCGAACAAAAGGACACAGTCGAGCAGAACGTCCGCAACCAGCTTCTTACCGTCGCCGACATCAAGGTCAAGGATCTGTCCATGTGGCGGTCGATGCAACTTGGCGAAGCGCGCGCCATTCTGGCGGACCGCATGGCTTTGACCGCAATCCGGCGGGTTCTGGCCGGAGACGCCAGCGCGCCTGAGCGGGACGCGGTTTATGCCTGGATGGATGGGCTGTGCAGGCACCTGCTTTACACGGACGTCTTGCTGCTTGACCGGCAGGGAAAACCGGTCCTCTCAGTGGGACAGAGGTTCGGCAACGACGAACACCTTCGCCGGCTTGCCGAGGAGGCGCTCCAGGCCGGCGATGTCGTGGTTCGGGACTTTCACCGCGATTCACCCTCGGGACCGGTCCATCTCGGACTGAACCTGGCGCTGAGATTGGCCCCCGATGCGGCGGCGTTCGGGGTGCTTACACTCGGCATAGATCCCGAGACGTACCTGTACCCGCTCCTCGAAACCTGGCCGGTCGCCAGTACGAGCGGGGAAACGGTGTTGGTTCGCCGGGATGGCGACGAGGCCGTGTACTTGAACCGGCTTCGCGGCCGTAAGAATTCCGCGGCGAACTTCAGAGTTCCCATGAGCCGGACGGAGATTGCGGCGGTGCAGGCCGCGGGCGGCGAGGAAGGCAACATCGAAGCGCTGGATTATCGGAGCGTGCCGGTATTCGCCGCCGTCCGGCGCGTTCCCGATTCGCCGTGGTACCTGGTCGCCAAGATGGACGAGGACGAGGTGCAGGCGCCTGTTCGCCGGCGATCCCTCGTGCTGGGCCTGGGTGCGGTTTCGCTGATTCTGGCGGTGGGCGCCATCATCGTGCTCTGGTGGCGGCGCCAGCAACTCCAGTTCTACCGAGAGCGTTACGAGGCCGAAATCGAGCGCCGGGCGCTCGAAGAGAGGGCTGCGCAGGCGCTGCAGGAAAGTGAATCCCGTTTTCGCGCGATCTTCGAGCAGGCGGCCATCGGCATGGCTGATTCATCCCTGGACGCACGGTTCATCCGGTTGAACCAGCGATTCTGCGAGATTATGGGATACTCGCGGCAGGAACTGCTTGGCCTGACGTTCCGCGAGATCACTCATCCGGACGACCTCGCTCGAGACGAACAGCTCGTGGCGCAACTGCTGAGGGGTGAGTTGAGCCGTTACGCAGTGGAGAAGCGCTATCTCCGAAAAGACGGCGGCGTGGTTTGGGCCAACCTGACGCTGTCGCTGCTCCGCTCGGCCTCCGGAGATCCAGTGCACTTCGTCGCCGTGGTTGAGGACATTACCGGGCAGAAACGGGCGGAAGACGAAAGGCGCAATCTGGAGCGCCAACTGCTGCAAGCGCAGAAAATGGAAAGCGTCGGGCGGCTGGCCGGCGGGGTGGCCCACGACTTTAACAATCATCTGACCGTTATCAACGGCTATTGCGCCATGCTTCTGGATGAGATGGGCCCCGCCGATCCGCTGCGGGAGCCAGTGGACGAGATTTTGCTGGCGGGCCAACGGGCGGCGGCGCTCACCCGTCAACTTTTGGCGTTCAGCAGAAAGCAGGTGGCCGAGCCACGCGTCATCAGCCTCAACGATGTGGTCGCGGAAGCCCGCAAGATGCTATCCCGGCTAATCGGCGACGACGTCGAAATTATCACGCACCTCGATGCGGGCCTCGGTTCGGTGGTGGCGGATTCAAGCCAGATGAACCAGGTCCTCATGAACCTGGCGATCAACGCCCGCGATGCCATGCCGGATGGCGGGCGGATCATCATGGAAACGATGAACACCGATCTCGACGCAGGCTATGCCGCGCAGCACGCCGGGGTGGAAGCCGGGCCTTACGTGCTCCTCTCCATCACCGATACGGGAGCGGGGATGACGCAGGAGGTGGTGCAACACATCTTTGAGCCCTTCTTCACCACCAAAGACGTTGGAGCGGGCACGGGGCTGGGTCTTTCCACGGTCTACGGCATCGTGAAACAGGCCGGCGGTTGGATCTGGGTCTATAGCGAACCCGGCAAAGGCTCGACGTTCAAAGTTTACCTTCCCAGGGCCGGCGGCGCCCCCGAGCCGCTTCCCGCGCCAGTTTCGGCGGCGGAGACTCTGCGGGGCACCGAAACGGTGCTGGTGGTCGAGGACCAGCCGGAAGTAAGGAAACTGACGCTGGCGATGCTGGAAAGCCAGGGGTACCGGCTGCTCGAAGCCGCTAGTGGAAGCGAGGCATTGTCGCTGTGCGAGCGGTACCCGGAGCCAATCCACCTGCTGATTACCGATGTGGTGATGCCGGGAATGACCGGAAGAGAACTCGCCATGCGGCTTTTGGCGCTTCGTCCTTCGCTGAAGACGCTGTACACGTCGGGATACACCGCCAACACGATTGCGCACGAAGGCGTGCTGGATCCCGGCGTGGCCTATCTGCCCAAGCCATTCTCCCCAGCGCAACTGGCCGCCAAGGTGCGGGAAGTCCTGTCCTAGCCCAACTTTCGCACTT
>PMYB01000066.1:344-19627 GCA_003170915.1 Bryobacterales bacterium | reverse complement strand
AAGGTTATTTCTAGACGGTTCCTTAGGAGGCTCCGAACTGAAGCTGTACGTCCCGTCCCAGTGGTAGAGCCATGGGTTCGTCGAGTCCGGCGAGACATTGAGACGGGCAGTGAACCCGGTGAGCGACCCGTACCCGTCCGAGAATGTGCACAGTCCGAGATTGGTGTTATTGTCGAGCGTGCAACGGCCGACCGCCCAGTTGCCGGTTCCGACGTAGAGGATGATGTTACTGTCCAGCCAGCTGAGGAGCGGAAAGTCGGGTATCGGAGTGGGGGTATATGCCCCAATAGCCGCCTGGAAATAGAACACCGTCGAATTGGCCGGGATCGCCGAGAGGTTCGAGGACGCGATGGTGCAGTAGGAACCGGGGTAAGTGCCCGAGGTCGCGGTGCACAACTTCGTCACATGGAGAACTCCGTTTCGCGGGACTACATTCGGATTCATGAGGATTTGCGGGGATTGATCGTCCGCCTTTAGAGCCTGAGGCGTCACAGCGGCAGTGAAGGCCACCAGCGCGAACAGGTTCCGTTTCAACAGCGATTTCAAAGGGTGTGTCATATTTTGTTCCTCCTGTCTTGTATTCCGGGAACCGGTGCAAGAAAGGGTCACCGGGTGATGAACTATTTTGTGGCCGGGTCTGAACCGGCATGGCTGAGGAAAGTCCACCGGACATCAGCGGGTTGCGGGTTGCTGGCTGCCGGCAATGCAGTAGGATTGTGAGACAGCGAGGACGGAATTGCCATGGACCCGGAACGTTGGCAGAGAGTAGAGGGGCTCTTCCACGCGGCTCTGGAGCGTGAGCCAGAAGCGCGGCAGGCCTTCCTCGAAGTTGTGTGCGGCGGAGACACCGATCTGCGGCGGCAGGTCGAACTGCTACTCGCGAAGGAAGAAGCAGCCGGGAGTTTCCTCGAAACACCTGCAATACCGGACATGACGGTCACCGAGACGGCCACCGTGGCCCTTCTGGGCCGGCAATTCGGACCGTATCGGATCGTGTCTCCGCTAGGCGCCGGCGGCATGGGATAGGTATATCGCGCGCACGATAGCAAGCTCTGCCGCGACGTCGCCATCAAGACCTTGCCGCATGAGTTCACGCGCGACCCGGAGCGGCTGGCTCGCTTCCGCCGGGAGGCGCGCACGCTGGCTTCGCTGAATCATCCCAATATCTGCACGGTGCACGACGTCGGTCCCGACTACCTGGTGATGGAGTTGGTCGACGGCGAAACCTTGCGGGAGTGGTTACGGCGTGGGTTGCCCTTGGAGCGCAGCCTCGGGATTGCGCGGCAGGTGCTCGAGGCCCTGAGCGCCGCGCATCGAACCGGCGTGATCCATCGCGACCTGAAGCCCGAGAATGTCATGGTCCGCGTCGATGGCTACGTGAAAGTGCTGGATTTTGGGTTGGCGAAGTGGCTGCCGACGGCGCTGCGGAACCAGACCGGGCGCACCGCCACGATGGGTGTCAGTCAGCCGGGTCAGATTCTCGGAACGGCGGCCTACATGTCACCGGAGCAGATTCAGGGGCAAGACGTCGATCAGCGGAGTGACCTGTTCGCGTTCGGGATCCTGCTGTACGAAATGCTGATCGGGCGGCATCCGTGGCCGCGGCCATCATCGGTGGAGACCCTGCACGCCATCCTTCACGACGATCCACCCCCGATTGACGCGGCCCTCGCGGGCGTGGGCCTCCCCGCCACCGCGATCGAGCGCATCGTACGGCGATGCCTGGCAAAACAACCGGGGCAGCGTTTTCAGACGATGGGCGAAGTGCGGGCAGCACTGGAACAAGCTGCGACAGAGCCGACCTCGAAACCCACCGGGCACCAACCGTCAATCGCCGTACTGCCGTTCGCCAACATGAGCGCGGACAAAGAGAACGAGTATTTCAGCGACGGCCTGGCCGAGGAGATCATCAATGTGCTGGCTAACGTACCTGGGATGAAGGTCGCCGGTCGCACGTCCTCCTTCTTTTTCCGGGGAAAGGACGTCGAATTCGGAGAGAGATGCTCGCGAACCTTGGCATCAGGCCGGCAGCGACTACGAATGGAACGAGGCGGAACGGCGATGGCGTTTGGCGATGGCTCACGAACCCATTTCACGCGACGTTCGCTTCTGGTACGGGAACCATTACCTGTTGCCGATCAGCCGGCCCCTGGAGGCCGTGGAAGCGATGGCGTGGGGCCTTGAACAGGATCCGCTGAATCTCATGTACCGCCACCATTTGGCGGTCGGTCTCCGGCACGCCGGGAGGCCAGAGGACGCGGAAGCCGAATTGCGGAAGGTCTTGGAGATCGATGAGAACTTCCCATCGTCAGGATCCTGGGGCCGCTCCTTCGACAAAGTCCCAGGTGGCCCGCCCTAGCGAAACTGATGAATCTGCCGGGGCGATAGCCTGGCTCTTGCGATTGGGACGATAGAAAGGATTAGCGGCCTCCCAACGTGAGCAGAATGCCGGTACCGAGGCCGCGAATATCAGCAGCGTCAACCGTCGCTATATAGAACATGCGGCCACGCTCGACCACGAATCCCGACAGGCGGATTTCATTCCGAGGAGGAAATCACCCGCCTGCTGGGAGCGCGCAGGGTCGACGCCGCTGAGGTCATCGGGCCGGGGCCGTCTCTTGACGTCTGTGCGTTCTATCGCGGCACCGCCCAGCGGAACCTGTACCGGATCCCGATTCCGTGAACCCACTCGAACCGCGAACCCCATGGCCCGTCACCGCTTAATTCGGACTGCGGTCCCGCTGACGACCACGCCGGGATCGGTCTCAATCCAGGTAATCGTACTCCCATCCAGAGTGATCACGAAGTCGTACTGGGAGCCGTCGGAGAAGGTTTTGGACCCGGTGCAGTCGCGGTTCACGGTGAAGGTGGCGGTCGCCGCGACTCCTTTGTAAATCGTGCCGTTCACGCTTTGCGTAGAGGTCGCAGACCCGTTCCCCTGTCCGTCATAGGTGACCACTCCAACCACGGCAACGGGGCCGACGCCCACGACCGTCCCCGTTGCGGACATCACGTAGGTCCCGTTCATGACTGAGTTCCCCGCGCAGCCCACTGCATTGTCTGCCCTTAGAGCCTGAGGCGTCACAGCGGCAGTGAAGGCCACCAGCGCGAGCAGGTCCAGTTTCAACAGCGATTTCAAAAGGTGTGTCATCGTTGAAATTCCTCCTGCTCATATTCCGGGAACGAGCGGGAAAAAGGGTCACCAGTGATGAACTATCTTGTGGTAGGATCTGAACCGGCATGGCTGAGGAAGGTCCAACGGACATCAGTGGGTTGCTGGCTGCCTGGAACAACGGCGACGAAGAGGCTCTGAGCCGCCTGGCGCCTTTGGTCTACCCGGAGCTGCGGCGCATCGCGAGGCAGCACCTGGGGCGGCGTCCCCCCGGGGACACTCTGGAGTCGGCCGCTTTGGCCAATGAGGTTTACCTCAAGTTGATTCGAGCGGGTGGCATTCGCTGCGAAAACCGTGGACACTTTCTCGCGCTCTGTTCGCAAATCATCCGGCGCATACTGGTGGACCATGCGCGCGGCCGCGGGTATGCCAAGCGCGGCGGCAATGCGGTGCGCGTGCCGCTGGATGACGTGCTGTTGGGGACCGAGGCTCGCGGAATCGAATTATTGGCGCTGGACGAAGCGCTCGAGTCGTTGTCCAAGATCGATGCCCGCAAAGGGCGCGTGGTGGAATTGCGTTACTTCGGCGGATTGGGTGTCGAGGAAACGGCGGAGGTCCTGGGAATCTCGCCAGAGACGGTCAAGCGCGATTGGAAAATGGCCAAGGCGTGGTTGTATGGCGTTCTGACTGGGGAGCAAGACCACACCAGTTCGTAACGGGCGACGGAGCGGTACAATGGCGGAGCGTGACCAAATATATTCGCTATCGTTCCGCGGCGGGCGTGTCCTACGGCATCCTCGACGGTGACACCATTCACGAGATCCACGGCGGCCTCTTTGGCAGCCACGCCGAAACCGGCGCTCTCCACAAGCTCTCCGATGTGAAGCTGCTGGCTCCCTGCCAGCCGGGCAAGATCATGGGCGTGGGTTTGAATTACAGGAGCCACCTGGGCGGGCGGCCGCAGCCTTCGCATCCAGAGATGTTTTACAAGCCGGTGACGGCGCTCCAAGACCCCGATGAGCCGATCGTCATCCCCAGCGGCGCCACCGATCTGCATTACGAGGGCGAGTTGGTGGCGGTGATCGGCAAACCGGTGAAGAACGCAACGCCTGAGCAGGCGCGCGCCGCCATCTTCGGGGTCACCTGCGGCAACGACGTCAGCGAGCGCAACTGGCAGCACGGCGCGCAGAAGGACTTGCAGTGGTGGCGAGCCAAGGGGTCGGACACCTTCGCGCCCCTGGGACCCGCTATCGCCACCGGCGTGGATTATGGCAACCTGTTGCTCCAGACGCGGCTCAACGGCGAGGTGGTGCAGAAACAATACACCTCGGACCTGATCTTCGATTGCCCGAGCATCGTGAGTTGGGTCAGCGGATGGGTCACCCTGATGCCGGGCGATATCATCTACACGGGAACGCCGGGCGCCACGCGCAAGTTATCGCCGGGGGATGTGGTGGAAGTGGAGATCGAGGGGATCGGCGTATTGCGCAACCCGGTAGTGTGAACCTCTACCCGCGATGGCCGAACAGGCCGGCCATGCCCATCACGTGGTAGAAGACCAGCAGCATCATCAAGACCAGGTACGCGCGCAGGCTCAGCAAGGAAATGCGCACACTCATGGTCATGGGCATGGGGCCGAGGCTCTCGGTATCGACCTTTTCCTCCGGCAAGTCGTCCAGCGGGTGAATCACCACGAAATGATTGGCGGCCATGGTCGTTTCTCCTTTTCACGCAGTTCCGGGGAACAGGTTGGGGGCCGCAACCTGCGCGGCCAAAATCAAGGACAGAGCGAACAGGACAATAATGATGATCCAGTTCACCCAATTATTCCAGGGCTTGTTGGAGTACTCGCCCAGCAGTTCTTTGTCGTTGAGCAGCAGTTGCAGGAAGATGATGGCGGAAGGCAGCATCACTCCCGCGAGCACCTGCACGCCCAGAATGATCAGTTGCAGCGGCGCGCGCGGAATCAGCACCAGGCCGGCGGCGGCGGCCACGCACACTGCGTAGACCACGTAGAAGCCCGGCGCCTGGCGCACGGGAAGCTGCAGGCTATGGGGCCAGCCGCGTACTTCGCCGTAGGCCCAGGCGCTCGACAGCGAGATGGCCGTGGTTCCCAGCACGGCGGCGTTGATCATCAGCAGCAGAATGGCGTTCTTGAAGAAACCATTCGTAAAGCTGCCGATATCGACGGCCATCTGCGCCGGATCGGTGAAGGTGAACCCGTGGAGGCGCGAAGCGTGGCCGGCGATCATCATGCATCCCGCCGCGGTGATGGTGATGCAGGCGCCCAGAAACGTATCCAACCTTGCCCATTTCATGTCGGCAAAGCGCAGGCGCTTGTCGGCGATGCAGCTTTGCTGGAAGAAGAGCTGCCAGGGCGCGATGGTGGTTCCGACGATGGCGATCACCAGGAACATGAGGTCCGGCGTCAGACCTCCGGCGGGCATCGAGGGAACCAGAGACCCGCGCACGATCTGCCCGATGGGCGGCCGCAGACTGAACGCGAGCGCGAACCAGACCAGGTCCAGGAGGCACAGCAGAACCACCGTGCGTTCCCACCGCCGATAGCTTCCGGTCACAGCGATCAGAACCAGGGCCGCGGCCGCCAGCGGCACGCCGATGCGCGGGTCCACCCCCATTTTGTTCAGCGCCAGGTCGATGGCGGCGAATTCGGTCACCAGGGTAAGGAAGTTCACCAGTTCCAGATCGATGAGCGAAAACAGGCCCCACCACTTCCCGAAGCGCTGGTAGATCATGGCGGCATGGCCTTTGCCGGTGGCAATTCCCAGCCGCACCACCATTTCCTGAATGAAATACGTGACCGGTAATAAGAGCAGAACCACCCACAACAGATGAGTGCCGTATTGCGCCCCAGCCTGGCTGTACGTCGAAACCGCGCCGGCGTCGTTGTCCGCCACCATCACGATGAGGCCGGGGCCGACCACCATCAGGAAGGTGAGCAGATCGCGGGTCCACTTGGATTTCACTACCCGCCCGCGGACCGGCATTACTTCCGTCTCCAAGCCGGACGTGGGCACGCCGACTGCCCGGTTGCTCATCGAAGCATCTCCTTTCCGCCGCGCAGAAACAATACGAGTGTCGAAAGGGAAAGCCGCACCGCCCTGGAAGCCGGAGCGATCGCCTTCAGCCCTCCGCGTTCACCACCAAAGTACTTGTGGAAGAAGCGGCGGCCGAGGCGATAGCACGAGGACTATCGGATTACCGCCGGAACTTCCACGCCGTATTCTCCGGGGCGCCCTCAGGGCCCGGAGGCTTATCGTCGCTTGGTCCCATATACCTTTCTGGAGGCGAGTTCGAAGCTTACGAGGGGAACAAAAAAGCCATTCCCCCCGCAGCGGAAGAAATGGCCAACTATCGCAGAACGATTGCTGACGGATTCCCCCACTGGTCCAAGCTTCAGCACCGCACGCCGTGAGAGATCCGAAGACCTCAGCCACATTAGGGAAACCCTTAACCCGGGAGTCCCTGGTCCACCCTGACGAACATCTTTCGACGCCGGAGGGCAGTGGCTTGTATGCCGCGCGGACGCCTCGCCTACCGAGGATCCATGCAAATCGGGTGGAATAGTCCGTGCCGCGGACCACATCCATCCATTCCCAAAATACCGCGCACCTTTTTGTGGTGTCAAGAAAAAAATGAATCGGCCTCGATGTGACCCGCGCGCAGATCAAACTCACCAAGGCCACACACCAGAATCGGGCTCGCCAGGCGATTATCCTCATGCGGCTGGACCTCGACGGTCCGCCGCACCGAAATCCGGACGAGACCGAAATCCCGTGCCCGCACCTCCATATCTACAGGGACAGTTTCGGCGACAGGTGGGCGACCGCGGCCCCCATCGATCGCTATACCAATACGCTGGACTTGTTTTCCACTTGCGAAGCCTTTTTGCAGCACTGCAACATCACGGGACCATCCAAGATGCAGAAGGGGCTGTTTTCATGAGCGTAGCCGAGATCGAACAGCTTCTGCACAACTACCGCGCCTGGCTTCGCGACAAGACTACGCTCCGTCAGGTGAACGGCGAATGGGTCGAGATCACGACGCCCTACCTCGATCGGCACAATGACGCCCTGCAAATCTACATCCGCGCCGAAAACAGCGGTTACGTTCTCACCGACGACAGCTACACCATTCACGATCTTGAAGCGTCCGGGTGCAATCTTCATACGGAGAAGCGGCAAGACCTCCTGAAAATGACGCTGAACGGATTTGGCGTAAAGGTCCGGGAAGAAGCCCTGGAGGTACACGCGACCGCCGAAAACTTTCCGCTGAAGAAGCACAGCCTCATCCAGGCCATGCTTGCCGTGAACGATCTCTTCTACCTCGCCAAGCCGGTTGTGGAGAGCTTGTTTTTTGAGGACGTGGTTGCATGGCTGGACCCCAACGAAATCCGGTATACGCCGGGAGTGAAATTCCCGGGCATCAGCGGCTACGATCACCTATTCAGTTTCGTCATTCCGAAATCCCGCAAGCAGCCGGAACGCATCGTGCAGGCGATCAGCCACCCGACACGCGAGACCGCCCTGTCATTCATTCATGCATGGGCGGACACCCGCGAGACACGGACGCCTGAATCGAAGGCTTACGCCGTGCTGAACGACATGGAACAGCCGGTTTCGGGCAACGTGATCGATGCGCTTCGGAATTACCAAATTCGCCCGGTGCCGTGGACCGACCGGGCGCAGGTGGTTGCTGAGCTCGCCGCCTGAAAACGACCGGCGGCAAAGACCGCCGGCGTTACAAGGAATTCAGGTAGGCGATCAGGTCCGACATCTGCTGCGCCGTGAACCGCGGCCAGGCGAGCTTCTTCTGGGTCATCAGGTCGAACATGCGGGGGCCGTGGTCCCAAAGGGCGGCCACCAGGGTGATGTCGGAATACGCATCTTTGCCGTGGCCCAGCTTGGGGGCGCCGCTCGATGGGTCGTTGTGGCACGCCGCGCAGTTCTTCTCCGCAAAGACCTTGTGGCCGCGCTCGGCGTTGCCGTTGCCACGGAAATACTGGCGCGTCCAGATGTAGCCGATGATCTGGCGCATCTCTTCCTGCGAGAGCGAGGGAGGCGGCTGCTTCATGCTGGGCTGATGGTTCCACATGTCAGCCGCAATATCGGTGAGGGTCTGGTTGCGCAAGAGACCTTCCAGCGCCAACTTGCCGGTATGGCAGCCGGAGCATCCCTTGGACTGGAAGAGCGCCTCGCCGGAATCCGAAGGCGGAAACGTGAAGTTGGTTGCCAGGTGGCGGGTCTCGGGCAGGTTTTGCAGGTACACCAACATATCGGTGAGTTCCTGCGCGGTGATTTGCGGCCTGGCCAGCTTCATGGTGGCGAAAGCCTCGCGCATACGGGCGCCGTGGTTCCACATCTGCTGCGCCAGCACCACCGGGTCGGCCAGGGACTCCCACTTGGCCACGGGAGGGGCGGCGCCCTCGGCGGTGGACGTGGCGACGCCATGGCACTGGGAGCAATGTTTGGCGGTGAACGCCAGCTTGCCGCGGGCCGCGTCGCCGGGCCTTTCGAAGTAGCGCGCCGAGACGAACCAGGCGAACAGGTCGGCCGCCGATTCCTGAGAGAGCTCGGCCTTCACGATGCCGCGCTTCTTCATGCCCGCCCACATATCGGGGGCGTGGTTCCACATCAGGCTGGCCATGACCGCCGGCGTATAGTCGCGGTCGATGTGGCTCGACAAGTCGGGCGCGGTCGTTCCTCCGACGCCCTTGAAGCTGTGGCATAGAACGCACTGCTCGCTTTTGAAGAGTTGCTCGCCGCGGCGCGCGTCGCCGGAAACGATACTGGCCGCCAGCGCGCCGCAGGCGACGAGCGCGCCCGCGGCCACCACTCGAAGCATCCCCATTGGGTGGTCTCCTATCTCGTTAACCGGAGCCCGGTCATGAACACCTGGGCCCGGAAACCCTCATACAGGTAGAACTGCTCCCCGTAACCGTAATACTTCCACTCGGTGTTCCAGTATACGTGCTTCTGGAGCGGAAGGGAAAGTCGCATGAGCGGCTGGTAGTAGCGCGAGGGCCGGGTGCCGGAGGAGATGAACAGCGACCCGCCGGCGGTGAACTTGGGTGTGAGGCCGGCGTAACCGGGCAGCGCGATATCGATGGTGGAGCTGGCCGTGTGCGCGTTCTCGCGGTAGAACGAGACCGCCGGGCTCAGGAACAGCGCCAGGTAGTCGATGCTGGAACTGAGGCTGGAGCGGTCGTACTCGCCCATCACGGTGATGCGCTTGCCGCCGGCGGGAGTCCAGTAAACGGCCAGGGAATTGTCGCGGCTCCCAAAGTTGTATTGAATGGCCGCGGCCGGGTTTTGATTATTCAGCACCTGGAAATTGGCCTGCAACATGAGCGACGCGGCCAGTTGGTATCGCGCCCGCGCGCGGAGTTTGTAGTAGTCGTTGAGGCTGCTGCGGAAGTAGATGCGATCGCTCGAAGCACCCTCGTAGTCCAGGTTGAGGGAGAGTTTCTGCGAAGGACGGAAGGTCAAGCCCGCCAGCCCCACGTTGCGGCTCAACTGGCCGGAGGTCAGAGGGCCCGTCTGGCTGAGTTGCCCGGCGAGGACCGAGGCGTCGCCCCAGACGTAGCGGTAGCCGCCGCGCAGCGTGAGCTTCGAGGTGAGGTCGAACAGCACGTCCGTCTGCTGCTGGTTGTAGTTGACAGCTTGGCTGTAGTTCGTCGCGGTAATCAGGTCCGGGCCGAGCGTCTTGGGGGTCAGCAGGATCTGTTCGGCGGCCAAAGGCGATGCGGCGTCATGATACCGGTCCGTCATCCATGACTCGACGATCCGAAGCCGGCGGAACGGCCGCAGCTCGAAGCCGGCATTGCCGGAGGTGTGCGGCTGATTGGCGGCGCCGGTGCCGAGATTCTGCTGGCCGCTATAGAACAGCAGCGAGCTGAGCAGGGCGAAGTTGCCGGTCGCCGAGTCGGTATAGTTCACAGTCGTCTTCGGTTCGCTGTACAGGAACTGGCCGTACAGGTTGAGCCACGAGAATGGGCTTGCGGTGGCCAACGCCTTGCTGTAAATGCTGCTGCCGCGGATGCCGTAGGCCTGCTGCAGGCTGTTCAGCACCAGGGTCTGGCCGAGCAGGGATGTGGTGCGGTCGCCATAATTGGTTCCGCTGGCGGACGCCAGGTCGTCGTCTTTGAAGGTGGTGCCCCCCACTTCGAGGGTGACGTGGACACAATTGCACCACTCCATGCGGACGCCGCCACGGTAGTTGTTGGTGGAGTCCCGCAGGAGGGTGGGCACGGCGAACTCGTCGTTGGAATCCTGTACCCAGGTGTCGATGCCGTGCCCGTAGCCGGAATTCCGGTCGAAGGCCAGGTACGGAATAATTTGTTTCCCCGGACGCAGATCGAGATTGAAGCTGGTGTTGCGGCGGCGCGTGTCGAAGGCCTGCTCATTGAAACCCGCGGGGGCCAGGGGGTTGGAGTACGAGGGCAGGGCGTTGAAGTAGGCGATGTTGCGATAGTCGAAGCTGAAATCGTAAATGCCCTGCTTGCGCGCATCCACGTGGGCGGTGCTGTAGGGATCGCCGCCCCATCCATAGGCGCGCGCATCCAGACGGTCGAAGAGGCGCTTCTTGGGGTCCAGAATGGTGAATTCCAGGCCGGTCAGCTTGGGCCCTTGTCCCAGGTTGACGACGCTCCGGTAAGCCTGGAAATTGCCGGCGTCGGTGACCCAGCGGTACCCGAAATCGACGCTGCCGGTAAGCCAGTTCTCGGCTGGCGCCGGCACCGGAGATTGGGTCTTCTCTTCGGTTTTCGCCGGAGCCGCGGCAGCCTGAGTGTCGGGCTTGGCTGGCTGTTCCGGCTGCTGCGCCAGGGCCGGAACTATCAGGATGAGGGCCAATAGGTATCTCATTTGAGGAAGTCCCGGCTCACATAAGAGCCATGCACCTTCTGGTGGCAGAGGTTGCAGTTCTGGAACCGCGGACTGCGCAAGTCATGGATCGCCGGAGGAATGGTGCCCAGGGTGGCGGCAGGTGTCGGGGTCGGCAGGTTGGAGTGGCACTCCAGGCAGACGAAGCGCACTTCGGGACGGGTCAGCATGCGCGGATTGGCCGAGCCATGCGGCTGGTGGCAGGCGGTGCAGCCCTCGAGGCGGACGGGCGGGTGTTCGTAGGTGAACGGCCCGACCTTATCGCCGTGGCACTTGAAGCAGCCTGGTTCGTTGGCGCTCACGGTCTGGATGGAGCGCGGCAGAAAGCTGCCGTGCGGGTTGTGGCAGTCCACGCAGGACATAGCGCCTTCCGGGAGCCGGTGTTTGTAAGGCCGCTGGAAGCTGGCCCACACGTCCGCATGGCACCCGGCGCATAGCTTGTTGATGTCGGCTTGTTTGCGCGGAACCAGCCCGTTGGGACCGTAGGCGTGGATGGAGTGGCAGGCGGTGCAACTCACCTGGTTCCTGGCATGACTACTGTTAATGCGTCCCACGTGAGTGGGCCGATTCAGATGGCAAGTGAGACAGATTTTGTCCGTTTCGGCGGGTTTGAGCTTGGCCGGATTCCGGATATCGGCGGCGCTGGCCGAATCCGCGTGCTTGCTTCCGGGACCGTGGCAGGATTCGCAGGCCCTGGTGGCCCAGCCGTCGCGATTGCCGGTTTCCACCTGGTGGTGAGGATTCTTCTGAAAGGCGTTGAAGATATCCTCGTGGCACATTTGGCAGGTTTGGGAGCCGACGTATTCCGCCGGCTGGGTGGCAGCGGGAGGGGGAGTGGCGGGGGCGCCAGGCTTGTTCTGGGCGCCCCATATGGCGGCGGTAAACAGCGCGGCCATGGCGAGAAGCATGGCTGGCGCGTTCCTGACCAGCCGGAACATGGCGGTCATTTCTCCTTTATTCTACTTGCCGGCGTGCTCCATCAACACGTCGAAGGCGGTGCCCGCGGCGTGGCAAACATCGCAGCTCTCGCCGAATCTCGGGTCGATTTGAGAGGCCGCGTGCGCCATCGACGAAGTCTTCAAGTGGCAGGAGGTGCAGGCCGAAGTGGTAGCCGGCGCCGGATTCAACAGCCCTTGCGGATCGGTGACCGGGTTCAAGCCGATGGGGAAGACCGCCTCGGAGTTGTTGGTGTGGCACATGTAGCATTGGGCCGTGTCGCGGGTGGCCCCCGTGGGCCCCATGGCGGGATACAGCACGTTGTCGAAGTTGGAAGTCGACCCGCCGTGGCCCACCACGATATAAGTGGTGTTGAAGGTAGCCAGGTTTGCGCCGGTGTGGATCTTGTGAACCATCAGGGCGAAGTTAATAGCCTGGTTGGGCGCGGCTTTTTGGGCGGGATCGGTGGACGAGGGCCGCGTGGTGAAGTCCGTATTTTCCGGGTTGTGGCATATCACGCAATACGTCACGTTGTTGCGAAGATCGCCGTGGACCTCGAGGTAGGTGTGGCACTTGTTGCAGTTCGCCATAGCCACCACGGTGCGCCGCGGCGTCACGGGGGACCCATCCACGGAGAAGTAGATCACCTGGTTGGTGGCGCCATACGACACCGACTGTTGCAGGACGGTGTTCGGGTTCAGAATGGCGGTGAGGCGGGACTCGACGCCGATCATGAACGTCCCGGTAGAGCCTGCCGGAACGATATGGGTGAAGGTGTAGGAGCAGGTGCCATCGGGGCTGCATGTCGACCCGGTGGCGCTCTCGGTGACATAGCCCGGGGTGGTGGAGTCCGCGCCGAAGTTGGTCATCTTGAAACCGGACGCCGGACCGGTCATGGAGAACGACAGAGTTCCCGAAGAAGAAGTAAAGGTGCTCATGGGGATGCCATTGCCCTTGTTGTCGCGCACCGTGAAGGTGACGGTGGGGGCCTTTCCGGCGGCGCCATTGGTGACCTTTTGGAGGACGACGTTGATGCCGGGGATCTGCGTGGATTGATCGGGAATCACGTGCGCGCCCATGATGGAGGCGTCGAATTCCAGTTCGCCCTGCGGGATATGGCACATGGAGCACTGCGAATCGTCTACCTGCGGCAGGTTTACGTGGTTGAGGCCGGTGGCGAAATTGACGTCATCGTGGCACGCGCCGCAGGCTGCCCGGTTCGGATTCGTCAGCCACGCGCCGGTCTGGGCCGCGCCGTTCTTGGGATTATGGCAGGTCTGGCAGCGCCGCACATCGGAGGGATATACCACGGCGGAAAAGTCGCTCACCGCGTTATTGTGTCCCACAATCTGGTAAGGCTTTCCCGCAACCACCGTAGGCAGGGAACTGCCCATGTGCAGGGCGTGGATGAAGACCTTCATATCCAGACTGTTTCCGGTGCTGGGGTCGGTGGTCTGCGGTTGATGGCAGATGATGCACAACCCCACGCTGCGCCGGGTTCCTCCGTGGGCGGCCAAACCGTTGGCCCCCGTGACCGTGGCCGCGCTTCCATGGCAGGCGTTGCAATCCGCCGTGCGGACCACATCGCGCGGGTTCGGTTTGGAGCCGTTGGGCACCCAATCGAAGGTGGTATCGGCGTAGTCGGTGCCGAGGTCCCATACCGTCAAGTTCCGCGAACCATACAGGCCCACCCTGTGGGTGGCGGTCTGATCGAAGGTCGTCGGCACCTTGTTACTGAACTTATAGATGTATTCGCCCGTCGCCACTGTGGTGGTGGTGCCGCCGGAGTCGCCGGCCGCCTGGGTGCCGGTTGCGGAACCGGTGACGGCCGACACCGTACGCGTGATGTACGAAGAGAACTGTGTCTGGCCTTTGGGGATATAGGCGATCAGGAAACTGACCGAAATGGGGCCGGGGGTGACGACGCCGGACAGATCCAGGGGCGCCCCGTTGGGATCCGCCAGCTTGTAGTCCACGCTGACCGTACCGTCGGTTGCGATCTGCGCCGAGACCACCGTGATGGCGAATCCGGGCTGGACGTATTCCACGAGTGCCGGATCGGCATAGAACGCCTTGTCGTGCGGCGTGAGTTTAGTTGTTGCCGGAGCGCCTATCAATACACAGGCGCCCACGACCAATACCGCTGCGATTACGTACCTGGCTATGGTGAAAGTCGAAGAAGGAATCCGCATATTCATCTCCAATTCAAGGAACCCGATCTGTCAAAAACACCGGAAACAACCCGCCCATGCGGGTGCACCGTGGCGAAGCTACCGAGAAAGTACAACATAGCATATGGCACATGCCCATCCAAACCGGGAACAAGAAAATCAGGTCCTCAAGCCTTTTATTATCATTGTGATGAAAAACTCTTCACCACAGTCGGGGATTTCCCTGCCGCCGTGAAGTGGGTGAAATGACCGGACCGTGTGGGTGAAACTCCGCTAACCCTGGTTGCCCTGACTCGCCTCGACCAGCAGCGGGCCAGAGCGGCGCGGTTCGGCGCGATGAGTGCCGGAGAACCACCTATTTTTGGTTTCAGAAAAATCCTAGTCTTAGGTCAGATTTATCTTGCTTTCGGGTATGGAGATCGTATATTCTAGTTTCTTCTCTTTGTCCAATAGTTCAAAACCGTACTAGGGAGAATATGCCGATCGCCCTTGTTGCTTGTTCCTCTGCCGACCGCGTCCGCGCTTCGTCCGCGGACGCCATTCGTAGACGAGCGCTGGAACGTCTCTACGAACGCAGGAACTCCGTGGAAGATCTCATCCGGTCGTTAGAGGGTTACGAGCAGTGCCACAAAGCCCGCGCAGCGACGTGCATCGATTTCAGCGCTGCGCGGAAGTGCTCGTGAGATTCCGCTCGATGGCGAACTTGACCAGGCCGACCAGGTCGTGGACGTTGAGCTTGCGCATCAGGCTGGCACGGTAGGTGTCCACGGTTTTGGGGCTGATGTCGAGCAGGTCGGCGATGTCCTTGGCGCGCAATCCATTCACGAGGTAGGAAAAGACCTCCGTCTCGCGAGGGCTGAGGGAGGCCAGCGGATCTTCGGCCGGGGAGCTTTCGGCCCTGGTAAAAAGGCTGGCGCCGCGCAGCAGCGGAGAGACGTAGACGCCGCCGTCGCGGACGAAGCCGATGGCATCCAGCAGGTGGCGGGCGGGCCCATCTTTGAGCAGGTAGGCATCCGCGCCGGCCCGCAAGGCCTCCATGACGGTGGCCTCTTCCCGGCTGATGGAGAGGATCATAAGTTTGGCCGAGCAACGGGAGGCGCGCAGGCGGCGAATCACCTCGATGCCGGAGATGCCCGGCATATTGAGATCGAGGATGGCAAAATCGGGCTGGAGCGCGGCGATCATGTCCACGGCCGCGGCGCCATCGGAGCACTGGCCGAGGATGCGCATACCGCTGGCGGAGCACAGGGCGGCGATTCCTTCGCGGACGATGGCGTGATCGTCCACCAGAACGACCGTGGTTTCTAGCGATTCCTGCATACTTCTCCTGGTAGGGACCGGGTCCCTCAAGAAAACGGCACCGAGACTACCAGTGTAGTGCCAGGCGGGCCGCTTTGAATCTCCAATTTTCCGCCCAGCGCGGCGGCTTGTTCGCGGATGGAGCGCAGGCCAATGCCGGATGCCACGCTGGCGGGGCCGCGAAGCAGTCCGGCGACGTCAAACCCCACGCCGTCATCCCGAATGGTCAGGATCGCACAATCGTCGCGGGTTTCCAGGGCCGCATCGACGCGGGTGGCGCGGGCGTGGCGCGCGACGTTGGAAAGGGCCTCCTGCGCGGCCCGGTAGAGCAACACCTTGACCTCCAGATCGGGCTCGCGCGGCAGCGGTTGGATGCGGAGAGCCGCTTCAAATCTCTGGGGAATACCGCTGATGTCCCACAGTTGTTGGAGCGCGGCTTCGAGGGTGAGCCGCTGCCACTCCGGCGGGTGCAGGCGTGCGGAGACGGAGCGCACCTGTTCCAAAGCGTCGTTGGCGAGAGTGGAGATACGGCTCAGCGCCTGTTGCACCAGTGCCGGGGGGCTGGGGAGGAGCGCGGCGACGATCTCGAGTTGCAGGCGGATGGCGGCCAGCATCTGTCCCACGCCGGTGTGCAGTTCCCGGCCCAGGCGCTGCCGTTCGAGATCGATCTGGCGCACGGCCCCGCGCGCGGCGCCGTGGCGCCGGTTTCGGGCGAAGGTGGAAAGATCGCGCTCGGCGAGTTGCAGGCGGAGATGATGCCGCAGCAGGCTGCTCTCCAAGTGGAGCAACCCGGCGGACACGGCGGCAGGCATCCGGGCATCTACCCGGGAGCGTGTTCCAGCTTGTATCGTGTCAATCAGGTTTTCCGCATCGCCGGGCGCCGAGCGCGACCTTTTGCTCATCCAGAGCACGTGGCCACGTGAGTCGCATTCCAGCAACCATGGATCAGCGACCTCGCCCCGGCTGGCGGACCCGGATTCCGAGCCGTCACTCAACCAGACGTCTCCTATGACAGAGGAAGTATCCTAGACAGAATGCCAGTTTTGCGGCTTGCTTTCAATGGAGGTACGTACCCAGTACTGAGGAACTATCCTAGACAGAATGCCAGTTTTGCGGCTAGCTTTCAATGGAGGTACGTACCCAGTACTATGGTTACTAAATGTAGTACTTGCATGGAGTTCCGGAAAGTATTATAAGAGAAGTGCCGATGTCGCGAGCTATCAGCTACGTTCCCCGCCTGGCCATCTTCGCTGCCGGAATCGTGGCGGGAGTATTGACGAGTTCCCGCGGTGGGCGTGGCGCGATCGGTCCGGCAGCGGAACGGGACTTGAAGCGCTCGATGGCCGATCTGGAGAGCCGCCTGGAGGCGCATGAATCGGCCGACGTTACGCGGTTCGCTCAGGTCGAGACGCGCTTGGACGAGCATGCCGCCAAGCTGGCGGATATCCCCTCCACTACGCAAATCGTCGCCGCCCTGGAGCAACTGCTCTCGAAAACCATGACGTCTCTCGATGAGCGCCTGACCACTCAAGCACATTCCATAGAAGCTCTGAAGACCACGGTCACGCAGACCGACGGCCTGCTGGAGCGCGTGCTGGAGTCTCTCGATTCTCTGCAGACCTACACGGACCCAGCGGAGTTGGTAGGGAATTCCGCGGCCCGGCGTCCAACAGTTTAAGCCTCAGTCCATTCCTGTGGCGTATTCCGGGGCCGGCATATGGCCAAGGATTATTCCGGTAGCCACTGGTCGGATTTTTCCTAGGATGAATCGACGCAGGCCACTCTCGAGCGGTTGCAGCAGGGAGGCCGCCGGCGGGGCCGACCGCCGAGGCTGGTCCCATCGCAGGCGGAGCGCGCCATCCAGTTAACCGGCAAGCAGGCGGTTAAAACGGAACGTCGTCATCGGTGATGCCCTGATTCAGGTCATCCGGAGGTTCGGGGGCGGCGGCTGGAGGACGCGGAGCGGAGCGCGGCATGGAGACCGGCGGCGCGAACTCGCCAGCGGGCCCAGCGGGCGCTTCGGCAGTGTCGCCGCGGCCGCCCAGCAGGATGAGCTCGTCGCAGACCACTTCCGTGAAGTACTTCTTCTGCCCGTCTTTGTCGTCGTAGCTGCGGGTCTGCAGGCGGCCTTCGACATAGACCTGCTTACCCTTCAGTAGATAGTTCGCCACGTTTTCGGCTCGCCACAAAAGGATATTGTGCCAGTCGGTTTCTTCCTTCCACTCGCCGGATTGCTGGTCCTTCCAGCGGCGGTTGGTCGCCAGGGTGAACGTGGAGCGGGCCACGCCACTCGGAGTGAACTTGGTCTCGGCGTCCTTGCCGAGACGCCCAAGCAGGATGACTTTGTTGACGCTTCGGGATGCCATATTACCCTGAACTGTAGCACACATCGGCGGGGGCGGCGCTACCAGCACGCCATGCGTACCCGCACCCGCGGATTCATTCGCTACCGGGTGAAGATGGTGGCGTCCACGTTCATGCCAGGGCGCAGAATCAGGTCACCGGGGCTGTCGACCAGGATCTTCACCGGAATCCGCTGCACCACCTTGACGAAGTTTCCGGTGGCGTTTTCAGGCGGCAGCAGGCTGAGACGAGAGCCGGTGGCGCCAGCGATGGAATCCACGTGGCCGGTCACGCTGCGGCCGTACATGTCCACCTGGATTTCGGCTCTCTGGCCGGGGCGCACATCGGCGAGCTGGGTCTCCTTGAAATTGGCGGTTACCCAAATGTCGTGCAGCGGAATGATGGTCATAAGCCCCTGGCCCGGCTGAACGATCTGGCCGATCTCGACGCTCTTATGCGTGACCACGCCGTCCATGGGCGCGACGATGGTGGTGTAGCTGAGTTGGAGTTCGGCAGCATCGAGACTAGCGCGCGCCGCCTGGACCGCGGCGGCGGCGGTGCCGGCGTCGGCGGTGCGGATGTCGACCTGCTTGCGGTTGGCAACCGAAGTGGCCACCAGGGCGCGGGCCTGGCTGACGCGCGATTGAGCGGCATCGAGCGCGGCTTGGCGGATGGCGGCATCCTGTTGGGCGGAAGCCAGCTTTTCCCGGGACGCCTGCAATTCACCTTCGGCAACGCGCGCCGCGGCGAGGTAGGCGTCGAACTGCAACTGGGAGATCTCGGCCTTCTCGACCAGGGGTTTCATGCGGGCGAGGTCGGCCTGCGCGCGGTCGTTGCTGGCCTGCTTGGTGCGCACGTTGGCCTCGGCAAAGGCGAGGTCCGACCCGGAAGACTGTTGTTGACCCAGCCGCGCGCGCTCGAATTCGGCCTGGGCGTCGCCAAGCTGCGCCGAGGCGCTCGATTCGCCCGACTGCGTGGTTTCATTGGTCCAGGGCACCACCACCCGCGCCGAACGCAACTGGCTCTCGGCCTCGGTGAGCGCGGCCTTGGCCATGTCCACGCGGGCCTGGAAATCGCGGGGATCGATGCGCACCAGGACCTGGCCGGTCTTGACGGGCTGGTTGTCGTTGACGAGCACGTTCACCACGTTGCCGGCGATCTTGGGAGCAATGGCGGTGATGTGGCCATCCACCTGGGCGTCATCGGAAGACACCTGATAGCGAAAATGCAGGTAGCCCCAGAGGGCCGCGGCGGCAATCGCCAGCAGCACCACAAACAAGGCGAACTTGACCCGCCAGCCCTTTCGCGGCGCGGGCACGGAATCGGGGGCGAGTTCCGGCTGGGGCAAATCTTCTAGCACGTTAGGCATGTGGTCCTTACCCTTCCATTATTTCCATTTTCCAACAGAGCCGGCATGTCACTCCACCACCAGGGGAGCGCGCGCCGGTTTCATCTTCTTCATGCAAAACATCAGCGGGACGATCAACAGAAACAGCATGGCCATTACCCAGAACGCAT
>PMYB01000066.1:0-281 GCA_003170915.1 Bryobacterales bacterium | reverse complement strand
GCGATGCCGGCGCTGCCGCCCACGTTGCGCGCCAGGTTGAACAACCCCGTGGCGTAGCTGGTCCGCTCCTTGGGGATAAACGCGAATGCCACGACGCTGATGGGCACAAACAGAAACGCCAGGCCGAAGCTCTGCAGGATGCGGCTCCACAAAGCCGTGCGGTAGTCGATTTCCAGGTTAAACCCGGCCATGACGAACAACCCCAGCACGGACGCCAGGACCCCGAACACCACCAGCCAGCGCGCCTGGAACCGGCGGAGCAGAAGGCCCACAATGGGCAG
>PMYB01000158.1 GCA_003170915.1 Bryobacterales bacterium | reverse complement strand
ACCCCCACAATTCCCAGCGGGTGCCACTGCTCGTACATGCGGTGGCCGGGCCGCTCGCTGTGCATGGTCAGGCCGTAAAGCTGGCGAGAAAGGCCGGCGGCGAAATCGCCGATGTCGATCATCTCCTGGACCTCGCCCAGTCCCTCGGGCAGGATCTTGCCCATTTCCAGCGTGACGAGCGCTCCCAGATCGGCTTTGTGCGCGCGCAGTTCGACGGCGATCTCGCGCACGATGTCGCCGCGCTTGGGCGCCGGAACCATGCGCCACTCCAGGAATGCCTGGCCGGCGCGCGCCATGACGCTTTGGTAGTCCGCCAGTCCGGCCATCTTCACCCTGGCTAGCGGTTCGCCGCTGGCGGGGTTGATGGATTCCATTTCGCCGCCCAAGGGACTGGCAATCCAATCGCCGTGGCAGGCGCCGGAATTCAGCGGCTCGATGTGCAGTTTCTCGAGGATTTCAGGAATGGAGTTGCTTGCGGTGCGCACGCTTCCATTCTATCCGCAGCGGTCCGAAGTGGTTTACATCCCGGCGCGCACCTCCGACCAGGCGGTGGCAGACTGGCGCTAAACTGGCACGGCTTCGCGCGCCGGAATCCCCTCCACCCAAACCAGATCCACCGCTTGCGTTCGCGGCTGGAAGCGAACGAGGGGAGAAGAGTATCGCCGCCCGGACGACTGGAATTCCATGACGTAGACCTCGGCTCCAGTCTCGGTTTCGACGTGGCTGTTGCGATGAATCCGGCAAGAATACAGAATCGCGCCCGGTTCCAGCGTGACGGCAGAGCTGGCGGCCACGTCCCACGCGGCTAATGGACTGCTAACTTCTCGTATCACCTAATCCCCGCTACACTGGAGTGGGCCCGATGGCGGCACTCACCCCTACGTCTTGGTTGCCGGGTCTGACTCCGGCTGCATGGCTCTACTTTAACTCATAGGCAATCGAGTCGAAAGTGTATCTTTTGGACACTCTGTGCATTTCGCCCCTACAGTTGGTCCTCGTACTGTTCAAACGCCACGCGCACCAGTTGGCCCCGCGTCCGCACGCCGGTTTTTTGAAACAGGCCCTGCAAAATGGCTTTGACATAGCTTTCGGAAATCTGCAACCGCCAGGCAATCTCCTTGTTGGAGAGCCCCTCCAGCACGAAGCGCAGAACCTTGCGCTGCCGGTCGTTGAATAACGGCGGGCTGGATTGCCCGGTCGCAGCGGCCTCGCCTTCCACGTGGGTGAAGGAGCTGTCGAGCCACGCTCCACCGGAGGCCACAGTGTGGATGGCCTGGCTTAACTCCTTCAGCGGCCGTTGCTTCAAAAAAATGCCGGCGACGCCCTGCCGCAGCAGGCGCCGCGCTTCGGTGTCGCTCACCCAGGCGGTGACCACCAGCACGCGGCCTTCGAAACCGATCTGCCGCGCGGCGGGCAAGAACTGGGAGGCGCGCTCGCTGCCGAGGTCGTGATCCAGCAGCACGATATCGAATGGGCGCTGCGCGAGCAGTTCGAGCGCCTCCCGGATGCTGGCGCAGTGCTCGATTTCGAGAAGCGATTCCTCCGCGAGAACGTGCGACACGCTCTCCCGGAAGAGGGCATGATCGTCCACCAGAAGCGCGCGAATCGGTGGTTGATTCCGCTCTATCACCCTTCCACCACGTTCTCCGCGGGCCAGAGCTCGACGGCAAAGCAACTCCCCGTCTTCTCCGGTTCGTAGCGCAGGCCTCCGCCGTGGGACCGCAGGATGGCCCGCGAGATGTACAGGCCCAGGCCATGGGAGTGCGCGCCCGGCTGGAATGGCTGGAACAGCTCTTCGGGATGCGCCACGCCAGGACCGGTGTCACGGAACCGGACCACCACCAGGTCTTTCTCGAGCGTCGCCGAGATGCGCATCTCGCGGCGCTCGCAATTCTCGAGCGCCCGCCGGCTGTTGCGCGCCAGGTTCACGAACACCTGCAAGAGGCTGTGATGGTCGGCCTGCACCAACGGCAGCCCGCCGCTCACCTCCCACGCCACCTGGACGCCGGCTTCGCGCAGCGAAGGCTCGATCACGATGCGGGTCTCATCCAGCACGGTGCCTAGGTCCGCGACCACCGCTTCACGGTCGGAAGCCACTCGCAGGCCGGAGGAGGCGATCTTCTCCAATCCGCGGATCAGTGTTCCGAGCACCTGGTACTGCTCATTCCCAGCCAGTTCGCCAATGGCTTCGAGGGCCGCGTGCGCCGCCGCCGCCGCCGAAGCCAGGTTGCGGATCTCGTGCGAGATGGCGCCGATGAGCACGCGCGAGGTGGCCATCATGGAATCCAGGCCGGCGCCTTCGCGGTCGCGCAGGTTCTCGGAGGCGTCCCACACCACCGCGGCCAATCCGGGACCGCCCGAGGTGCGGTATGTCGAGAGCCAGACGTGCGCCAGGAAGACCTCGCCGTTGCGGCGCTGCCCTTTACACTCGACGTTGGTGCGAATGTTGGTGCCGGAGCGGTGGCTGCGCAACATGCGGCACAGGATGGGAAGATAGGGCTCGACGTCCTCGCCCTGCAGCGGTTCCTTCTCGAAGCCCAGCAGTTGCCGGGCGGATTCGTTGGCCAGCAGCACGCGCCCCGCGCCATCCAGCGTGAGAATCGCCAGCGGGCTGGTCTCGATGAGCATGCGCACCTGGAGCTCCGTTTCCTGCCGAAAGCGGATTTGCTCCTCGCGTTCCGCCAGATGCTCGGAGAGCAGCCTCCGCCGCCGATTCAGTTCCGCGAAGAAGAACCCGGTCATGGCGAACCCGGCCACCGACACCGACAGCCTTCCGTACGACCCCGGCACCCAGCGGAGAGGATTGAAGGCATGCCATAGCAGCGGCCCGACCGTCAATGAAGCCCCCTGCAAAGGATCGAGAACCTCCCTCAGGTACCCGCACAGCACCGCCATGACGAGGATCTGTGCGCCATTCAGCGCCGCCGCGGACAGCAGGATCGGAACCAGGTATAAGAAGCCGACCGACGAATCGGGCGACAGCCAATCCACCCAGGCGATCAGCCCGATCAGCACGATGGCGATGGCGCAAACCATGAGCCGGTTGGATTCGGCGTATGCCAGAAGTTTGTCGAGCCTCGTCATCTCTGCCCGACTTTCGCATACCCGGCTGCCGTCCGGCAACTATCTTTCGCACGATGCCAGGCGCATCCACCCCTTGCAGTCGCGGCTCAGTACGGCGCCTCGTCGTCCAGGTTCACCTTTCCCGAGAAGCTCCGGTAGGTATAGACGAAGTAGCCGATGGCGAGCAGCATGCCGGGAATGAACCACATCAGGCCGACCTTGAGGCCGTAGAGCGGCGCCGCCGCGTTCGAAACCGTCAGTGACAGCGCCGGATCCGAGTTCGAGGGAAGCACGTACGGGAACAGCCCGAACGCGACGCTCGTGAGCATCCCCAGGATAAACAGGCACGAGCAGAGGAATGCTCCGAGCTCCTGAAGGCGGCTGTTCATGAGCCGGGCGCCCACCAGCCCCGCCAGCGCCAGGATCGGAAAAACGCAACCCCAGGGCCGCGCCTGAAAGCTCGCCTTCAACTGCGGCTGGATTTGGAAGCTCACGAGCGTGATCAGGATGACGGACGCCGCCAGGCCCCACCAGGCGCGCGCGGCGATGCGGCGCGCGCGAAGTTCGAGCTCTCCCTCGGTCTTCAGCGCGATCCACAGCGCTCCGTGAACCGCCAGCGTGGCCAGCGCGGCTATGGCGATCAGAACGGTGTACCAATCCAGAATGCCGGCGTCCTTGCCCATGGTGAAATCGGTCCACAGCGGCAGGAAAAAAGTGCCGGCCCGGTCGAGCGGCACGCCGCGTACCACGTTGCCGAGGGCGGCGCCGAAGAAGATGGCCAGCAGCGCGCTGGCGAGCGAGAACACGCCGTCCCACAACGGCTGCCAGACAAGGCTTTGAACGTGGTCGCGGAACTCGATGGCGATGCCGCGCAGAATCAACAGCCATAACACCATCATCAAGGGCAGGTAGAATCCGCTGAAACTCGAAGCGTAGAGGGCGGGGAAGGCGAAATAGAGAGTGCCGCCGCCGGCCAGCAGCCAGACTTCGTTGCCATCCCAAACCGGTCCGATGGAACGAAGGACGGCGCGGCGCTCCGCATCCGTGCGCGCCACGAAAAGGTGGACGGCGCCGGCGCCGAGATCGAAGCCGTCAAGGACCACGTACATCGCGATCATGACGGCGACCAGGCAGAACCAGACGGTTTCCATGACAGAGCCTCAGATAGCGGGTGAGAGCGGCCCCTCCGGCCGCTCCGGACCCTGTTCGATTTCGCGATAGACCAGAAACAGAAAGAGAATGGCGAGGATGGTGTAGATTCCCATGAAGCCAATCAGCGTGAACAGGGCGTTGCCGGCGGAGATGTGCGGCGACGAACCCTCCAGCGTGCGCATGATTCCATAAACCAGCCACGGCTGGCGTCCCACTTCGGCCGTGATCCATCCCGCCGTGGTGGCGATGTAGGGGAACGGCAACATCAGCATGATCAGCCAGAGCACCGGCCGGGAGCGGTAGAGCGCGCCGCGCCAGAGGTTCAGCGAGGCCAGCGCCATCACCGCGATGAAGATGGTCCCCAGCCCCACCATGATGTGATAGCTGTAATACAGCAGCGGAATGTTGTCCGGCCAGCGATCCGGGGGAAATGCGTCGAGGCCCTTCACCTCCGCCTTCCAGCGTTGATAGGTGAGGAAGCTCAGCGCGTTGGGAACGGTGAGAGGGTTGTCGAGACGCCGGTTATCGATGTCCGGCTGCCCGACGATGACCAGCCCCGCGCCCTGTGCGGTGTGGAACAGTCCTTCCATGGCGGCCAGCGTCGGAGGCTGGTTGGAGACGATGTTGTGGACCTGTCCATCGCCGGTGGGGAAGGCCATCAGGACGGTGGAGACCGTGCCCGCTATTACGCCCAGCCGCACGAAGGTGCGGCCGGATTCCTCGTGTTTGCGCGTGAGCAGATAGAACGCTCCCACCGAGGCCATGACGAAGCTGGCGGTGACCACCGATCCGATCATGTTGTGCAGGTACTGCCAGAACAGCCATGGATTCAGCAGCAGGCCCCACAAACTGCTCAGCAGAATCTCGCCGTGGCCGCCGATCCGGTAGCCGGTGGGATGCTGCATCCAGGCGTCCGTAGCGACGATGAAGAACCCGGAGAGCCACGAGCCGGCAAAGACCAGGAAGGCGGAGACCCAGTGGGCCTTGGGCCCGAGGCGCTTCTCTCCGAACAGGAATGCGCCGAGGAAGCTGGATTCGAGGAAAAAAGAAAACACGCCCTCCATCGCCAGAGTCTGTCCGATGACCCCTCCGGCCGCTTTGGAGAAGCGGGCCCAGTTGGTCCCGAATTGAAACTCCAGGGGGATGCCGGTGACCACGCCCATGGCGAAATTGACCGCAAATATCTTTGCCCAGAACCGGGCCGCGCGGTTGTAGTGCTCATTGCCGGTGCGCATGGCCATGGTCTTGAGGATCAGGATCAACAGCGCCAGTCCCATGGTCAACTGCGGAAAGAGGTAATGAAAGGTGACGGTGAATGCGAAATGCAGGCGGTGAACGGTTAGCGCGTCCATGGAGCCTCAATGGTAGCGCGGCGCGGGCGAGGGCACACCCGGCTATTAGACTCTCCCGGTGACTTCGAAACCCCTCAAGCGTCGGCATGAGTGCCGACGCGGCACGCTGAAGCGTGCGCCACAACGTGGCGCGGGCACTCGTGCCTGCCGTGCCGAGATTCGTCTCGGCACTCTGGACGGTAACGAAATGACCGGGACGGTCCACTAGCTCGCCAATGGTTGTTCGAGGCGGCCGCTCAAATACTCGAGAATCTCCTGCTCGCGCTGCTGGACTTCGAGGAGGATTGGTTCAGAGAGCCGCAAGTAGTCTTTCGCCGAATGAACTTTGCGAGCTTCCAGCAGGATTCTCCTCAGGTTGGCTACGCACTGCTGCGCAAGCCGCACTTGATCGTCGGTTTGGATCACATGAGCTCCAGTTCCACAATACCGCGTTGACGAGTTCTTATCGGGGATTCACATTGAACCCAAGCGCTTAGGAATTCAGGTAAGATGGACTTGTGCCGATGGCGAAACAGCGTGGCAAGGACCTGCAGGCGCGCATTCCACGGGTGGTTTCAGCGCATTACGATCAGAAGACCGGGCGGATCGTGATTCATCTCAGCTCCAAGCTGATTGTGAGCTTCTCGCCGGGCGATGTAGAAGGGTTGGAAGATGCCCGGCCTTCGCAGCTCAGTAAGATCGAGATCAGCCCGTCCGGCTTCGGCATCTACTTCCCAGCCGTGGATGCGGATCTCTATGTGCCCGGTCTTTTGGAGGGCTTTCTGGGTTCCAAGGCGTGGATGGCGTCCAGGTTAGGCCAACTTGGCGGCCGGTCGAGCAGCAGGGCGAAAAAGGCCGCTTCCAGGGCGAATGGAAGACTGGGGGGCAGGCCTAGAAAAGCGGTTGAACGGTAGCGTCGGCTCGCTGTGGCGCATTGGAGAGAGCCGATGCCGATCTGCGGGGAGAACACCCGAAGCTGGCGAGTCCACCAAAATGGATTCATCCGAAGAGGCTATCTTGTAATTATGGTGACGGCTTCGAACGATGTGAATTCATGAAATACGCCGAAGGACCTTGGGTCTGCGACAGCAAAGCTCCGTAGCGAGCCCTGCTGCACGAATCCGCTCAACTGCATCGTTTCAAGAGTTTTCTAGCAAGCCGCCGCCTGGGTACCTGGCAACTGCGCACACGGACGCATAGCGCCCAAACCGGGAACTGCCCCACCACCGCCTCACGGGATGACGACTTGGTGGAGCGGGCCTCCAGGCCGGCAGGCCGCCCCGCGTCGGAGACCTGGTCCGCCGGCCTCGCTACGCGACTTCCACCAGGCGGACTTCGGGCTCCGCCAGTTCGATGCCCAGGCCGGGCGCCGAATAAGCGTTAACCTAA
>PMYB01000161.1:24812-50460 GCA_003170915.1 Bryobacterales bacterium | reverse complement strand
ATAGTTCGGCCGAGCCGCAAAAACTCATCGAAGTGCGAAAGTCAGGCTAGGAAAGGTGGCCGAGAGAGAGCAACCTGTGGCGGCCATTCTCTCAGCTATCGAAGCATGCACATGTAGTCCTTCGGTCGAAGTCCGGCAAAACATCGCGGAAGGTCTGCGTGTACTTTTCGACCAGCCGTGCGGCGTTCAAGACCATGGGCGCTGTTGGCACGAAGCAGTGTGGCAGGCGATCGAGGCTGGCGCCCGCCGGGTGGTTCTCGGCGATTTCTCCGAAAGTGGCCGGGCTGAAATTCAACCCATCACCGGCGATCTTGTGGCTGAACTTCCCCATGCACCAGATCGAAGATTGATGCTCACCTACATCGAGCCGGCGGCTATCTGCGCGATGGCCGCTGCTCAAACGGCTACCTGCATCGGCTCAAAAGCGGAGGTGCTACGGGATGCTTTATTGGATGCATACGCGCGGTCAGCCTGCGAGTGGGCCGAACACCACTACCACCGGCAGAAGGAACAGGATGCGGCATTCGCATCCGCCGTCCTGCGGTGGATTACGCACGATGGGGGAGGACGCATCGTTGACATCGCGACAAAGCTTTCCAACTCACCCGACGCCTTAGCCGCTTATCTTGATGCATTAGTCATGGCATCTACTTACGAGACGGTCTTCGTGCCAGCTATATCCGCTGCCTGGCCGCAGTTAATGGAGATCGCCCTGTGCCCCTTTCGTGAACCAGACAAACAGGAGCACAGATACCCGACATCGCGTCGGCTTGACAGTCTCATGCCAAGCCCGAGAACCTCTGGGTACTTCGAAGATCCCGAACCTGTACTGGAAAAGGCTCGAACGCAGTGGCTTCCGACCGCGGCAATATCGCAGCATTTAGAAGAATGGCTCCGATACGCCCATGGAGATATACACGCGGTCGACGCACTCGTGGGATTTCTCAAGACTTGCCCGTTACGGGAGCAGGTCTGGCCTGGGCTTGAGTGGATTCACAAGATCGTCATCGACGATGATCGGACGGCCGCAACGTGTGGTTTTCTGCTCGTTGGTTGGCTCCGTCTAGTGCGGGGCTCTGTGGCTGAAGAGTCTCCGAAGCGCTGTTACCGCGAAATAGTGGATGCGTTAGTTCTCGGCCGGTATATCGGTGCCCGGGATCTTCAGGCCCTCGACGAGTAGCCTGTAGTAACGGGCTTCTGCCAGTCGAGATAAACGCGCGCTTTGATCCCCAATAGGCCTGCCATTGGGCCGGAACCGGCGATTTGGGAAGCGTCGATTCTGCGCGGGCGGCGGGCCGGATAGGTACTGGGAAGTCGGCTTGGCGACGGCAATGGGTCGAGTCGGGTCAAGCTGACGGAATACGCCCATTCCGTGAAAGTGGACGCCCAAACTCTCCCCCAGTCCCCCCGGGGGAAGTGTGCCACCTCGCCAAGCCTGCCGGATAGATCCCCGGACACGCTGTTTCCGCCAATCGGTCATCGGCAAACGCAGAACGGCTGCAAAAGTATACTGGCTAGAGGAGAACAACTGGCTACCGCCGCCAAACAACGACGCCGTACGGCAAAGGTGGCGCGAGGGAAGAACGGCTCGAACCCGCGCGTTGCTGCGGAGTTCGCTGCCGGCTCGCTGCAGGCTGAGCTGTCGGCTATTGGGAAGGCGGTGCCGGCCCGAGAGTGGGCCAAAGTCCCCGCCGATTACTTCGCCAGCCTCGACCACTACCTCCACGGCGCACCGAAAAAGAAGTGAGGCTCGTCTTCGCGGCTTCCCGGCGATATCAAGAGAACCGAGCCTATCTGCCGCCGTCCTTCTTGGGGGTCTCGTCCTTCTTCTTTCCGCCCTTTTTCTTGTTGATCTTCGTGTGCTTCTTCGGCGGCGTATCCTGAGCGAACGCGGTGGCCACGGCGCCGAACGCGAGCGACAGGCCCAGCAGCAAAGTCATCAGTTTCTTCATGTGGGTTTCTCCTCTCCTTTGGTCGAGATATTCTCTCTCGTCTGGCCCGATGATATCCAATCTGTCCATGAAGCATCGCTTAAACCATAATGAAAATTGGTTCATGTGTTCTGGCCGGGGCGAGGGTTGGGACGGCAGAAACCTTGTATAACGAATGGAGTCGCGCGGACCGCGCGTATGGGAGGTTCGCGGATGCCCGGCGGTACGTTGGAGAAGCAGGTGTCCAGCAGTTCCACAATCCGAAGCCGAAGCGGAGTGTCGCGGTACCGCCCAGTGCTCTCATCCCGCATGCCGGCCAGGTACACCAGTCGGTTGAAAACATTCTTCAATTCATCGGATGTGTGCGGCGTCAGGCCGAACTGGCAAGATGGGCCCGGCCGTCGCTTGCGGTCTTATTCCAAAATTAGATAGATGCTCATGGATTTCTCCTTGCGACGTGAGATCGCGCCCAAATCCCCCCACCCCCCCCATAACCCGTTCACCAACTTCCCCCCGAAGTTTTCTCAACCGTTTCAATCACTACCGGACTTCCAGACCCCTTAGCCCGACTTTCGCCTGCTATACCAAAATTAGGAGGACCAATGCTCGACCCCTTCGCTCCCCTTCTCTCCATTGCCCAGCGCGGCCTTCCCTTCACCGCCTCCGACGGCCAGGCCTTCGTTCGCCTCAATGCCCCCTCCTCCCAAGGTTTCTACATCCTCCCCGTCCGCTCCCGCGCCTACCGCGAGTGGTTCTTCCACGAATTCTTCGCCCAATACGACACGCTGCCTGGCTCCCACGCTTTCCACGCGATCCTCAATCACTTGGAAGCCGAGGCCAACCACAGCGAGCAAGACCAGCGCCTCGCCGTCTGGCGTCGCGTCGGATGCCGTGGTGGCGGCCGCTTGCCCGACCAAATCCTCCTCAACCTCGCCAATCCCGAATGCGAGTTTGTCGAAATCTCGCCCACCGGCTGGAAGACCACCGCCGGGGCTGGCGCTCTCCTCCAGACCTCCCGCTCCACTGTCCCCCTCCCCGCGCCCGCGGCCCCTTCGGCCCCCGGCTCCCTCGAAACCCTCCGCTCCTGTCTCAATCTTCCCTCCCGCGCCGATTGGCTCCGCTGCCTCGCCTGGCTCCTTGCCGCCCTCCGCCCCGACGGGCCGTTCCCCGTCCTCATCCTTCAGGGTCCCCCCGGCTCCGGCAAGACCTTCGCCGCCCGCATCCTCCGCTCCCTCATCGATCCCAGCACCTCGCCCCTCACCCCCATCCCGTCCTCCGTCCGCGACCTCCTCACTCTCGCCCGCCATAACTGGATTCTCGCCTTCGACCACCTCTCCGCCCTCTCCCCGCAACTCTCCGATGCCCTCTGCCGCCTCTCCTCCGGCCTCGGCGCAACCCTCCGCGAAACCTCCGGCCCAGGCACAGAACCGCTCTAGCAATACTACAAGCGCCCCGTCCTCCTCACCGTCACCGGCCGCTGGTCTTGCCCCGCCGACCTCGCCCGCCGCTCCCTCACCGTCACCCTCCCGCCCCTCACGCCCCGCACCGAAGCGAGCCTTCTCACCGTCTTCCAACAGGCTTGGCCCGACATCCTCGCGGCGCTGTGCTCTGCCGTCGGCGCCGCCCTCAACCCCATGAACTACACCAACCCGCCCTCCGGACGGTGCCCCGACGCGCTCGCCTGGGCCATGGCCGCCAGCCCCGCCCTTGGCTGCACCGAGGAAGAAATGCGCCAGGCCTTCGATCTTGCCGAGCCTCACCCTATAGCCGAGGCCGTCCGCAACCTCCTGGAGCAGCGCCGCTACTTCACCGGCAGCGCCACCCAGCTCTTGGAACTTCTACAGCCAGTCGTCGGGTGTCATAAGCCCAAAGGCCTCTCCCAGCACCTCAGATCCTCCATGTTGACCCTCTCCGACAGCGGTATCGTATTGAAATTCAGGCGCTTACACGAAGGCGCCAAAATCATCGAGCTCTCCGACGATTCGGGAGACGCATCTTACGAAAAACCCCCTCAAGATGCGTCTCCCAACCTCGATCCCCAGCCGCAACCCACTGAAAAAGAGGATCTTACAGTGCCATGAATAAAACTTCCACCCACCCGCCCCACATGCGTCACCCGGTGTACTCGTGGGGCAGGATGGCATCCTGCGCGGCGGTTGCCAACCGCCGCTGTCACTGCCGCCCTCACCGCCATCCCCAGCCAAGTGTTATAAAGGAGTCGGACCACCCGTTATTCGCCGCCCAGGCGTGGGAGCTGCGTATGGACCGTAACCCGGGCACCAGTCGCCGAAGTCTCCTGCGCGCTTGCTTTGCCGGCGCGCTCTCCGGCCGCGCCGCAGTCCCGGCCAAATCGAAAGTTGTCATCTCCCGCGACCCCTCCCTTCGGCCATCGGGCGCCGCCGTCGATTCCGCCCGTCTCCTGAACGTGCTCGACCGCGCCGTCCAGTCCCTCTATGACGCCGATTCGCCCATTGAGGCCTGGAAGCGCATCGCCCGCCCCAGCGAAGTAGTCGGCCTGAAAGTCAATTGCCTCTCCGGCCGCGGCAATTCCACCAGTACCGTGCTGGTCGAGGCCGTCTGCGAACGGCTCCAGCAGGCGGGAATTCCGCGGACCAACATCGTCGTCTGGGACCGCCTCAACTCCGACCTCGAGAGCGCCGGATTCCCCGTGTCCTCTCGCAAAGATCGCATCCGCTACATCGGCAACGACGCCTCCGGATACGAAACCGATCTGTCAATCTACGGCAGCGTAGGAAGCCTCCTCTCCAAAACCCTGACGCGAACTTGCGACGCCGTCGTCAACCTGCCGGTGCTCAAAGACCATGGCATTGTGGGCGTCACCATGGCCCTCAAGAACCTGTTCGGCGCCATACACAACCCCAACAAGTACCACGTCACCGCCGGCGATCCGTACGTCGCCGATGTCAACATGCTGCCGCCCATCCGCCAGAAGGTGAGGCTGACTATCTGCGACGCCATCGCGCCCCAGTACGAAGGCGGACCTTCTTATATGCCGCAGTGGTCCTGGCCATTCAACGGCCTCATCGCTTCCCGCGACCCGGTGGCGCTGGATTACACCGGCTGGCAAATCATCGAACAAAAACGCGCCGAGAAGGGCATCGAGCCGCTGCGAAATGTCAAGCGGGAACCGGCCTACATCGCCAGGGCGGCCGATGCCCAGCACAAGCTCGGAACCAACGACCCCAACCTGATCGAAAAAGTGGAGATCTGAAACCATGGACCGCCGGGCATTTCTCAAGACCGCTACCCTGCCCTGCCTGGCGGTGTGCGCCGCGGAACGCGCCCTGGCGAAACCCGCGGCCAACGATGCGCAGTTCACCATCGAAGCGCGCTTCTACGAGAAACTGCCCAACAAGAAGACCAAGTGCAAGCTCTGCCCGCGCGAATGCGTCATCGACGACCACGAGCGCGGCTACTGCGGCGTACGCGAAAACCGCGGCGGCACTTACTACTCGCTGGTGTACTCCCGCGTCTGTGCCACCCACGTCGATCCCATCGAAAAGAAACCCTTCTTCCATTTCATGCCCGGCACCATGGCGTTCTCTATAGCCACCGCGGGCTGCAACGTCAACTGCAAGATGTGCCAGAACTGGGAGATCTCGCAGTCCCGGCCCGAACAGGTCGAGAACACCTATCTTCCTCCCCAGAGCGTGCCCGCCCTGGCGCAGCGCTATAACTGCCCTTCCATCGCCTATACCTACAGCGAGCCGGTGGTTTTTTGCGAGTACGTCTTGGATACCGCGGAGGCCGGCCGCGCCGCGGGTGTGAAGAGCGCCGTGGTCAGTGGAGGCTACATTCAGGATGAGCCGCTGAAACAGTTGTGCCGCCGCGTGGACGCCATCAAAATCGACCTCAAAGCGTTTTCCGACAAGTTCTACAAAGAAGTGGTCAACGGCGAGTTAAAGCCCATCCTCAACACGCTGGTCGCCATTCGCAAGCTGGGAACCTGGAACGAGATCGTCTACCTGGTAATCCCCACCTTGAATGACTCCGACCAGGAGTTCAAATCGCTCGCCCGGTGGGTGAAAACCGAGTTAGGCCCGGACGTTCCGCTGCACTTCTCGCAATTCCATCCCGAGTATCTCCTCAAGAACCTTCCGCCGACGCCCGTCGCAACCCTCGATCGCGCCAAAGCCATCTGCGACGCCGAAGGGCTGCACTACGTCTACATCGGCAACATTCCCGGCCATCCGGCCGAGAGCACCTACTGCCCCAAGTGCCGTCGCGTGGTGGTGGAGCGCGCCGGCTTCGCGGTGAGGGCCATTCACCTCAACCGGGGCAAGTGTCAGTTCTGCCAGCAAGTCATCCCCGGAGTTTGGGACGGATTACTTCACTTATGAGAATTCTGACTGTCGTTGTCATCGCGCTCGCCCTGGTAGCGGGGGTCGTTCTGCTCCGCCCCAGGAGCGCCAGTTCCGCCGAGTCCGCCAAGGTGCGGCCCGCCGCCGTTGCCGGATCGTTCTATCCGGCCGATCCCGCCGAGCTTGCGAAAATGGTGGATGGCTTTCTGGCTAAGGCCACGCCTCCGCCACTCACCGATGTCGTGGCGCTGGTCGCGCCGCACGCCGGCTACGAGTACGCCGGGCAAGTCGCCGCCTACTCCTACGCCCTGCTCAAAGGCCGCAAGTTCGACCGCGTGGTGGTCATCGCGCCCTCGCACTACGAGTCATTCGGTTTCGCGTCGGTGTACGACGGTGCCGCGTACACCACGCCGCTCGGCCAGGTCCCCGTGGACCGCGCCTTCGCCGCCAAGTTGGCCGGCATGAGCAAGCTCATCAAGCTCTCGGGGGCCGGACACACGGTCACGCCCGACAAGCGGGAACACGCTCTCGAAGATCAGCTCCCCTTCCTCCAGCGTGTGATCGGCCCGTTCCAGCTTGTGCCCATCGTCATCGGCGACCAGAGCTATGAAACCTGCCGCGCGCTGGGGCTGGCGCTCGCCAAACTGATCCAGGGCACCAACACCCTGATCGTCGCCAGTTCCGACCTCTCGCACTACCATCCCTATAACGAGGCCGTGAAGATCGACCACAAAACCTTGAAGGCCATCGAGGAGTGGGACTACCTCAGCATGGCCCGCAACTTCGAACCGAACGTGAACGTCTGGGAGGCCTGCGGCGGATATCCCATCATCGCCGCCATGATCGCCTCCGAACGCCTGGGCGCGTCGCAGGCCAAGGTGCTGAACTATGCGAATTCCGGCGATACGGCCGGCGACAAGACCCGCGTCGTGGGCTACGGCGCCGTGGCTTTCTTTAAAGCTCCGGCGCGCGGAGTCGCCACCGAGAAGCCTTTCTCTCTCAGTGCGCGGGAGAAGGACGAGTTGCTCAAGATCGCCCGCAAGTCCGTGGAAAGCGCGGTGAGAGATCACAAGCAATACGAATACTCACCGGTGGGGTTCGAGGCGCTGGCGCAAGAGCGCGGCGCGTTCGTCACCCTCAAGGAGAACGGCCAACTACGCGGCTGCATCGGCTACGTAGCTCCCGTCAAGCCTCTCTGCATTACAGTTCGGGACGTGGCCATGTTCGCTGCCTTGAGGGACACGCGCTTCCGGCCCGTCTCCGCCAGCGAACTGGGTGCGCTGGAGTACGAAGTCTCCGTCCTTTCTCCGCTCCGCCGCGTGCTGGACGTCAAAGAGATCCGCGTAGGGCAGCATGGTCTGATTATGAAGCGAGGCGACACCGAGGGTCTGCTGCTCCCCCAGGTTCCGGTGGAAGAAAAGTGGGATCGCCCCACCTTTCTCGAGGAGACCTGCTACAAGGCCGGTCTGCCCAAGAATTGCTGGCAGGATGCCGATACCGACATCTTCCGGTTCACCGCGCTGGTCTTTCCGACACCGAACGAACCGCCATCACCGCCGGGGCCAAGCTCACCATCGCAGCCAGAACGGCCGTTTTGAGAAAGCCAAACACCGGGATCAAGTAGACGCTGAACAGCACCGCGCCCAGGCAGGATCCCGCGAGGTCGAGCGCGTACAGGGTTCCTGTACTGCGCCCGGAGAAAATCCGGCTGGCAACCGGAAACTCGTAACCGCCCAGCATTCCGCAGCCGAGGGCCAACACGGGAAACAGCACTTGGGTGACGGCTTGAAAGACCGCGCAGAGCAGCAGTGGAGCAATAGCGGCGCCGAGCTGCAGAAACACCAGGGCGCGCATCCCCCGCCTCGCCGGCGCGCGCAAAGCCAGCCAACTGCCCAGCGCCATGCCCGCCATGAAGGCGGCGATGATGATGGCAAGCTGCTGGTAGACGTAGCCGTAGATCGCCTGGAAGGCCAGCAAGAGCAGCATCTCCAGGCCGATCAGCGTGAAACCCATGGCAGCGGTGCAGCACGCGGCAGCAGTTTGGGCCCGCCGCTTCTTGGCCACCAGCACCAGCAGAACCGCCCCGAGCGTGCCCGCCAACCAGCGAAAGTCCACACCCGCCATGGCGCGAAACAGGTCGCGATAGCCGTGGTTGAAGCGGCTGCTCCACAGCGCCACGTCGAAGTAGTAAGCCACCGGCGCGAAGTCGCGGTTCACGGGCGTCTCCGGCCGCGGCTGGATCTGCCGGTCGAGATCGGCCATGCGATCCGGCATCATGCGAAAGGGAATGTAGTACTCGCGCACGTAGCTGGTTTTGAGGTGCCGCGCCCGCAGCCGCGCCAGCAACTCCTCGGAGCCGGCCGCCAGAACCCCCGGTCGCTTGGCGCCGAAGAAGAGAACGTTTTCGCCCGGAATCGCCGTGACCTCGGGAAACACCGCGCGCAGGGTCTTGTAGATCGAGCGCAGAAATGCGGCGAGTTCCGGGCTGATGTAATCCTCCGCCGCCGTCAGCCGCAACGCGAGGATGCCACTCCCGGTGAGCTTCCTCGCCGCCTCGCGGAAGAATTCCACCGTGTAAAACCGGTTCAACTGCGCGGTCTGCGGGTCCGGCAGATTCACGATGATGACGTCGAAGGTGGATGCCGTGGTTTTCAAGAAAAGGCGCCCGTCGGTCACGTGCACGCGCACGCGCGGGTCGTTCTGTATGGGGAAGAGGTCCAGGATGGCGGGGTCGAGCTCTACGTAATCGATGCGCTCCAGGCTGGCGTGCTGGAGCGCTTGGGCCAGGCTTCCGTTGGCTCCCCCGCCGATCAGCAGAAGGCTTCGGGGCGAAGGGTGCTCAAGCAAGGCGTAATGCACCGCTTCCTCGGCTGCGGCCGGGTCGGGCACGTTAAAAAGGTTCAGACCGTTCTCGTAAAGACTGCTGGCGCCTTCCGTCCGGACCACGGCCAGGTTGCCATAGACCGAGTTGCGGTTCGCGACCAGGCGGAAGCCGCGCCAGAAGCGCTCGAGGGAAACTGCTTCCAGCCTCGGGACACCGAAAGGAAGCGCCAGCAACACGGTGATACCGGCGAGTGCGCCCATCGCCGCGCGGCGAGCGAACCGCGCGCGGATTACAAGGCCCGCAGCGGCCAGAAGATTGAGCAGGCCCAGTCCCAGAGCAATCTCGAGCGGAGCGACAGATCGCACCAGCACCAGGCCGGCCAGCATGCCTCCGGCGGCGGAACCCAGCGCCTCCAGCAGGTACACCGAACCTGCGGCTTCGCCTGTCGAGGTGACCACCTGGTCCGCGTAGAGCCTGCTGCCGGCGGGGAACAGCGAGCCCGACAGAACGCAGAACAGGCTCAACGTCGCCAGCGAACCGAGCAGCATAGGCCCGGGCCCCAGGCTTTCTCCCGGAACCGCTTCGAGCACGGATCTACTCGCCCGCACAGCCAGGATGGTCGCGGGCAGCGCCAAAGCCACCAGCGCCTCCAGCCCGGCCATCAGGCGTCGGGGTTCTAGCGCTACGCGGCCCGCAATCGCGCTGCCTACGGCGGTCCAAAACAGCCAGCTCCCGAGCATCAGCCCGAGCGAAATCTCGTTGCCGTAGAAGACCACCATCAGCTCGCGCATGAGCACGATCTGAGCAATGGCCGCGGTGAAGCCGATCAGGACCAGAACCGGCCGAACTCCGACTCCGTCTCTCACCTCTACACGCGCTCGATCACCTTCAGCAGCGCCTTGAGCGATGTCGCGCTCGAGTACGCTTTGCCCTTCGGATCCCGCCAGTGCGTTTCGAGCGTGAAGGTCTCCTTGTATCCGTCCTTCAGTAGAGAGCGGATTTGCCCGAGGTTGTCGAACTCGCCATCGCCCACGGCGGTCCACACCACCTTCCCGTCCTGGTGCTTATAGTCGCGGAGATGCACATGGAAGATGCGCGCCGGGTCTAGCTTGCGGTAGCCATCGGGAAACGCCTGCTCGCCGGATTCGCCCGCGTTGTTGGGATCCCACGTGAGCCCGAGGTTGTCCTCCTTGACGCGCTTCAGCATTTCACTCGCTTGCGCGCCGGTTGCCACGCATCCCCCGCCGAGGTTCTCCACAGCCAGCCGGAATCCGCCTGGCTTGGCCCGCCGCGCGGCCTCGCCCAGCAGCTCGTAGATCCGCGCGAAGCTCTTGTCGGATGGAGCCCCGCCGCCGCTCGCCATAAACGCGAAAATGCGCATCTTCCCGGTGCCGAACGCCTTGGCCCGCTCCATGGACGTGTTCAGCAAGGCCCACTGTTCATCCAGGATTCGCTGTCCCTCGGCGGATTCGGGCGGCAGCGGAATCCGGAAGAACGCCGTGCTGTCGATCGACACCTTGATGCCATGCTGGTCGAAGATGGCGCGCGCCTCGCGGATTCTCTCCATCGGCTGCTCGGTATTGTACTTGCCCCAGATGTTCCGCACCTCGGCCCAGTTCAACCCATATTCGCGCAGAAACTTGACCGCGGTCAGGACGTCGTCATCGATCTCGTCGGTGGTCACCCCGAGTTTGATCTGCGCGAGCGGCAGCGCCCGCAAGCGCCCCGCCAGCAGAGCCAAACCGGCTCCGCCCAGCCATTCGCGGCGACTATGATTACTCATGCCGCGATTATCTCACTTCTGCCCCGAATCGTCGCGGATCCACGTCTGCGAGCGCCCGAATAGGGAAAGGCCCAGATAGCCCCGCACCGAGAGCTTGCGGCCCTGGTCGAGCAGGCGCATCTTGCAGCGGTACACCGAGCCGTTCTTGGGGTCGAGGATGTCGCCTCCGGTGTACTCGTCGCCGTCTTTCTTCATTCTGCGAACGACCACCATGCCGGTCACCGCTTGGCCCTTGCGTTGGTCGCTGCACTTATCGCAGATCTTGACGACGTCCGGATCGACCAGCGTTTCCACGCGGCCAAACAGCAGCCCCTTCTCTTCGTACAGCACGATGATGGCCTTAGGCTTGCCGGTTTTATCGTCGAAAGTCCGCCAGCGCCCGGCGGGCATGGCCGCGGAATCGGCGGCCCGGAGGGCCAGAGCCGAGAGGCAAAGGATGACAGCCAAGGTGCGAGTCACGTCTCAATATACTGCACCGCGGGGCCGGGTTGCCACGCTAAACTGAGGATGTGGGCCCGTAGCTCAGGTGGATAGAGCATCAGCCTTCTAAGCTGAGGGTCGCTGGTTCGAGTCCAGCCGGGCCTACCATGTTTTCTTAGAGTTACGAGCCACTGAGTTTTCAACCGTTACTCCGTTTACTCCATTAAGCCCGCCGAGGGCTTTATGCTGACAGCTTACGTTGACGTTTTCGAGCCACCAGGGACTCGGGCCTGTTGACCGCTTCGCGCTTTTGCGGGCGGTCCGATATGGTATACACCTCCATGCCTACCGTCTCAAGCCGCGGCGCGAACGCGCGCCCCCACAGGTTCCGCCTGTCAAGCGGCGACCCTGTAATACGCAGGCGAGCTTTCTTGGTCGCTACCGGAGCGAAAGTGCGATTCGACAGGTCGGGCTCGGAATTAGCAATTCCCAGTTCGTGCATGATCGAACCTCAGCAGATCCGAGGCAACTGATCGCCCGCCAGCATGTCCACAATGCGGGCTGGCCCGACGGTGGTCCTCATGGTGACCAGGCGCGGATGAGAGGCGGTTACCGATCCGATGATCCGCGCCTCCGCGCCCAGCGGATGCCGCCGCATGGCGGCGAGCACGCGATCCGCCGCATCCGGGGCCACTATGGCGACCAGCTTGCCTTCGTTCGCGACGTACAAAGGGTCCAGCCCGAGCATCTCACAGGCGCCTTTCACCTCTTCGCGCACCAGGATCGCACGCTCGTCGATTTCAATGCCGACCTGCGCTTGCGACGCGAATTCATTGAGCGTGCTGGAAAGCCCTCCGCGCGTGGGATCGCGCAGGCATCGAATGTCCGGACTGGCGGCGAGCATCGCAGCCACCAGCGTGTGCAGGGCGGCGGAATCGCTTTCGAGCGGGGTGTCAAACTCTAGGCCTTCGCGCTTCGCCAGGATGGCAATTCCGTGCTCGCCGATGGACCCGCTCAGCAGCACGCGGTCGCCGGGGCGCGAGCGATCGGCGGAAAGTTGAATGCCATCCGCGACGACTCCGATACCCGAAGTATTGATGAAGAGCCCGTCCCCGCTCCCCTTTTCCACCACTTTCGTGTCGCCGGTCACCACCTGCACGCCGGCCTGCGACGCTGCCTGCCGCAGGGAGGCCGCCACCCGGCGCAAGGTTTCCATGGGAAGCCCTTCCTCGATGATGAACGCGACGCTCAAAAACAGCGGCTGCGCCCCGCCCATGGCGAGATCGTTCACCGTGCCATGGACCGCCAGCGAGCCGATATCACCGCCGGGAAAGAATAGAGGTTTCACGACAAACGTATCCGTGGTGAAGGCCAGCCGCAGGCCATTGATGCTGACGATCGCCTGGTCGTCCATGCGCGCCAGGATGGGGTTATCAAACGCCGCGAGGAAAACATCATGGATCAGCTCGGCGCTCAGCTTGCCTCCGCTCCCGTGGCCCAATAACACCTGGTCGCCGGCCGGCAGAGGCGCAGGACAAACCATTTCGGCAATCGATCTCCGTTCTCCGCGCATCACGCAACCTCGCTTGGCTGGATGGAATGCCGCCGGTAACGATAATAAGCGGCGCACGCGCCTTCGGCGGAAACCATGGGAGCGCCCATGGGGTTCTCTGGCGTGCAGGCAACGCCGAAGACCGGGCAGTCGGTGGGCCGCTTCAGGCCCTGCAAGACTTCGGCGCTGATGCACTCGGCCGGCTCTTCAGCGGTCATCTCGCCGACTCCGAAGATCCGCTCGGCGTCATAGGCGGCGAACTCCTCCCGCAGGCGCAAGCCGCTTTGCGGAATGACCCCGATGCCGCGCCACTTGCGATCGCAGACTTCGAGCACCTGTTCCACGATGCGCTGCGCAACCACGTTGCCTTCGTAGCGCACCGAACGGACATATTGGTTCTCCACCACCGCGCGCCCTTCTTCCAGTTGCGCTACCAGCATGTCCACGGCCTCCAGCAGGTCGGCGGGCTCGAAGCCGCCCACCACGATGGGCACATGAAAGTCGCGGCAGAGCGTCTCGTACTGCCAATAGCCCATGACCGTGCAGACGTGTCCCGGCGCGATGAACCCCTGCACCTGGTTGTGCGGCGACCCGAGCAGCAGCCGGATGGCCGGTGGGACCAGCACGTGCGAAACCAGCATCGAGAAATTGTCCAGGCCCTCACGGCGCGCCTCCCACACCGCCATGGCGTTGGGCGGAGCGGTGGTTTCAAATCCGATGCCGAAAAACACCACCTGCCGCTCGGGCAGCGCGCGCGCCAGTTTCACCGCTTCCATCGGCGAGTAGACGATGCGCACATCGCCGCCCGCGGCTTTGACCCGCAACAGGTTGGAGTGAGATCCCGGTACGCGGAGCATGTCGCCATAGGAAGCGAAGGTGACATCCGCGCGCGACGCGATCTCGATGGCTTTGTCCACGACCTCGATCGGCGTGACGCACACCGGACATCCGGGGCCATGCACCAGGCGGATCCGGGCTGGAATCAGTTCATCCAGCCCATACTTCATGATGGTGTGCGTCTGGCCCCCGCAGATTTCCATCAAATTCCAGGGCCGCGTGGTGCGCCGCGCAATCTGCGCCGCCAGCGATTGCGCGATGTGTTCGTCGCGGTACTCGTCGATGTATTTCATGGCATGCGCGGATTCGGCTGGCTTGCCCCGACAGGTTCTTCTTCGAGCAAGTCTTCCTCAAGTAAACCCATGGCTGCCAGCACTCCGTACGTGCGTGCGGCCTCTTCGGCGTCCACGCGGCTGAGGGCAAAGCCGACGTGCACCATGACGTAATCGCCCACCTGAGCTTCGGGAACGAAGTTCAAGAAGGCCTCGCGAGTAATGCCGCCGAACTGCACCTTCGCGATCCGGTTGCCGTCGCGCTCCTCCGCCTCGATGATCTTACCCGGCACTGCCAGACACATGATTCACTCCTTTCTTTCGGGCCCGCTGGTAAAAACAATTGCGTGGGACGAGCTGGCGTACCAGACAGCGTTCCCGAAAATAGATTCCACACTTAAGACAGAGTTCCTCCGGATTCGAGGTATGATCCACGATATCCGCCGACAACCGGTCCAGCAGTTCCGAGGCGCCCCGCAGCTCTTCCGGGGGGAACTGGACGAAGATGCTCTGGAGCTTGCGCCGGCGGGCGTTCTCATAAGCCGCGAGCAGCCGCCGGCTGGCCCGGGTGAGGTGGAGGCGCATGACGCGCCGGTCGTTCTGGTCCTGGATGCGCCGCAGCAGATCGCGCCGTACGAGGCGGTCGACGGCCTTGCTGGCGGCCGCATTGCTGACCCGGAGAAACGAAGCCACATCGCCGAGCGTGTAGGAATCCGTCATGGCCACCAGCTTCAGCAGCTTCATTTGCGAGGCCGTGACCTGCCCTTCCGCCGCTTCCTCCAGCAGCCGCTGCTCGATAATGTCGGTGACGGCGGATGCGAAAACGTGTGCGCTTCCCAGGAAATCGTCGATCTCTCTCAAGGGGATCACCCCGTGGCACCAGTCGCACGCAATCGCGGCATCGCCAGGGCGGGTTCGATGGCCGCCGCATCGAAATACTCGCGCACCACCCATCGGGCGGCCTCCGGCACCGCGCGCCGAACCGGTTCGGATAACCCGGGACAGACTTCCGCGGGCAAGGGGCCCGTCTGGCAGGCGAGCACTCGCACTTCGACGCCGGTCTGCTGCTGCAGCTCGCGCAGCAGGTTGGATGTGGGCATCTGGTGCATGGAAAAATCGTCCAGTTTGACCGCGGGGATTTCGGCCGGGTCGATTTCGAACCACTCGCCCGGCTCCCGGCCGAAATCCACCGCGTCTACAATCAGCAGCCGGCGTGGGCGCACCGGGCTGAGGCAAAGCGTGAACAGCAGCTTGCGCACTCCCGTTCCGGCATCCAGGAGGCAAACGCCGCCGGGCACGTCGAAGTGCGTCTCCAGGTATTCGGCCAGCGCGCACCCGAAGCCGTCATCGCCGAAGAAAACGTTGCCGCAGCCGAGGATCAGCGCCGGCTTCGAGCAAAAATCGGGAATAACGTCTTCTTCAATAGTTGCCATGACGGCCTCCGGGGCAGCGTGGCGCTAGTTTGCGAGCGAATCGAGCAAGGCGCCCTTCGCATCGAAGATGTCCAGCTTCACCGACATCTTTCCGTCCAGCCGGTGCGTGGCGCACGACAGGCACGGGTCATAGGCGCGGATGGCCATCTCTACCGTGTTCAACACCCCCTGATCGTATTTCCCATCGTGGATCAGGCTTTTGGCGGCCTGAGTCACCGACAGGTTGATGGGGGCGTTGTTATGGGTGGTCCCGACGATCAGGTTCATGTTGACGATCATGCCTTCGGCGTCGGTAGTGTAGTCGTGAATCAGGGTACCGCGCGGCGCCTCCGTGCAACCGACACCGCGCGCGGCGCGCGGCGTCACCTTCACGCGAGTCTCCAGGCTGGTAATGTCCGGATCGTCCAGCAGGCGGATGGCGTTCTCGGCGTTATAGAGCAGCTCGATGAGGCGGGCCCAGTGATACAGCAGGGTGAGCTGCGCCGGGCGGCCGAAGTTCCGCCGGAATTCCTCGAGCTCCGCTTGCGCCAGCGGGGTGTCGATGAAATCGCAAACGTTGATGCGGGCCAGCGTATTGGCGCGGTACAGGCCCGGTGCGTTATCTTCCAGCGAGAAGCCGCCGCGCTTCTTGGCATACGGAAACTTCAGATAGCTCCATGGCTCGATGTGTTCCCCTATGTACTCGGTGTACCGGTCATACGGAAAGTCCTCGAAGGAGCCATCGCTCGCCATCAGGCGGAGCTTGCCATCGTAAAGATTGAGCGCGCCGTTGTCTTTGACGGTTCCGATGAACCCGCTGGTGATGACGCCCAGCGACTTCACCACGTCGAGGTACTTGGGGAACACGTTCTCTTTGGCAAAGGCGATGGAGAATTTGGCCAGTTCCAGCGCTTCATCGGCCATCTTGCGTAACTGGTCGCGTTCGTCCTTCGCCAGCGGCTTGCTGAAGCCGCCGGGAACCGCGGCCTGCGGGTGGATGGCCTTGCCCGCAAGAATCTCCAGCATTTTGGCGCACATGTGCCGCACGCGGACCACGCGCCTGGCCACCTCGGGCGCGGCCTGCAACACGCCGATGACGTTGCGCACCGAATAATCGGCATCCGGGCCCAACAGGAAGTCGGCGCCCGCCAGGAAATAGAAGTGCAGGATGTGCTCTTCCATAAAGGCGATGCTGTTGCACAGCTCGCGCAGCTTGGCACCCGCCGGCGGCGGCTCGACCCCGAAAACAGCGTCGCAGGCCTTGGCGGCCGCCAGATGGTGCGACCACGGGCAGACGCCGCAAATGCGCGGGGTAATGCGCGGCATGTCTTCCACAGGCCGCCCCATGCAAAAGCGCTCGAACCCGCGCAACTCGATGACATTCACGCGGGCCAGGTTGACATTGCCGGCATCATCCAGTTGGATGGTGATCTTGGCGTGGCCCTCAATTCTCGTCACAGGCTGAATCACTACGGTCTTTCCCATGGTTCACCTCCTGGGCGCCGGCCGCAGGCGGCCCGCACCGGAAAATCGATTGAATGTTGCGGCCCGGTCCGGAATCTGTTTTGGATCGAGACCAACGGTAGAAAGCGCGCCCATCATGTCGACCATGGGATTGGCCTTCTCCGACAGCGGTCCGAAGCACCCCTCGCATGGCATATAAGCGCGGATGCAGCGCGGCGTGCCCTGGCTGCCGCCGCAGCCGGAGCGCGTCGCCGGGCCGTTACACAGAAATCCTTGCTCGATGAAGCAGCGCATCTGGTTCAGCGGCGCGCCGGGAGTGAATGTGGGCGGCTCCAGCCGCCGCCTCAGCGCCGAGACGGCCTTCTTCTCGCGGATGGTGGGGCATTCGTCGCATACGCTCTTGGACGGCAGCGTAAATGGGCGGCCTTCCAGCAACGCGGTGAGCGCGCCGGCGACCATTTCCGGCGTGGTGGGGCAACCGGGCAGTATCAAATCCACCTTCACCACTTCGCTGAGGGCGTACACACGATCGGTCAGGGCCGGAATGTCCTCGTGAGGAAACCCATTTTTGTCGGTGGTGACGCTCTCCCGGTAGACCTTGGTCAGCAATTCCTCGGTTGTGTACAGGTTGGCCAGCGCGGGGATGCCGCCGTAACAGGCGCAGGACCCCAGCGCGATCAGCGTTTTGCATTTCCGGCGCATCTCCTGCGCCAGCAGCTTGTGCTCGTCGCTGCGGATGCCGCCGGAGATGAGGCCTATCTCCGCCTCCGGAATTTCCATTTCCGTTTTTTCGCCGGTCTGGCCATACAGCTTGTGGTCCATTAGCACCGGCATGTGGACAATCTGCACTTTCTCTAACAGATCCAACAATGGTTCGCCGATATCGAGGATTGTCACCTCGCATCCGCCGCAGATTGCGAACCACTCTTCGGCTAGTCGAGCTGCCATGTTACACGTCCTCCCTGACGACCTCAATTCCTGAAGTCATCTCGTTATCCCCGCGATTGATCGTGAATGCGCGCATTTAGCCTGCACCGCCAGTTAGCCGGGCTGTCCCACGGCCACCGTCTTTATCTCTCTTCTCGTGTACGCGAGGTACTTCCCTTCGTCCTCCACAATCTCGGTTTCAAAGCCATCGCCCCGATAACGGGAGACCACCTCTTCGGCGGCCTGCTTTGAGTCGTATGCTTGCCCATCCCACATGAATTTCCTGCCGTTCACTATCCGACAACTCTGCATCGGGTCTCCTCGGTGCCTCCGCTAAGATCTGGCCACGAATAAGCGTGCCAACCGCTCTCTAACGTTCGCGGCTCTGTCCCCGATTCCGAGCCGGGCCCAAAGGGCACCCCGTCAGAGAGCGGTCTGGGCGAAATGGAACAGTTATTTGTTGACATACCCTAAGGTTTGTACGGGCTAGGGCCCAGCCGCCTGACTTGCTCGGTGAACTCCGTCATCAGTTTGGCGAACTGCGGTCCCTCGGACGCCGACACCCACGCCAGTTTGAATCTCTCCTCCTCGATCCCGAAATCCTGGAGCATGAGCGTGATGGCCTCCGCCCGCCTTTCCGCTTTGAGATTTCCGTCCTGATAGTGGCAATCTGCCGGGTGGCACCCGCACATGACGACCCCGTCCGCGCCTTTCGTCAGAGCATCGATCACCAGGTTCGGATGCACCATCCCCGAACACATCACCCTGATGATCCGCACGTTCGTCGGGTACTGGCAGCGCGAGATGCCGGCCAGGTCGGCGCCCGAGTAGGAACACCAGTTGCAAGCCAACGCCAGAATGACCGGCTCAAACCCCCGCTCCACCGCCAAACCCATGGTCACGCCACCTCCAGTGCGGCAGACACTTGCGCCGCCAGTTGCTCCAGCTTGAATCCCCTCACGACGATGCCCTGCTTGGGGCAGGTTGCCTGGCACGTGCCACAGCCCTTGCACAGGCTCTCGTTCACCTCTATGGTCTTCTTGATGGATCCGGCTCTGATGTATTCGATCAGGGTCAGTGCCTTGTAGGGGCAGGGATCGACGCAGTAGGCGCACCCGTCGCAGTTTTCGTCCACCACGGACGATATGGTGCCTTCCAGTTCCACATAGTCCTTGCTCAGAATCGCGCTTGCCCTGGCCGCCGCGGCCTGGGCCTGGATGATGCTTTCCTCGATCGACTTGGCTGCATGCGCCAGGCCGCAAACGAAAACGCCGTCGGTGGCGAAGTCCACGGGCCTGAGCTTCATATGGGCTTCCAGGAAGAAGCCGTCCTGGTTCCGCGGGATCTTCAGGAGTTGCGCGGTCTCCTGGTTTCCGGGGTCCGGCACAATGCCTGCCGAGAGCACCACCAGATCGGCCTCAATCCGGATTTCCCGTTCCAGAAGCGGCGCGTAGACGGTTACGTCCAGGCGCCGGCCGTTTCTTGCCACTGCCGGCTTTCGGTCCTCTTCATATCGCAGGAAAACCACCCCTTGTTCCCGCGCTTTGGTGTAATACGCCTCCCGGAAACCGTAGGTGCGTATGTCCCTGTACAGGACATAGACATTCGCGTTGGGATTCTGCTGCTTGATTTTCAGGGCATTCTTGACCGCCTCACTGCAGCACACGCGCGAGCAGTAAGGCCGTTCCTTATCGCGGGAACCCACACACTGGATCATGACGACGGTGCCCGAAATCATGCTGCCGGCGGGCCCGCTCAGTCGAGACTCGAGATCCAATTGCGTGATGACCTCCGGGCAGCCATCTCCGTACCCGTATTCCTTGGGCTGGTATTCGCCGGCGCCCGTCGCGACGATCACCACTCCATGCTCGACCGTCTCGACGCCGTGGCCGTTGGAAATGGTTGTTTTGAAATTGCCGATGGACCCGTCGATAGCTGTGATTCTGGAGTTGGTAAATAAGTGAATATTCCCGTCGCCGCTCACTTTCCCGATCAGGTTCCTCAACTCCTCCTGAGGCTTCTCGCCGTTGAGCAGGTAGCGGATGCGCCGCAGATTTCCACCTAACTCTTTTTCCTTTTCCACGAGGTACACGGGGACGCCCTGCGAGGCGAGCTCCGTGGCGGCTACCATGCCGGCCAGCCCGCCGCCGATTACCAGGGCCGCTTTCTTGATCGCCAGCTTACCTTTCCGCAGAGGCTCGAGCAATCGGGCCTTGGCGGCCGCCATGCGGACCAGGTCCTTGGCCTTCTGCGTGGCCTTCTCATGCTCGCCCATGTGCACCCAGGAGCACTGGTCGCGGATATTGGCCATCTCGAACAGATAAGGGTTGAGCGCGCCCTCGCGACAGGTGTTCCGGAACAGCGGCTCATGCGTTCGCGGCGAGCAGGACGCCACGATCACCCGATTCAGGCCATGGTCTTGTATCTGTTGTTTAATCCGCTCCTGGCTGTCGTTCGAACATGTGTATAGATTGTTCTCCGCATACACAACGTTCTCCAGGGTCCTGGCATATTCCACCACGCTGGGCACATCCACCACACCGGCGATGTTGCTTCCACAGTGGCAGACAAAAACTCCGATTCGAGGCGGCTGCCCGCTCACGTCCGTTTCGGGAGGATACTCCTTGACTGCGATCAACGAGCCTCGCGCGTCTTTCAGGAGCGCCAGCACTTTGGCCGCGGCCGCGGACGCCTGCATCACGGTTTCCGGGATGTCCTTGGGTTCGGTGAAAGGCCCGCCCACATAGACCCCCTCCCGCACTTGCGCCGGCGCGAAAACCGAGGTTTGGCAGAAGTCGAATTCGTTCAGCTTAATGCCGAATAGGCCGGCCAGGCGTTTGGAGTCGCGGGGCGCCTGCATTCCAATCGAGAGGACCACGAGGTCGTACTCGCGGGCCTTCTTGTGGTCCCCATCGCCGAGGTAATGGATGATCAGATTCCCGGTCTCCTCTACCTCCTCTACGGACGCCGGCCTGGATCTTATATAATTGACGCCCCGGCCTTTCGCCCGCTCGTAGTACCCCTCAAAGCCCTTGCCGAATGCGCGCAAGTCCATGTAGAAGATGTCGCACTCCACGCCGTCGCCGACATGTTCCTTGGCCATCAACGCTTCCTTGGTGGCGTACATGCAGCAGACGCTGGAGCAGTAGTCGCGATCGCAATCCCGCGAACCGACGCACTGGATAAAGGCAATCCGCTTCGGCTCCCGATGGTCGCCGGGGCGTTGGACGTGGCCGGAATAGGGTCCGGATGCGGACAGGATCCGCTCGAACTCCAGCGCCGTGATGACGTTCGGAAAGCGGCCGTAGCCGTAGCGCGGTAGCGATGCCGCTTGGAAGGGCTCAAACCCCGGCGCAAGCACCACCGCGCCGACCTTCACCTCCCGATGCTCTTCCTGCATGCCAAAATCGATCGCGCCGGCTTCGCAAGCTTCGGAGCACATGTGGCAATCGGAGCAGAGGCCGCAACTGAGGCAGCGACGCGCTTCCGCCACGGCCTGTGCCTCGGTGTAACCGATGTCCACCTCGTCAAAAGACCTGGCCCGCCAGGCGGGCTCGCGCGCCGGCACTGGAACCTGCCGCTGCGTCTGCCAACCGGCCGTATCGACCACATACTCGGTCTGATATGGGCCTTCCAGCTCGCGTCCCGCCCGCAGGTCCTGGCCGTTGAGCCAGCGGTCGATCGAAATCGCCGCCTTCTTGCCGGCCAGCATGGCTGTCACCACCACGTCCGGACCGGTCACGCAATCGCCGCCGACGAACACGCCCGGCACGGCGGTCTCCAGGGTGACGGGGTCCGCCGATAGCGTACCCGATTTTGTCGCATCGAGCCCTAGCCGTTCCCCCAGCGTCGCCACGTCCGGCGTTTGCCCGATGGAAACGATGACTGTATCGCACGGGAGAACAAACTCCGAGCCGGGGATCGGCTGCGGGGCTGGCCGTCCGCTCGCGTCCGGCGCGCCGAGTCGCATGCGAAGGCACTGCAGAGCCGCCAGGCGCCCGTCCGCCGCTGCCCGGAATGAGTTCGGCGCGGTGAGGACTACCAGCTTCACGCCCTCGTGCTCCGCATCTTCGATCTCGCGCGGATTGGCCGGCATTTCGGCCCGCGTGCGCCGGTAAACCAGGGTGACTTGCGCGGCTCCGCAGCGGAGTGCCGTGCGCGCCGCGTCGAGGGCGGAGTTGCCGCCGCCAATCACCAGCACACGGCGGCCCACCACTCCCGCCCCTTCCAGGTTCACGCGCCGCAAAAACTCCAGGCCGCCGATTACGCCCGGCAGGTCTTCGCCCGGCACCGCCAGCCGGCGCTCCAGGTGGGCGCCGATGGCGATGAACACCGCGGCATATTGCCGGCGCAGTTCGTCGAAGCCAATGGCCCGGCCGACAGGCGTATCCACGCGGATCTGGATGCCGAGTGCGGACAGCCGTTCCAGCTCGGCATGCAGCACCGGCCGGGGCAGCCGGAACGAGGGAATGCCCACCGCCAGCATCCCGCCGGCCACCGGTAACGCCTCGAAGACCACTGGTTGATAGCCCTTCTGGCGAAGGTGGTAGGCACAAACCAGGCCCGCGGGCCCGGAGCCGACAACCGCAATCTGCTCCGGCCCCTCCGCAACTCTCGGCTTGGGAAGCTGGTAATCGGGATGCCGGTCGGTCACGAAGCGCTTCAGCGCCGGCATGTTGATCCGGTCGTCCACGGTCCCGCGGGTGCACGCGGTGCCGCAAGGATGCGTACAGATCCGGCCGCAGATGGACGGGATGGGATTGTCCCGCAGGATGACCTCGAGCGCCTCATCGAAACGGCCTTGCGCAACCAGCGCGACGTATCCCTGCGCGCTCTGGTGGATGGGGCACATTGCCTGGCAGGGAGCGGCGCCGCGCCTGGAAATCGCAAAGAAATTGGGAACCGCCTGCGGGAAGGGCCGGTAAATGGCCTTACGCTGGCCCAGGCCGAAATCGAACTCGGAGGGCAGCGTCACCGGGCAGGAATTGGTGCACAACCCGCAGCCCGTGCACCGGGTCTCGTCCACGAACCGCGGACGCCGCTTGACCGTAATCGCGAAGTTCCCGGCCTGCCCCTCTACCCGTTCCACGTCGCTCAGGGTGAGGATCTCGATATCGCGATGCCTGCCGATCTCCACCAGTCGCGGCGCCATGGTGCACATGGCGCAGTCGTTGGTCGGGAACGTCTTATCGAGCTGAGCCATCACACCGCCGATGGCGGATTTGGTCTCCAGGAGATAAACCTTGATGCCTGCGTTCGCCAGATCGAGCGCGGCCTGCATTCCCCCGATGCCACCGCCTACCACCATCGCGGCGCCCACAGCGGAGTTCTGATCCTGGGCGTTCATGCTATCTTTTCCTCCAGGGTCATTTGAGCCTCTAAGGCCCTTTCCTTCACCGCGGCAAAGTAGAGCGCCAGAGGACGATAGATCACATGCGACGAACCTCCGAACGGCACCTCTACGAGGAGCATCGGAACCACGATCATGAGGTGAACGGCGTAGGCATAATGCGCCCCTAACCCCAGTCCTACGTACCTGAGAGTATGGACCGCCATTCCGCTCAGCGCTGTCAGGAGCAAAAGCACCGGCAGCAGCAGACCTCGCAACCCGGACTGCGCGTAGACCAGCTTTTGCTTCCTGGCCCGCTCGATCAAAATGTCGAGTGAACCTAAGACGAGACAAGCGGCTCCCAGGTAGCCGAGCCACCTCTGCGGGTTATAGATAGGGTAGATGTTGTCCGTCTGGAACCATCTCAGAAAGAAAAACTTGATGACGAACATGAGAACGCAGCCAAAGGCGAGGAGCCAGTGCATGGCCCATCGCCTCCGGTGGGTGCTTGCGGGACATTTCAGGATCTGCGCGTGCGAGACCGACTGCAGAAACATGGTCTTAGCTTCAGCCAGATAGAATTTCAGAGGTATGGACGCGTGGGGGCCGCGACGCATCGTAAGTGAGAGCATGCGTGCCGCGTGGGATGCAATGAGGAACGCCGGTATCAGGTAAACGGCCAGCGTAAAATACACGATCCGGTTGAACATGTGCTCCAGCCCCATGGACATGGTGGTGAACGCCGAAGGCGCCAACTGCACCACATACAGGTGATAGAGAATGATGAGGGCCAGCATCAGGACCGCTACGGATGAGAGCGCTGCTATTTCCCACGCCGGTGAACGACAGATTCTTCGAGACAAGCCAGTCCAGTCGTACTCCGCCATCAGGTAACGCCGGAGCGTCGCCATCGACTCTCGGGGTTTTGCCTCTCTCGGACAAGTGACCGAACAATCTCCGCAGTCGTGACAGAGCCATGGGTCGAGGCTCTGGCGCACGGAGTCTTTCAATCCCAACACCACGGATTGCATGGCTCTACGAGGAAACGAAGCTGTATCGGTCGCGAGGTCGCAGTCAATTGTGCAGCTACCGCAATTGAAGCAACCCCGTGCGTTGAAGACACCGTATTTGCGGACTTCGGATATCAGCGAGGGATCGGACGTTTCTCTCATATCAGGCTCGTGCGAGGGTTAAGGAGAGCCGCTCCCCAGTCACCCAGCGGCAGGTAGGGTACGATTTGTGCGGGAGTGAGGTCCATGGCCGCCGGTAGTGGACATCCTACCGTCGAGCGGTTGCATTGGAAGCAGGCGTTGGGGGAGACGGTTCGCAGGTGGGCGAGAGAGGAACCCTCCAAAGTAATGGCCGGCTGCACCATGAGCTTTCGTACCTCTCAGGTCCCATTGGCCCCGTAGTGCCGACCCACCCCGGGTTCCGGGTAATGTAATTACCCCGGTCAAAGGTTAACCTGATTAACTATTTCACGGCTGCATCCTGCCTGTCAATGTTTTTCTCCACACATTTTTTCCACAACTTGATGAAAAATTCTACAAAGAACCTTAAACTCTGGAATCACGCCCCCTCGTAAAGCTGGCTGTCGCGGACCGGTTCTTCCGGGCTTGGCCGTGCAGGGTGTGGAGCAACTGGCGATCGGCGTTGGCGATCGTGAAATCCAAGTCTTGGCTTGATGTCCTCACCACCCCGAGGTAAGGTCTCACCGGCTCCGGTATCTGTTATAGAGCACGAGGCTCATGCCCATACTCGCCGCCCTGGGTCTCGGGGCCGTGTGCCCTCACGCGCCCGTCGCGGTGTACCAGTAGTGGGCGACGACGACACATCACAACGATACTGTTGGCATTGCTGAAAAAGATGGATTGGCCTCGGAATCTACGGTCTCCGGCAAAGTTACCTCGGTCTTCACCGATCAGTACCGCCAGCTTGTCAGGTCTGCTCCGGCCGGCGCCGTGCTCTGAATGCGCGCCATAATCCGCGGCAAATACATCTGGTTGTAGTGCAACCGCGAGTACCAATTAGGCTGCGCCGGATCGCCATTCCAGCAATGCTCCGCGCGCGGTCCGTAGCGAACGTCGCCTTCGTAGGGTACGCCGTGTCCGGGGGTACCGGTCTGCTTCAGGAAATCCTCCATCAGATAAACCGCATTATTCAGGAAATAGGTGTCGTCCGAGCCGACGTAGAGGTGGAGCTTGCCCTGCAGCTTCGGCCCGAGTGTCGTCCAATCGCGTTGCAGTATAGCGTCCAGATCGTAGTGCTGGCACCAGTATTCTGCCGTGCCGTGGTCGATCGCGCCAGTCCGCTTGTCGAAGATCGGTTGCGGGTAGCCATCCTCCGCGGTGGGAGAATAGACCGCTTGCCAGATGTCGAACTGCTCGCCCGACCGGCCGCGATCGCCCAGCGCGGCTTCATAGGCGATATTGTCGCGCATGGAGATCAGCGTGTGGCCCAGATAGTCCCGCATACCCGGTTGCTCCACCTGCTTGTTCGCGCCCTGAAGATAGAACATATTGTCCTGCCGATACAGGTCAACCGTCATGTAGGCGTGGAAGTCGACAGGGTCCGG
>PMYB01000161.1:20112-24798 GCA_003170915.1 Bryobacterales bacterium | reverse complement strand
CCTTGGCCGATGCCGCGAAACTGGCGCTCGATAGCCGGGATCAGCTCGGTCTCGATTCCGTCTCCGTACGGACCCAGATTCGACGAGTTCACCGCATACGAGTCGTCGTAATAAGGATTGGCATGCTGCAGCTTCACGATCAAGATGCGTGGCGTGCCTGGCGCAATCCACGCCTGGTAGTTCTTGTATGCCTCCTCCTGCTGTATGCGGTTGTAGCCCGCGAGGTGAAAGCGCTCGGAGTAATCGGGCTTCAGGTTAGGGTCCGGCGGAGTCTCGCGGAAGTCGTTGAAGCCGGTTACGAAGTGGTCGTGGAAAACGATCAGGGGATAGTGCGCCCGCGGATGGGTGTCGTAGCCCTCCGGCACCAGAACCACCGCCGCGAGATAAACCGGCCGGCCCCAAAACTTCGTCAGGAGCGTCGACTGGATGCGGATGTGGCGAATGTACTTTGTATCCGGCTCGGGGTCGACAGGCGGGATCGCATCATCGAGCAAGACCGCGATCGGCGGCGCCGCGGGACCTATGTGAACCAACCGCGGCTTCGACAGCAGATTGCCAGGCGCGAGGTTCCAGTGCTGGCCTTCGCCGCGGTCCGGCGCCAGCTTCACCGTCTTGCCGTCCGACCGGTGAAAGGTCTCGTAAATATTCAGCACGGCCTGGACTGTATACTCTCCAGGCGGCACGTCCTTCAGTCTCGCCCGCGGATAGCCCTGCGCGTTGTCGCCGATCGTGAGGGGCTCGCCTGGTCTCCATCCGTCTACCGTTACCCCGAAAATCATCTGCGACTTAGGCGTATCGTCGACCTGCATACGCGGCTCGGCGCTCGGATCGTTTGAGAGCAAGAGCAGCAGGCGGCCGTCCAGAGGCTTATCGGAGCGCGAGGCCGGAAAGCGCACCGTGATCGTCTGAGCGGAGGCAGCGGCAATCCATACTAGTCCGGCGGCCATCAGGGAGGGTAAGTAAACAAGAGGGCGCATACTGAAGTATAGGCATTTTCGTCGAGTGGGCTGAACCGTCTCCCTCTGCTGGATGTTTTTGAGAGCGCAGACGGTTTGTGGTTCGATCACCGCACAGCACATTGTGTTTGGCCCGCGGCCGACAAGAACCAGCCGGGGCACCCGCTTGCAGCGGGTGCCCGTATGGCGGTAGCTTATTGTGATGCAACTGCGCCTGCCCCTGCGCCCGCCCGCGCGGGGAAGGGCAGTGAAGACAGCACTTCAAACCGAACGGAGAGCTACGCCATGCGATTGAAGTATGTGTTGAGAACGGTCACTGGGATGCTGGGCGCTGCCGCCATGCTCTGGTCGCAGGCCGCACAGACGACCGTGATACGAGCAGGCAAGTTGTTCGACCCGAAGTCGGGCCAGATGTTGGCGAACCAGGTGGTGCTAATCCAGGGCGAGCGCATCATGGGTGTCGGCCCCGCCGCCAGTGTGTCGATCCCGGCCGGCGCGAAAGCGATCGACCTGAGCCGGGCCACGGTGCTGCCGGGCTTAATTGACGGCCACCTTCACCTGACGGACGGGGTGGGAGGACTGCAGTACCAGATGATGGTGGCGCTCGACAGCGCGACAGAAAGTTTGAAGGCCGGCTACACCACTCAGGTCGTCCAGGGGACACATGGGGGCGGGTTCGCCGATGTGGAGTTGAAGAGAGCAATCGAACACGGGTTGGTGCAGGGGCCGCGACTGCTGCCGGCCGGGCCAATCCTGGCGATCACGGCCCCTGGCGCCGCACCGTATCCTTTGGAGTTCAAACCGTTCGAAGTGGAAATTGTCAAGGATGGCGCAAACGCCTTGCGCACGGGCGTCCGCGAACTGGCCCATTATGGCGCGGACCACGTAAAGATCCACACCACCGGGGCGTTCTACTTCAAGCCGAATGGGGAGATGGTGAACCAGGCGCTTCCCAGTCTGGAGGAACTCAAGGCCGTCGTGGACGAAGCACATCGCCGGGGGATGTTCGTCGCCAGCCATACCTACGGTGGTGACGGCCTGAAATGGGCCATTGAAGCTGGGGTCGACGATATCCAACATGCCACGGCGGCGACCGATGAGGACATCAAAACGATCGTCCAGAAAAACCTCCCAGTCACTTCGACGCTCCTCGATCATCGCCAGGATGAACCTGGGGATTTGAAGCAATGGGCACCCTACAGTCGCTGGCGCCTGATGGAACAGACGTGGAAGAAGATGCTGAAGGCCGGTGTAAGACTCGGGTATGGGAGCGGCTCCACCCCAGTTTCCAACGGGCAGGGCAGAATCTTTAACGCTGCCTGCAACTGTTCCCATGGCGTGCAGAGCGAGATGTTTCCCATCCTCGTCAGTTGGGGAGCGACGCCACTGTATACGTTGCGTATGGCAACCACGGTGAATGCCGAGATTATCCACTGGCAGGACAAAGTCGGCAGCATCGAAAAGGGCAAGTTCGCCGACCTGATCGCGACCTCCGGAGACCCGCTGCAGGACATCACTGAGATGCAGCGCGTCAGATTTGTGATGAAAGGCGGAGTTGTGATCAAAGACGACTTAGGCGCTCAAAACGACGAAACGCCGAGAAACGCTGCGAAGTAAGGGAAAACGAGCAGGAGTTTGGTCGGAACGCGGGCGGCAGTACAGTATCGCAGACAGAGCACTTGACCGGCTCGAGGCTTTGCTGTGGGTGCCGCTCGCGCGTGCGGGCAGGAGGCCACGCCCCGAGCCGGCGGAGCGCTCTACATCACCCAAGAGCGCGAAGCTTTGTAGGCGGCCATTCGGGGAGGCAGCCACTCTTGGATCCGCGGAGCGAGGTAAAACGTGGGCCGCAACAGATCGTCCTCCGGCGCGATCAGGCCTTCGGCCACCGCAGTAGCCGCGAGGTCCGTCTCCGGGTAGATCCGAATACCCACCGCGATTTTCAGGGAGTCGAGATCGAGGGAATCGGCAAAGGCGAGACTCTCCTCGACCGTTTCTCTGGTCTCCCCCGGCCCTCCAAGCATCAGGAAACCGGTGCGCCGGATGCCGGCTTCCCGGAACATTTCCGCGGTGGTCCGCACCTCTCCTGCGCGGAACCTCTTGTGGAACCGGGTCAGCACGCAGTCCGAACCGCTTTCAAACCCGAGACTGACCTCGTGGCAGCCGGCTCTGGCCATCAACTCCACGAGTTCGCGATCCACCCACTTGGGATACACGATGCACCACAGGTTGACATCCAAGCGCCGCCGGATGATCTCCCGGCAAAGCCCCTTGGCATAAGAGGGCGGAATATTGAACGTGTTGTCCACCGTGCAGAAATTGCGGAAGCCGCACGCCGCGGCCTGCTCCACCCACTGAGCGATACTTTCCGGCGATCGCCTGCGAATATGCGTGCCTTCGATCAGCTTGGTGGCGCAGAAACTGCAGCCCATCGGACAGCCGCGCTTCCCTTGGACCGGTATCCAGAAATCGCGGCTCTGCCGCGCGGCCGGGAGCCAAAGCTCGGGTTCGGGCAGTGGCAGGTCCTCCAGGCTGGTGCTGAAGATCGCACCCACCGGGGGATGGCCGGGGAGGTAAACGCCGGGCAGACCATACGGGTCGGAGCCGCTCTGCAGCCGCTCCAGCAGCGCGGGGAATACGATTTCCCCTTCGCCCCGGATTCCCATGTCGGCTTGGAGGAACCGCAGCACGCTCTCAGGAAACATGCTGTAGCCGGGGCCGCCCAGGACGATCGGGGCATCGCACAGCCTACGGCAAACCGCCACGACATCGCGAACCGCCGGCAGCAAGAACTTCGGGCTGGCCATGTTCTGGTCATCGATGTTGCGCACCGAAATGCCAATCGCGCCGGGCCGGAATTCTTCGATGCGCTTCTGGAGCGCCGGTATCGCATCGCGCTCGGACATCAAGTCCAGCAGGACGGTTTCATGGCCGGCCCGCCGGCAGGCGGCAGCAACAAACGCCGGCCCAAGCGGTAAGGGGATGATGGCCGTCCTTTCGGTGTTCGAGGAAACCAGAAGAACTCTCATGGCATAATTGCGCGCCTGCCGAGGTTACGTTCCCTTTCGCCCTCCTCCTCAAGAGTATCAACAGCCGATCCTGAAAGCCGATGCGCCGCCCGAGCGGGTGTTGGAGACGGTGGCCGGCGGTGAGACGGTATTCGAGGGCGGACGGTATTGGCACAGGAGAATGACAGCCCGCGCGCGGAATCGTGCTCGACCAAATGTGGGGACAATCAGGTTGTGCGGCGAGGGCTCACTCGCCAGGATGAAGATGACCATGCCCTGTTGGATTGGTCGCGGTAGCTGCCACCACTTGCAGCGTCGGCGGAAGCCCGCAGTAGTCGAAAGCGAACATCGGGTGCTTGCTTCCCGCGACCTCCTGAATTGCGCGAAAGAAATCAGCCTAAGCGCCGAAAGCGCGACCGTCCGAACTCGCGCGTCACCGCTTGACCTAGAATAAGCAAGGAGGCTGGCCGTGCTGGAGCGTTGGCCTGACTTGCGCCGGGCGCGCGTTTTCTACGCCATCCTGGTTCTTCCGCTGACGGGTCTCCTGTTCTCGGCTGACCCGTACGCCGCGGATCGTGAACGCATGGTGCGTGAGCAGATTGAAAGCCGCGGCATCCGTGGCGCGGAGCTTTTGCGTGTGCTGCGCGCCACTCCGCGTCATCTGTTTGTACCCATTGCCTGCCGGCCGATGGCCTATGACGACCATCCGGTTCCGATCGGCTATG
>PMYB01000161.1:0-20100 GCA_003170915.1 Bryobacterales bacterium | reverse complement strand
TGGAGATCGGGACCGGGTCGGGCTACCAGGCAGCGGTCCTCTCGCAACTGGCGCAACAGGTGTACACGATTGAGATTGTTCCGGAACTGGCGAAATCGGCGCAGCGCATCCTGAGCGATCTCGGATACCGCAACGTAACAGTGCGCCAAGGGGATGGTTACAAAGGCTGGCCGGAACAGGCGCCATTTGATGGAATCATGGTCACGGCGGCGCCGCCGGAGGTCCCGCAGGCGCTGATCGACCAACTTGCGAATGGAGGGCGCCTCGTGGCGCCGGTTGGCCTCGGGTGGAACCAGGAGTTGGTGCTGATCGAGAAAGACGCGAAGGGCCGGATCCGGCGCCGCTCCGCTGGGGGCGTGGTGTTTGTGCCTATGAGGTCAGGCGGGGCGTAGGAACGTGTGGATATCATGCGAGCGCGGTTAGCTCATGCGGCAAACGGACTGGCATCCTGGATACGTTCGCCTGGCTGAGAGCGGCGAACTCGCGCACCGGGCGAAAGCCCTGTACTTACCAGGCAAGCGCTGACGGAGACGGCCCTCCGTGACGCCGTACTGCGGGGAACAGGCGATAACCGCGGTCTGGCGGGAACCACCGCGCCATTAGTTCCAGGCGCCGCCGCAACGGCAGTGCCGGCAGGTAGTCCGGACCAGTTCGAACGGTGACCTCATGCCAGAGACTGTGAACGTACTCGGCCGCAGTCCCCGCGAAGGAGGACCGGCCATAACGCGTGAGCCGCTTCACGTTGTTGGCATGGGATCGGCTTTCGAACAGGGAGCGCTTTTCCTCCAGCGCCAGCTCGTCAATCTCGCCTTCGATCCCCATGCTGATTTCGTCGCACAGAAGCATCCAGTACGCACGGAGCTCCCCGTCCGACAGTCTCTCCCAGAGTCCCTGGCCGAGGCACAGCAGCAACTCCATCGCAACGTCATGCTCTTCAAACCCCGTTGTCGTGACCGACACTTCGAGCCCGCTATTTGTTATGGTCCAACGCGAGGTAACGCCGGCTTCCGCTTCGGCCGGGAGCGAGATCCGGCAAAAACCGAACCGCCGCGCCATGGAGGAAGGCACGGCGCGAACGGCCGGGCGAATGAATTCGCACACCCGCGCCTGGGACATGCCGGAGCCGCGGCTCAATGTCCATCCATGCGCGAGCCGTAACGGGCTGGCCTGCATCGCTGCTCCCCGGTCCCATCATCGTCGAAGGCGGGTTGCGAGCGCCAGCTCGGGCCACCGTGGGCAGGGCATTTCCTCTCAGATGCCCCGTCTGATGTCACGGAACGATTCCAGGCTCCATTCACCTTCAGGCGTCGTTGAGCGGCGCCGAAGGATGTACACATTGCCGTCGTTCGCTTTCACTTTGAAAAAGACGTCCTGCGGCCCATACCACTGGTCAAGCAGCTCTTCCACGGAATAATCCCGACCACCCAGTCGGAAACGAACCGGACGCTCGTCCCCTTTGTAACCGGAGTAACAGACCACCTCCACGTTCATCCCGGCACTCCGCTCATACTCTACACTTCCGTCTCGCCCGCCGGCGCTTCGGCTGTCGACCGCGGGGATAAAACTTAATATTGGAGCACCCTTCCTGTAAAATCGAAAGGTGCCGCTGCTTTGCCGGGCTGGCGGGAGCGGGTATGGCGCTGCTCATGCCGGACCTGTGGTCCCCGTGGCCCTCCTATCCGGCCATCTATTTCTTCGTTGCGCATGGTGGAGTTGTGGTTGCGGCCGCGGTTCTGGTGTTCGGCCCATGGCCGATGTATCCGATAGGAGGCGCGGCAACCGCCCTCGCGCTCTTCTGGCTGTTGTGGCTTCCCATCCGCTCGACGATGCGGATGCCGGCCTCAGGCCGGAGATCCGCGTAGCACAGCGCTCCCTGCCACGCGCCGGTTACGGCCGCTGTACCCGCGCTTTCTTCGCACGCGAAGGTGCTGCCTCCGATGGTTTCACACCACGGCCCGAAGGGTCGCGTGGTCCCTGAACAGCGCCGCCGCGTACCCGATGGACCGCGATTGAAATAAAACATGTGTCCTGCTCTTTGTCTTGGCGTAAGCTAGTGGAAGGAGAACGACAATGGCTGACGAGATTTCACGAGTTGAGTATTACGTAGCAGCAATACCCCACAAGGCCGGGGAAGGCGCTCGGGTCTTGACGGCTTTCAAAGACGCGGGAATGAACCTGAGGGGCTTCCTGGGCTACCGGAAAACGGCCCGGAACGCCGAAATCATCTTTGTTGTGGACGAGAAGACGCCGGGAGTCGCCGCTGCAGGCAAGAAAGCCGCGCTCACCCTGGGCAAGAAGCAGAAGGCGTTCCTGGTAAACGGCGAAGACCGTCCCGGTGCAGTGGCCGAGTTGATGTGCAAACTGGCTGAAGCGGGTATCAACGCGACCTCGCTGCATGCCCTGTGCGCCGGCGCGGGCCGCTTCGGCGCACTCATCGTAATCGAGCCGGCCGACGTGCGCAAAGCGGCTAAAGCTCTGGGCGTGGTGTAGATTGCCGGGGACGTAGCGAAAGTGAAGTGGGTAGATGCCGCTCGGGCCGCCTTTAGGCTGAAGCATCGTCGAGTTCGCCGGCGCGGGAGCTTCGAGGAAATCAGATCGCCCGAAATTCAAGTTACAATCAGAGTGCACCAAGACATGCCCTAATGAAAGTGTTTTGAGAATGTTCAGAACCAGAGAACACTCCCTTGCGCCTCTCGAAACCCAGGCCTACACCAGCGCCGACGTCGCGCGGATTGCCGGCGTCAGCCTTCGTCAGTTGCAGTGGTGGGATGAACGCAAAGTCGTCTCGCCCAGCCAGGACAATCACAAGCGCCTATACCAGCCGAACCAGGTGATCGAGGTTTCGGTGATCGCCGAGTTGCGGCGGAAAGGCTTTTCGCTGCAGAACATTCGCCGCGTGCTGCGCTTCCTAGAAAAGGAGCTGCGGAAGCGGCTGAGCGAGGTGCTGGCGCCCGATTCGGAAATACATCTGCTGACCGACGGGAAATCGATTTATCTGGAGGACGCACCGGAGCGCATCATCGATTTGCTGAAGAACGCACGGCAACCGATGTTTTTGGTCTGCGTGACGGATCAGGCCCGCCGTCTCACGACTGCCGTTCAGAGGAAACCGCCGAAATCGGAAGCGCCCAGCCCGGCCCGAAGGTCAATAGTTGGCTGATGAGGCCGCGCAAGCGGTCTGGCGGGGGGCCACGCTTTCCGCAGCCCATCGTGCCCTCCACCGAACCGCCGATGAAGCGGACCGGCCGGATTAGTTCCACCGGCCGGATAAGGGGGCCAGTGGCTCAGCTATAGACTGGAATCGCCGCAGTCGAACGGCATCCTCGTTCTTTAAGGAGACAAGCGGCATCAATCCCTGCTCCAGAATCCACTCCACATCGCTGTCCGTCATCAGCAGTTCGGCGCACGGCTTCAGCCGTTTCTCTCCACCCATCTCGTACAAGTGCAAGGGCAGCCCTCCGATCTCTTCATGCACTCCAGGCCGCAGATTCCACCCATCACTGCTGAAAGCCTGGCCCAACAAGTAGACACAGGCGAAGGCTGGGTTGCCCCACAAATACTTCTGGTGGTCCGGTGTGCCGGGCATCTCCTCAAAAGCAAAGCTCTCCACCGGCGCCGTCTCTCTTCCGTAGGGCAGGCGGAGCAGGAAGCGAGGAAGCGCCAGGCCCAGCCAGGAAGCCGCCGGCGAATGCCGCAGGGATCTCCAGTGCCGGGCCGTCTCCGAAGAATCCGCATCGCCTGCTGGATCGACTTCCGCAAGAAATGGCGCGCCCGCGACGCGCATGAGCTCCGCAAGCCGGCCGAGCGTCTCGATGTCGGCCTCCGTCCGGCTGAAGGTGAAGTTGCCTGCTGCCATCGCCCAGGGCTGTGCGCCGAGGGCCTTGACCGCCTCTTCACCCAGCAGGCGGTGCATTTCGCTGTCCCGCAGGTCGGCGGAAGAGTTCAAATCCGCAGCTAGTTCCGCTTTGGAAATGTCCAGGAGATACAGCTTCAGATGAGTGCCGGTCTCCAGGCCACGAACCAGAAAGAACACACCCCGCCAGGCTGCTTCCAGCGCCTGGAAATCCTTGTGGTGCAGGATGGCGCACATCAGTTTGCCCGTGGCCGCGTCCACTTGCGCGACCAGTTCCGAAAGCTGCGGATCCTGACGAGGTACGACATGAGGAGCCACTGCTTGTTCGATGAAAGCCTGCAACTCCTCCGGGCGGCGTTCCGCTGGGGATAGCCGGGATTCCGTGACATCCAGCACGCTTTCGAGCAGACTGCCCCCAGCGAGGGCGGCCGGATCGGGGGGTACGGCAGATCGTTCCGGCCGCGGCGGCGGCATAGCCAGAGGCGGTGTGGCCGGCATTTCGGCCCAGCCCTTCACCGCGGCAGCCGCTTCCGCAAAAGTGGACGGGTTGCCCAGCTTATGGCGCGTCTCGCGAAGCGTCTGAAAGAGCTCGATCTTCTCGTAAATTTGGTCGGGATGAAAATCTTCCAGTTCCTGGAATCTCAGTGCCATCCGGGGGCCATGCTGTCCTCCCCCGAGGTGCAGTTCGGCGCCCATATTGGCCAGCACCTGGTCGAAGTTGTCGCGATCGATCACAACGGGTTCTCGGCTGGGCGGGGCCGGAGCCCCGCGGTTGGCACGCCCGCTGAAGTCTCCTAACAATAGGATGCGAAACGGCGCTTCAGACGCCGGCTTCGCCGGCGAGCGATCGGTTCCGGCATTGATATCCAGCTTCATGGAGGCAAATGGAGAAGGCTTAGGCATGACGCTGCTCCTTACCCGGCTACGACGACCAGTCTAGAGGTTCGTTCTGGCTGCACGAGTAGCTCATAGCATACACCTAATCAACTGCCCGCCGGCTTCGCCAAGAACTTCGCCAAGAACTTGGAGCGCGGTTTGCGGTTTTTGCCCATGAATGTCCCCATGCGCCCCCTGGGAGGGCTGATTCTGCACCTCCCAAGGGTAATTACTTACTTGACTAAGCGGCTGTTTTCGGCTACACTTTAAATATGGCCGCTGAACCAACCAGTCTGCAAGAGGCAATCGTATACTTCGCCGATCCTGAGAATTGCCGGGATTACGTGGTACGCCGACGCTGGCCAAATGGCGTGGTCTGTCCGACGTGCGGCTGCAAGGACGTTATTTTCCTGGCCAACCAGAGCCGCTGGCAGTGCCGGAACAAGCACTCCAAGCGCCAATTCTCCCTGAAAACCGGAACGATCTATGAGGATTCCCCTCTCGGCTTGGACAAGTGGCTCACGGCTACCTGGCTGGTTTCCAACTGCAAGAACGGCGTGAGCAGTTGCGAGATTGGACGCGCGCTGAATATCACCCAAAAAACCGCGTGGTTCATGGATCACAGGATTCGGTTTTCGCTCGGTATGGGACAGGGGAACAAACTCTCCGGACAGGTGGAAGTGGACGAAACGTACATCGGCGGCAAAGCGAGAAACATGCATACCGAGGACCGCAAGCGCAAGATCACCGGCACTGGCGGCAAGGATAAAGTCGCAGTTATGGGGATTCTTGAGCGCGGCAGCAAAACCGTTGGCGGCAAGGTGCGCACCGCGGTAGTAGGCAATACCAAAAAGAAGACCCTCCAAGCTAACGTCCGCGAGCACGTCCTGGCCGGTTCCGCTCTGTTCACTGATGCGCTGGCATCATACGAGGGGCTGGATGAGTTTCAGCATGAAGTGGTTGACCACGCGGTAGAGTACGTACGCGGTGAGGTTCACACGAACGGCATGGAGAATTTCTGGTCGCTGGTAAAGCGCGGATTGAGGGGAACGTATGTTTCGGTTGAACCCTTTCACCTTTTCCGCTATCTCGATGAGCAGGCGTTCCGCTACAACAACCGCGTTGGGTTCGAGGATAAGGACCGCTTCGATTTGGCCGTCCGTCAGATCGTCGGCAAGCGGTTAACGTGGGACCAGCTTACCGGCAAGGAGTTGGAAATCCAACCGGCACCTATTAACTAAACAGGAACGCAAACGCCAGAATCGCGGCGCGCGCAATCTCAAAACATAGAACAAAAGGTATCGTTTAATGTTTTTCGTTTGACAGCGGAGCCACCAGCGGTACAATAAGAGGGACTAGTTTCGACCTAAGAGGGCGCCAGAGATGGCACCCCGGTCGATGAGGACGTTAAGCACCTTCATCGTATCCGGGTTTCCTCAAAAAGTCAAGCCAGAAATTAAACACTGGAAGTGTGCCTAGAGTATTTCGTTAGTCAAAAGGAGATGACAGGATGGCAAGCGAAGCCAGTTTTTCAGGGCCCTACATCGCGGCGGCGTTCCTATGCGAAAAGGTCTTAATGGAACAGGGCAACGTCCCGACGTTTGTGAGGGTGGTTGACAGATTCACCGTGCCCAAATTCGCCGTCCCAATACCACCCGGCGTTCAACTGCCACAACAGGTGATACAGATCACCCTAGTTGTCATTTTGAAATCTGGAGATCTTGGCGCGGGCAGCCACAAGGTAAGTTTTAGGCTACAAAAACCGGATCTTAGCTACATGCCAGAAAACTCACTCCCCGTGTTCTTTCAGGGCGGTGACGACAATGGCGCAATGGTCGCCGTTCCGCTTATGATAGCCGCCCCAGAAGAAGGGCTTCATTGGTTCGACGTGCTATTCGAAGGTAGCCTGCTTACGCGGGTTCCGATGCGTATTCTGCACCAACCTGCAATCCTTCAAATGCAAATACAGCCCCCTCCTGGAGATCACTAGATGCTGTCCCTGTTTTTACCGAAAAAGGGTCTGTGGCAAAATATACGCCCGCTTCCGACTCACTCACCAACTGCGTCAATTCGGTCGTCAGTTGTCGAGGCGCATCTGGACCGTGTTCTTGTCTTGCGAAGGTCGCCACTATTTGATGGGCTAATGCCTCCGCTTCCACATTATTGGCGCTGTGAACATCCCGAAGCATCAACGCGAACCAGACGCGGAACTCCTGCTCTTGCTCGGGATCGGCCAGGAATGCGCGTAGACGGTCCTTTATCTCTTTAACTAAAGGCTTAACCGAGGGTGCCGCCATGGAAATACCTCCTCAAGATCAAAATCCTATATTCGGAACACAAGATGAAGTCACCGCCAAGTTCGAGGAATATGGCATGTTGGACTTCCTCAAAAAAACCTGCAAGCCGCACAAAATAAAAATCGATACCAAGCCGCTGGCCAACCGAAAATACACATCTGAACGCGCCGAAAACTTCCTCCGAAAAAGCGACGGCAAAAACCAAGCCATCATGTACTACCGGAGGACGCGAGACGGCGGCGAAAAGTTCAGGATCGAGCAGTTCACCGCGCCTGACGGAAAATTCTACTCCGTCGATACTGTCAAACATCCAACCGAGTTCTCAGAATAATGCACTCCAGCTTCCACACATCGGGCCGACTGTCAATCTTTTTAGTCTATTCGTTAGACGCATGGAAGTAAAGAAAATTACGCACAAATTCAAGATAATAAGAACACTGGAGGTGGATCTCTAGGTACCTGTTCCAGGTGTTTACCCGAGAACAAACGGAGAAAACATAGGCGCCGTGCCATCCGCGCGCATGGACATGGTGTTCCGCAAGGCGCTTACCGTTCCGAAACCGGCAATCCTGCAACATCGAACCTCCTGTTTTAATGATAGCAGGCTGGCTCCAAGCGTTTCGCGGCAAGTAGCTGAAAATACACGGGAAAAAAGCTGTGACCGGAATGGCCCGTTTTCCGTGGCTCAGGAGGCGAAATCCGTTATATGATGGGAACTGAATGAAATCCCAGGCCGAAACAATCGCGGATTTGGCCGTCAGGTGTGCCGGACCGAGCCAATTTGAGAACTTTGACCGCGCGTTCCGCAGATCGCTCTCCGTGCCGAAAGGGGCGATTCTGAAGGAACAGGCGGAGCGAAGGCAGGCGCGGGAAAAGCGGCGGTCGCGGAAGACGGGTTGACTGTCCAGTCTGTCACGCCTTCCGCCGGCCCCCCTATCCTTCACTTAGCCAACTATATAATTACCCCATTTTGCGTGAGAAGACTCCGGATAGGCCAGCGGCAAGGCTGCCCGCTGCCGACAGTGCGGGGTCGCAAAACCGCCGACCGCAGCCGGAACCGCCAAAACCTTGAAACCCGCGCCAATCGGGCGCTTCATCGAATTCCTGCTCAGAGCCGTTTTTCTTTGCCCGTATGAAAACCAAGTGTATAATGGCCGAGAAGATCAGGTGTAACTTGCTAAAGCCTCAGGAGAACCTTGCCGTTGCATGGCGAGGGCCGATCTGGAGACAGACGATGAATTCTCGCGTGACAAAAGGGCTTGCTTGTTCGTAGTGTTCATGACTACTCTGTGCTTTGGCCAAAAGTCGCTCACAGACGTCAAGCTTACGGTTGCCCCCGCGTTTGGTCCGGGTACCAAGAACACCGTGCCGGTGAAGGGCAGGAGGGACAAATGAGTTTTCGGCCGCTTTCCGAGTTGATCGTTGTACCGGGTCACGCGGTGTTCATAGAGGGCTGCACAACAGCCGACAAGGTGGGACTGGAATCGAGTAGGGTGGGGGGCTATCACGGTGAGGGAAAGTTATACGCCGAACACGTTGAAGCGGGCGTCCGTCGAGCCAAGGACAGTGAATCGCTGCTCGTGTTTTCGGGTGGTATGACCCAGGAGAAGGCAGGGATGCGTTCCGAGGGAGAAAGCTATTGGGAAATTGCAAGGGATCATGGGTGGTTGCAAGGTGCAGGGATATCGGAACGGGCGGTGTCGGAGCAGTTCGCCAGAGACAGTTTTGAGAATCTCCTTTTCTCGATTGCCAGGTTCAAAAAGCAAATCGGAAAATGGCCGCAAAAAATGACCGCTTTAGGCTGGCAGTTTAAGGCAAGACGGTTCGACTTGCATCGAAGGGCGATGAAATGGTCAGCCGAGCGCTTCCAGTACATTGGGGTGAATAACCCTGAAGGCGCGGCGCTGGAGAAGGCAATCATCAGCGAAGCGGCCACCATCCAAGCTGTGGAACGCGATCTGTTCTTGACTGGGCCCGAATTCTTGGCGAAGCGTGAACTCCGGGATCCCTTTCACCGACAACACCCATATCGTGGCATCGATCCCGAATTGGATAACCTCTTCGACTTCCTGGATCGAAATACTTACAGCCACAGCTTTCCCTGGGCTGTGGCTAAGTCATAGAATTGGCCCGAAACACCCGTGGCTGCAACTCACAGCTCGATGCGTGCGATCGCCAGCGCATCGCAATCTGGAGCAACCGCAGGCAGAATGTCCGGCTGGAGCATGGTTGGTGTGCCAAATTCAACCATAATAAACGTGTTTCGTCCGGTGCTCGTAAGTTCTTGCAATACAGACGAATAGCGCCTTGCCAAGGTAGCTCCCCACATCATCGTTTCGGTACCACCCATGGCGAAGGCGCCAAGGAGGGCCGGTCCCTCCGCCCAAGTATCGGTGCAGTAGATCAGATATGCTGCAGTCAGATCGGCACGAGGGTGAGGGGTCCACTGTCCGACGGTATCCGCGCAACCCGAATAGCCAGCCCCCGCGTTCATCCTGAAGGCTACGTTCGCCCGTTCCCGCCAGGGCAGCCCTAGTTCAGTCATCCTCCGGGCAATCCCGTCAGACAACTCGATGCGGGATCGCGAACACGTCTTGAAGTATTTCCTAAAAACCCCGAAGATCTTGCCCTCCAAAGCCGTGCCGCTTTTCTCTACACGCCTAGCATCCCCCTCCTCCGAATCGTCCAAGGGCGGACGCGTCGTCACCAGCAGCAGGTCCCCCTTTTCGAAGGGATAATCAAAGTCGCGGTTCGCCGCCTCCGGATGGTTCAGGATGATGTCGCCGACCTTGAACCCGCAGTGGCCGCAAAGCGCGCCGGCCAGTTGAGCGAATGCCGCTCCATCCCTCGTTTTATGAAGTTGTGGGCGCTTGCCGCGCAGTTCTTCTTTCGGCGCGTAGAAGGCAAACCAATGGAGGCGGCCAGGCATGTAAATATTTTACCGTAAAATCACAGGAGCGTCCAACTGTGGTTTACTGCTACTGAAGACAATATTAGCATACTACGGTGTGGGGTTGATCGGATCGCCATGGCAAGTTCCTTCAAGGGAACACCCCTAGCGTTCTAAGATTTCCCGCCAGTGGAGGTGAGACCATGAACTCCTTTAAAAGAGCTCTACCATTCTTGTCGTGCCTGACCATATCCTGCGGATTGGCGTTTGGCCAGATCGGCAACGCCACTTTGAGTGGCGCTGTCGAGGACGCGAGCCACGGCGCAATTCCGGGGGCCGAGATCATCGTGACCAATACGGCGACCGGGGTGGTAAAAACGACGATGACAACGATGGCGGGTTTTTACGTGATGCCGAACCTGATTCCGGGAACCTACACGCTCGTGGTGACGGCCAAAGGATTCGAACCGAAGCGTCTAGCAGATATCCGGTTGAACGTGGACCAGCAGGCAAGCATCGATGTGCAACTGCAGGTCGGATCGGAAACGCAGGAGGTAACCGTCACCGGGGGGGCAACTCCCTTGCTGGATACGGTTGATGCCAGTGTCGGCACTGTGGTGCAGAGCCAACAGGTTCGGGACCTGCCGCTGAACGGTCGCTACTTCACCCAACTGCTGGAACTTTCGGCCGGATCCGTGCGCGCCACGCATACGTCTACTTACGGAAGCTTGAACGGAAACGCGAATCCCGTAACGGCGGGAAGCCAGCGAAATGGGATGCCGGCGTTTGACATCAACGGTCAGGATGCGCAGTGGAATTATTATCGGCTGGACGGCATTGAGAATAATGAACGCGATTTCGGCGGCGCCAGTCTCCCCATTTCTGTAGATGCGATTCAGGAGTTCAAAGTCCAAACCGCGAACTTTTCGGCCGAGTATGGCCGCAGCCCTGTGCAGGTGGACGTCGTCACGCGGTCTGGAACGAACCAGATCCATGGTACGCTCTTCGAGTTCCTTCGGAACGACGCCGTGGATGCCGCGCAATGGGCTCTCACCGGTCCCCACGTTAAGAACCTGCTGAAACGAAACCAGTTCGGCGGCAACATCGGGGGGCCGATCAAGAAGGATAGGCTTTTCTTCTTCTTCAGCTACGACAGTACGCGAGAAGTGTTCTCGCAGCCCACCGTGACCACGGTCCCTTCCGTCGACATGCGCAATGGTATTTTCCCTGCCGGCGATATCATCTTCGATCCGCTTAGCCAGCAGCCTTTCGAGAATAACAGAATTCCGCAGTCGCGCTGGAACGCCATCTCGACCAAAGTGATTCCTTTCATGCCGGTTCCCAATCTGCCGGGCACTCAAAATACCACACCGGGTGGTCTCGCGCTCGCTCCGACAAACAATTACTATTTCGATCCTAAAAGAGTCATCAACATCAATCAGCCGAACGTTCGCGTGGATTATAGCCTCTCCGCTAAGGATAGCTTTTTCGGCCGGTATACTTACAGCCCCATTCTCCGCCAAGGAGATGGTCCCTTGGCCACGAACATTAATGGTTCCATCATCTTTGGCGAAAAGGCCCACTTCGGCGGAAGCAATTTGAGCGTGGGATGGTTCCATAACTTCAGTCCTTACATCATCAATGAGCTACGAGGCGGTTTTTCGACGAATCCGCAGGATTTCGCAATTTATGACTCGACCGATTACGCGGCCCAACTCGGCATTAAACCTTACCTCGAGCCCGACGCCACGCCTGGTTTTCCGAATTTCGCGATCGGAAGCGTCACTCTCGGTTCCGGCACCTATCGCCCCGACCGGGTGGGAGAAAAGAACCTACACCTCGCGGATACGGTAACTCTGATTCACGCAGCGCATACGATCCGTGCCGGCGGAGATATTCGCCGGACCATCGCCAATACCTTCAACACCGAATACTCGAAGGGGTACTTCGCCTTCAACGGCGCGCAGACCCGTGATCGCAACTTCCCTACTATCAGCGCGACATTCTGTCCCGGGCAAACTAATCCCACCGGTTGTAATGCGGGCAACGCGTGGGCTGATTTTCTACTTGGTTATCTGTCCCAGGCCGAGAAGGGCAATCCGGTACCACCGATCAATAAGTACTACAGTAATTGGGCCGGGTTCGTCAATGACTCGTGGCGCTTGCGCCAGAATCTCACCATCAGCCTGGGCCTGCGGTACGAGTATCAAACACGCTCCCACGGAGATCCGCCGTATTATTCCAATCCGATCATCAAGAACGGCGAATTTACGGGCGTGGTCGCGGTCGCCAACGATTCAAGCGGCAAGATTTCGAGTGCGGTCAAAGCGTCTCAACTCGCTCTGGAGCCCCAGGGCTCTGTGATCACGTGCCGCGAGGCGGGCCTGCCCGACAACTGCTGGATCTCCGACAAGAATGGTTGGCAACCCCGCGTAGGTGTTGCCTGGCAGGTTGCATCGAACACGGTCATCCGCGCCGGCGGCGGCATCTTCATCGGCTCTCTCAACGGAGACGAGATTAGCGAGGCTTGCGAAAGCTACCCGCTGGTTTACACCCCCACGACACCGATCTACACGAGTCCTCCCGCCGGAAATGCTGCTCCCCCCCTGAGCCTCGCGAGCAATCCGTTTAGCGGCACGAACTCTGCCCCCACCTGGATCACCTGCGGCTTGCCCGGCCGCAAGCTGCCATCCATGTATCAGTGGAATCTGACCGTGGAAAGGCAATTCGGGGCGAATACCACGCTTTCCGTTGGATATGTGGCCAACCTCAGCCGACACCTGGATACGAATCAGATGGGGCAGTCCGTCAAATACAATATCCCTCAACCGGTGGGCGTGGTCCTGGCGCCGGGCCAGGTCCAGCGGGTTGCGTTTCCAAACTTCGGAACTATCCCCATGTACGAGACGCGCGGCAGCGCCAGTTATGAGTCGCTTCAGACCACGTTGCGCCATAATCTCAGTCACGGGCTCAGCTTTATCGTCACCTATAGCTACTCCAAGAATCTCGAGTATGTGCCCTGGTTAAGCGACTCGTTGAATATCAATATAGACCGCGGTCCCTGGGGCAACGATCTCAGGCACAATGTCGTGATTTCGCCGATCTGGCAGCTTCCTTTTGGTAAAGGAAGACATTGGGCACCCAGCAATCGCGTGATAGACAAACTGATCGGCGGATGGGAGGCCAATACCATTATTTCCGTTCATGGCGGCTTTCCTTTCACGCCCACCCTGAGTCCTGATGTCGACTTGCTGCACCAGAACGGGACCGTCACACAGAATCGGCCCGACCGGATCTGCAACGGCAGCCTGAGCAACCCGTCGCCTTTCCAATGGTTCAACCCGAGCTGCTTCACCATGCCGGTCGAGCCGACCACGCCGGGAGCTGCTCTTCGCCCGGGCACATCGGGGTTCGGTATCTTGCGGGGCCCCGGCACATTCGCCCAGGATCTGGGACTCTCGAAGATAACTGCCCTCAAAGAACGGGCTTCACTGGAGTTTCGCACGGACTTCTTCAATATCTTCAACCATCCGGTGCTGGGCCTTCCAAACCCGGGCATCAACCCGGCGGCCAACCCCGCCACGGAGGGGATGATCATCGCCGCGGACTCTCTGCCGCGCATCATTCAGTTCGCTTTGAAGCTGCACTTCTAACTTTGGGGCGACGTTCTCAAGCTCCGCGGCGCGGTAACTGGCGGCGGAAGCGGAGGTAAACCGTTAAAACTATGACGCGGCGCTCATTCCTCGGCACTGCGGCCGGCGCAGCCGCTGTTACCATTGAGCCGATGTTTGGCGCGGTGAAAGGGACAAAGTCCGGCAGCTTTACGCATCTGTTGGAGGGGGTCGGCCGCGAGGACATCAAGATCACGGGGGTAAGGCCTACGCAGCTTACTTACTTCCCTCCCACGGGTCAATACGTGGAAGAGGCCGGTCCCATCGTCACGGCTTCCAGAAACGTCCAGGTGCTTGAAGTATTCACCGACAAAGGAATCGTGGGAATCGGTGGCGGGGGAGAAGCCGGGCCGGTTCCGGATTACAGCTATCTGATCGGCAAGAACCCTTTCGATACCGAACTCCTGGGACTCTCGGATGGGATCGAAATCGCCTGCTGGGATATCATCGGCAAAGCGAAAGCCGTGCCGCTTTATGAGCTGCTTGCGACGGATAACAAACCGAATCCGCGTGTGCATGTCTACGCCAGTGCCGGTGAAAACTGGACCTTCTATGACAAGGGCGACGGAAACCGTTATGGTATCGATGCGCTGATCGAGGAGGCGCTGAGATACAAAGAGATGGGGTATGACTGTTTCAAGTTCAGGCCGGGCACCGATTGGGAAGAGGCCAACATGAACGCCGAAAAATTCGGGAATACGATCTGCCGTAAGCTGCGCGAGGCGGTGGGGCCGGATCTCAAGCTTGCTCTCGAAAGAATCGTCTGGGAGGGCTGGACCGTCGAGAGCTGCCTCCAGATCGCACCGATCATCAATGACTTGAAGTTCCACTGGTTCGAGCAGCCGATGGGAGACATCGGGCCGACTCAGTTCGAAGATTATCTGAAGATAAAAGAGCGGATGCCGAACGTGATGCTCTTTGGCGGCGAGAATTTCCGGGACCTCGCGGAAGCCAGGCCTTTTATCGAGCAGCACATCTACGAAGGCATACAGACTGACTGCACGCACACTGGGACCGGGATCACGGAATCCTGGCGCATCGCTCGCGTGACAGGCTTCAATGGACTGAAAACGGTGCCGCATAGCTGGATCAGCGCGATTGGCACGATCACAAACGCGCATATTTGTGCCGGTGTGCCGAGTGGCTACATGAGCGAGTATTTCATTTATCCGTACACGCCGTTCCGGGATGAATTGCTGAAAGATCCTCCCGTACCGAAGAACAGCCATATCACTCTCAGCAGGAAACCGGGGTTAGGGATAGAGCTCGCCGACCTGGAAGCGCTGAAAAAGAAATATCCATACGACCTGAATGCGCCTCGTATCATTGCCAACCCCCGATTTCCTCAAGCTATGGAGAGGGCCAGCGCGAAGCTGAAACGCGTAAGAGACAAGTATAAGTACTGCTACTACCGGCCAATGTCGGATGGGTGTTCCTAAGGAACCGGCGGCGGACGGCTCAACGACGAATATGACTCGCACTTACCTGACAAAATGGATGCCAGCTCTGGCTTTGAGCGTGTATGTGACAATAGTCGAACCGACTGCGCGAGCGCAATTGTTTGGGTTCAGCAAGGAAGAGCTGCGCGATTATTCCAAAGACAATCCGTTCGAACGTTTTCCCGACGGCAGGCCCAAGGTGCCGGACGCTCTAATCGAAAGAGCACGGGAGCTCTCATCTGAGGAGATTTGGGCGGTCCTGCCGGGCAAAGGCTTCCGCAACCAATACGAAGATGGATTCCAGATCCTCCATCCTGGAAAGAAAATGGTTGGGCGAGCCGTCACTGCGCAATTCATGCCCATGCGTACGGACCTGCAGGACATTGCCGCGTCGAAGGCAAAAGCCCGCGGCATCGAGCGCCTCAGCAACCAGACGGTGATCGATATGCTGCAGCCGGGCGACGTGCTTGTCGTGGATCTGTTTGGCAAGAAAGAAGGTGGCACGATAGTCGGCGACAATCTCTTCTACTACATTATGAAGGCAACCAGGAGCGGAGGACTGGTGGTGGATGGCAGCATCCGTGACCTGGAAGGGATTTTTCCCATGGAAATGCCGGCCTACTTCCGGCACGCCGAGCCAAGTGGTCTCACAGATCCGACACGAGGCGGTGCCGCCAATGTGATGCTGACCGGCATCAATATCCCGATGCGGATTGGCAGCGCTACCGTGATGCCCGGCGACCTCGTTTTTGGCGATCGCGAAGGCGTCTACTTCATCCCACCATCATTGGTGAAAGAAATTCTGGACCGCGCCGATGAGACGCATATCCACGATGAGTGGACCCGGATGAAGTTCGATGAAGGCAAGTATAAATCCAGCGAGATCTATGGAAGTCCTCGGGATCCCCAGCTGAAAAAGCAATATCAGGAGTATCTCAGGAAGAGGCTCGATGAGATTAGGAAGGCCAGACCTTGAAGTAGAAGGACATCATGCGACGGAAGGTAAAGTGGGGAGTACTCGGTGTGGCCAGAATTGCTACCAATAAGGTGGTCCCGGCCATGCAAGGCGGCGTATGGTCGGACGTCATCGCCATCGCTTCCCGCGGAACTGGCAAGGCTCGGCGTGCAGCCGATGCGCTGGGCATACCCAAAGCCTATGACTCGTACGACGAGTTGCTTGCCGATCCTGACGTAGAAGCCGTTTAGAACCCGTTACCGAATCACCTGCACGTCGCGTGGTCGATTCGCGCCGCTGTGGCGGGCAAACACGTGCTCTGCGAGAAGCCCGTATCTATGACGGTTGCTGAGTGTCGCGAAGTAATTGACGTCCGCGATCGAACCGGTGTGAAAATCGGGGAAGCCTTCATGATCCGCAGTCACCCGCAGTGGCTGCGGGTGAGAGAATTTTGCTTGATGTCCGAAAAACCCACTTCCGCCATTCATCGCACAGCTCGTGTGCGGATTGTTTCTTTACACCCTCTGGAGCCTCCTGAACTTGACTGACGAGCGCCAGAGCGCAGTTGGGTCCCCTCATCGGGGCGAAGCCAGGGCGGATTGCATCGTCTGACGGCGCCTTCATTCCGCGCGGCTGCCAGATGGCTCCAAATAGGGGCCAAACTATAAGCTCTCTTAAGAAACAAACCATTTAGATTTTTCTGTGAATCCGTGTGCCGATTCGCTTCCCCGCCCCTTCGGGCGTACAATTCGAATCAGCGGAGGTTGCTATGCCACTCTTGGAGAAACTGCGCAATTTCCTCGAGGCGAATCACGCCGCGTACACTCACACCGTCCATCCTGCCGCCTTCACGGCCCGCGAGGTCGCGTCGGCGGAGCACCTGCCCGCACGGGAGGTCGCCAAAACCGTCGTGGTGTTCGGTGACAACGGATATCACATGATGGTGGTCCCAGCCACCAGGCTGGTCGATTTTCAGGAGGTCCGGCTCACGCTGGGGCTCACCCACGCGCGGCTGGCCACGGAGGAGGAAGTCGGCAAGCTCTTTCCGGATTGCGAGCTGGGCGCGATGCCACCCGTCGGAAGCCTGTACGACCTTCCCGTGTACCTCGACAGCAGTCTCGCCGGCGAGGACACGATCGCTTTCAACGCGGGAACGCATCACGATGTCGTTCACATGCGGACCGCGGAATACCGAACGCTGGTTCATCCGACGGTTGTCTCACTGGCGCGCGTAGAGGCCGCGCGGCACGGCTGGTAATCACGCAGGCCGGGCAGGGCCGGGCGTGCCCGGCCCCTACTGAGCTAGCGCCATCATCAGCGCCGGCCTGAGCCGATCGGAGACCACAAACAGGTTCTCCGGGTAGCGGCGATAGGTCAGCATCTGGCTGTAAATGGCGCCTTCCATGCTCTTGTTCAGAGCCAGCCCCGCCAGGTATTGCAGCCGCAGGTTGCCATCCCGGTTGATCTCGGCGTCCGCCAGCCAGGACCTCAAGTCGGGACCCTGCCCGGCATAGGTCGAGAGCAGCGCGATCGCCGAGCCGAATCCCACTTCGCGCATCGACTGGGCCACGCGCGCCTGGTCTGGGCGTTCCAGCTTCTCTTGCAGTTGGTCCACGTCGATTTTGGTTGGCTCGGCCTGCCCCAACAGGACGGTGTCATAGCCGCCCCCGGCGGTGTCGTTGCCCCAGATGGTTCCGTTGGGAAAGACGTCGAAGAAGGTGGCCAGTTCGCTCTTCACCGTACTTAGATCGGTCTCGTACAGGGGCACCCACTGGGTGACAATGCCGCCCGGGTTCAGATGCTGTTTCACGAGCTCAAAGTACTCTTTGGAATAAAGCGTGGCGCTGCCTTTGACCCACGGATGAATCGGATCGGAGGTGATGACATCGAACTTTTCCCGGGTCGTCAGGACGTAGTGGCGCGCATCGTCGTAGACCATTTCGACGCGCGGGTCGTTCAGAACGTTGTAGTTCTCCCGGCTGAAGTAGCGCGTCGCCACCGGCGGAATCATCCGCTCCATTTCGCAGATGACGATTCTCCGAATTTCGGGGTGCAGCACAAACGAGCCGGCGGTGACGCCCGCGCCGAACCCCACCACCAGCACCGAATGGGGCTTGGCGTGCAGGAGGGCGGGCATGTGGCCGAGCATGCGCTGCAGCCGCATGTCGTACGGTTCCGTGGATGCCTCCACCTTGCCGCTGACGTGGAACTGCACCGCCCCGTCGTCCCACCGCGAGATAGCGATGGACGCGTTCATCCCTTCGCCCGCGTAAAGAATTTCCGAGCGGTTGGCGGAGAGCGTGATTCGGCGGCCATAGGCGATCAGCATGGATGGAACCCCGGAGACGCCGATGGCCAAGAGGACGGCGGCAACCGTAGCGGCCGCCAGCAAGACCGCGCCGGCTTTCGCCCGCGGAGGCCACGCCAGCGCGAATAGCGCGCTGACGGAGGAGAGCAGGATCAGCAAGCGCTCGCACCCTTGCGTGCCGACAGCGGGAATCAGAATCATGCTGAACGCGAGGGCGCCCACAATCGCGCCGGCGGTGTTGGCCGCGTAAATGCCCCCCACCATTCGCCCGGCGTCGCGGCCGCGCGAGGCCACCGCCGCCAGCGCCAGCGGAAAACTGGCGCCCCATAGCAACGCCGCCGGCAGGATCGCCCAAATCGAACGCGCCAGGTCGATCTGGAACGTGAACCACGGGCTGGTGGAAAGCACCGGGTTGATGGGCCAATACGGCAGCGAGTTGGCGAGCATGTAGGCGGTCCATGCGACGGCGCCGGCCAGCAGCAGTTGGCAACAGCCGAGAGCCATGCGCGGCCGGGAGATGCCCCGCAACAGCGCCGCCGCCACGCCGCTGCCGATCCCCAGGCCCGCCAGGAACACCGCCAGAATGATGGAGAACGTGTAGACCGTGGCGCCCAGAAGCAGCCCTAACAGGCGCGTCCAAACCACCTCAGCGCCCAGTGCGCACGCTCCCGAAAGTGCGATGGTCACATAGATCGCCCCGGAACGTGGCGCAGCCCCCGCGGCCGGCGTGGCGGCCGGCTCTTCGGCGCCCGCCTGGTGCGGCGTCCTCGAAGCCATGCCGAAACTGACCAGAGCCACCGCCCCGTTGATGGCCGCGGCCACCAAAGTGGCCGTCGCCATGTCATGGACGCGCAGCAGATAGAACCCCGCCAACAGGCAGCCGAACACGGCCCCGGCGGTGTTGCCGCCATACAAGAGGCCCATCCAGGAAACGCCCTCGGGAGTGGTTTCGAGCCATCGAGAAGCGGCCGGCAGCGATGCGCCCATCAGCACCGTGGGCGGCAGCAGACATGCCGCCGCCACCACCGCGCGCAGCAACATGGCCGGCAAACCGTGCCCCACCGCCGCCACATAAACCCGGTCGACCAGGGGCATTCCGAACAGCACCAGGATTCCGCAGATCCCGATTCCCATTTCGACCAGCGCATAAACGCGCAAGGGATGCCGCCCGCCGAGGGAGCGGATGCGCGGCAAAGCCATGCTGCCCAGGCACAACCCGCCCATGAAAGTGGCCAGCAATACGCCCAGTGAAACGGCCGAGGAACCGATCACCAGTTGCAGTAACTGGTACCAGACGATTTCATAGATCAGGGCGGAACAGCCCGAACAGGCGAACAGCACCAGCAACAATGGCAGGTAACGGCGCGGTGCGCCCGAGGGATTCAGGTCTTTGGCGTTCATTTAGGGTGAATTCGAATGATATCTCAATTGTGAGTGGGACAGGCCTCCTGGCCTGTCATCGAAGGGCCGGGAGGCCGGTCCCACTTGTCGCGTGTTAATTCCGCGGAACGAACCACGTCCTATCTTCGTAGATCACACCAGTGGCAAAGACACGATCATTCCGTCTGAGCGCTTCCTTTTGGGAGGCGGGACGCATCGCGCTGGATTCGTTGCGGAAGAACAAGCTGCGTAGCTTCCTTACTTTGCTGGGGATCATCCTGGCCACCACCACCCTGATTACCGTGACCGCGCTGATTCACGGGATGAACGTGTATATCGCCGAAAAGGTCTCGGACATGGGTTCGGACGGCTTCCGCGTGGTGCGGATGGCCTTTTTTGGAGATTTCAACCCCAAGAAGTTTCTCGAAATG